>VIKI01000013.1 GCA_008080595.1 Comamonadaceae bacterium
CTGGAAGTGATGGCGCTGATGGTGGACAATCTGGTGAAAGATACCCGGTTGCTTGAACCCGTGCGTGACATCATTGCCCGGTTGGAGCCCGCCTTGCTGCGCCTGGTGCTGGTCGATGCCCGATTCTTCAGCGACAGAACACATCCAGCGAGGTGTTTGTTGCAAGAGATTTCCCAGCGGGGACTGGCATTCAGTTCGGTGGATGATCCCCATTTCAATGCGTTTTTGGTGTCCTTGCAACGTTTTGTCAGCCCCTTGGCTTCTTTGCATATTGAGAATGCAGAGCCTTTTGAGCTTGCGCTCAAGAGTTTGTTGAGTCTTTGGTCGGAGGCCATCCCCACAGGTAAGGTTTCCAATCAAATCGACAGCGTCGTAGCGGTGCTGGAATATGCCGAAGAGCGTAATCTGTTGGCTGAAAAAATGGTAAGTGACATGCAAACCATTCCTGATTTGCAACGGGTTCCCCAGAGTGTGGTTGATTTTTTGTTGGGCCCATGGGCGCAAGTCATGGCTTGTGCACAACTGAATGACCGTTCTGGTGATGATGATCCGGGTCATTACAAGGCCTTGGTCAACACGCTGCTTTGGAGTGCTCAGCCAGAACTGACTCGTAAGCACGTTGATAAACTGACCAAGCTGGTGTCACGATTGTTATCAAGCTTGCGCGAAGGTCTGCGCATGATTGATTACCCATCAGTTAAAACCAGTGCATTTTTTGATGTGTTGATGAAATTGCATCAACAAGCTTTTCGCCCTGCCTCTCAGTCAGAACGCACTGGTTTGGCAAGTAGCCTGCAGGGTAATCAGGATCACTGGGTTGCACCTGCAGAGGCTAAAGCCTCTGGCTTCATGGAAATGCCGCAAGACATGGGCGTTGCGGCACCACTCACGACTCAGAATCCATCTTCTTCTGATGAAGTTGTACTTGAAGAAGAAAAAACGGATGCAGTCAGCTTGACGGTCGGATCTTGGGTGGAAATGCTTGTGAATGGTGTTTGGACACGTTCTCAGCTGTCCTGGGTCAGCCCACAGCGCTCCATGTATCTGTTCACGACAGGGCAGGGCAAGACCCAGTCGATGACCAAACGGATGCTCCAACGGATGCTGTCCACGAAATTGTTGCGTGTGTTGTCTGATCAATCGATGGTGGATACTGCACTGGACGCGGTGGTGCAGACCGCGATGCTCAATAGCCTGGATCTCCGATTTGAATGAGTCTGATGGCAGACGCTTAGCCTGCCAAAGCCGCTTTCACAGCTTGTGACACCAAGGCCATGTCGGCTTTGCCGGCCAGTTGTGTCTTGACTGCTGCCATCACTTTGCCCATATCTGCTGGCCCTTTGGCATCCAGCGCGGTGACAATGGCTTGCACTGCGGCAGTTATTTCTTCAGCGCTCAGCCGTTGTGGGAGATAGGCTTGCAGGACTTTGATTTCTGCACTTTCCTTGTCAGCCAAATCCATGCGCTGCGCCTGGGTGTAAGCAGCAACTGAGTCTTTGCGTTGTTTGATGAGTTTGTCCACAATGGCGACCATGGCAGCATCATCGAGCACCACGCGCTCGTCCACTTCTTTCTGCTTGGCGGCTGCCAGCAACAAACGAATGGTGCCCAGACGTTCGCTGTCTTTGGCTCGCATGGCGGTTTTCATGTCTTCGGTGATTTGTTCTTTGAGTGTCATGGCTCATCCTTATCAAAAGTTGAAATAAAAAAAGCCCGCCTGAGCGTCCTTAGGCGAGCTTTGCGACTGAGGCTGCAAGGCCTCAATCTGTGGTGGGCATGGAAGACGGATTGAACTGATCTGCCTTGCCTCAGAAGGTGTACTTAGTACAGCTTCTTGGGCAGTTGCATGGCGCGAATACGCTTGTAGTTGCGTTTCACGGCAGCAGCCTTCTTGCGCTTGCGCTCAGCGGTGGGCTTTTCATAGAACTCGCGGGCGCGCAAGTCTGTCAGCAGGCCAAGTTTTTCAATGGTACGTTTGAAGCGGCGCAGCGCGACATCAAAAGGTTCGTTTTCTTTAACACGGATGGTGGTCATTACGTCAAATAATCCAAAATGTGCAGTGCTCAAGCCAAGGAGATCGGGCCATGGAGAGAGCATCATGCGAAGTTCCCCGCTTAAAAGTTGATCAGGCAGCGGGGTTTTGCCAGCAAAGACCAAGATTATAGCGATCTGTTCATCCGGGTTGGCTCATGTCTCTGCATAAAAACGCAGCTTTCCCCGCAAGTTTCGCGGATTTTGCGACATTTCTGAGGGGGGACGAGGGTGCATGGGTGATCAGTTTGCCGTTGGGGATGCGGCTTGTGCCATGTGGCTGCCACCGCCCAGGGTTTTGAACAGTGCAATCTGGTTTTGCAAATAAGCCAAGCGGGTTTGAACCGCCGTTTGCTGGGCGCTAAACAGGCTGCGTTTGGCATCGAGCCACTCCAATTGACTGGCCGCGCCATGCTCCAGGCGCAATTGGGTCAAGTGGTGGCGCGTGGTTTCTGCTGCCAGCAGGGCCTGGCTGGCCTGCACTTGCGCAGCCAGCGTGGCGCGACTGGCCAAGGCATCAGCCACCTCGCGAAAAGCGTTCTGGATGGATTTTTCGTACTGCGCCACAGCCAGGTCGCGCCCCACTTGAGCCGCCTCCAGGTTGGCCTGATTGCGCCCAGCATCAAAAATGGGCAGCATCAGTTGCGGAGCCAGTGTCCAGCCCCATGACCCGCTGCTGAACAGATTCGCAAGTGCCGTGCTGGCCGAGCCAACCCCGGCGGTCAGGCTGATGCGCGGGAAAAACGCGGCACGGGCCGCGCCGATGTTGGCATGGCTGGCGATCAGGTTTTGTTCGGCCTGGCGAATGTCGGGGCGACGGGTCAGCAAATCTGATGGCAAACCCGCAGGCAATTCAGCCAACTGGAGCTGGCTTAGGCTGACGTGGGGGGCGGCTGTTGGCGATGCCGGGGCAAGTTGGGCGGCCTCTGGCAAGGGTTGACCCAGCAACAGCACCAGGGCATTTTCGTCCAGAGCTCGCTGGCGGGTTTGCTGGGCCAGCGTGACTCGGGCGCTCTCCAACAGGGTTTGCGCCAGTTGCTGATCCAACTCAGAGGCCGCTCCGTTTTGCAGTTTGAGCGCGGTGAGTTTGAGTGATTCGGCACGCGAGTCGAGTGTTTGCCGTGTCACAGCCAGCAGCTCATCGTCAGCCAGCAAGGCCAGCCAAGCTTGTGTCACGGTGGCTATCAGGCTGATTTGAGCGGTTTGTGCCGCCTCAGCGCTGGCCATGTATTGCGCCAAAGCCTGCTCCTTGAGGCTGCCGACACGGCCAAAAAAATCCAGCTCGTAAGCGGTCACGGTCAGCCCACCGGCATAGGCGCTGTTGATGGCCCCATTGCTGTTGGGCGTGCGCGAACCGGTCAGAGCCGCATTCACGGTTGGAAACTGGTCGGCCCGGCGAACGCCCAGTTGGGCCAATGCCAGCTCGGTATTGAGCGTGGCCATGCGCAGGTCACGGTTGTTTTTGAGTGCAATTTCAATCAGTGTGCGCAGGGTTGGATCGGTAAAGTAGCTTTGCCAGTCCAACGGCTGCGTGCTGGATACTGCTGCTGGAGTCGAGGCTGGCCACTGTGCCGCCACTGGGGCTGCTGGGCGCTCATACTTAGGGATTTGGCTGCAGCCAGCTATAAAAATAATAGCTGCTTGCGCAAGTGTGTTAAGCGCTAGAGGCTTAAAAGTCTTATAAAAATTACTCATGCGAATGCACTCCCATGTGTTCGGCTTGCGCCGCATGTACGGCTTGCTGGCGTGCGCTGTCCTTGAACAGGCTGCGCACCACCACAAAAAAGATCGGCACAAACACCACTGCCAGGCTGGTGCCGGTCAGGATGCCGCCAATCACCCCGGTGCCAATGGCGCGCTGGCTGGCCGAGCCTGCGCCGGAGGCAATCGCCAGCGGCAACACGCCCAGCGTGAACGCCATCGAGGTCATGATGATCGGGCGAAAGCGCAGGTGAGCAGCCTCCAGTGCCGATGCCACCACACTCTTGCCCTGGGCTTGCAGGTCTTTGGCGAACTCGATGATCAGAATCGCGTTCTTGGCCGACAGGCCAATGATGGTGATCAGCCCGACCTGAAAGTACACGTCATTGGCGTAAGCGCGCAGCAGCGTGGCCACGATCACACCGAGCACGCCCAGAGGCACCACCAGAATCACTGCCAGCGGGATCGTCCAGCTCTCATAGAGGGCGGCCAGGCACAAGAACACCGCCAGAATGGCAAACCCGTAGAGGATGATGGCCTGCGAGCCCGCCAACTTTTCCTCACGTGAGGTGCCGGTCCACTCATAGCCAAAGCCTGGTGGCAACTGGGCCGCCAGTTGTTCCATCTCTTGCAACGCCGCGCCAGTGCTGTAGCCAGGGGCGGCACTGCCGCTGATGCGCATGGCCGGGTAGCCGTTGTAACGAATGGTTTGCATGGCACCCGTCACCCAGCGGGTGTTGGCAAAGGCGGACAGCGGCACCATCTGGCCCTTGTTGTTGGCAACATTGAGTTTGAGCAGGTCTTCGGGTTGCATGCGTGCCGGTGCGTCAGCCTGCACCACCACCCGCTGCAAGCGGCCCGCGTTGGGGAAGTCGTTGGCGTAAGACGAACCCAGCGCGGTGGAGATGGTGGCGTAGATGGCATCAAAGCCCACGCCCAGGGCACTGGCTTTGTCGCGGTCAATGTCGAGCTGCAATTGCGGCGCATCTTCCAGCCCGTCGGGGCGTACCTGAGTTAACACCTTGCTCTTGGCGGCCATGCCCAGCAACTGGTTGCGTGCGCCCAGCAGGGCATCGTGGCCGAGGCCAGCGCGGTCTTGCAGCCGGAAACTGAAGCCGCTGGAGGCACCCAGTTCAGGAATGGGTGGCGGGCTCAAGGGGAAGATGAAGGCATCGCGAATGCCGCTCAAAGCCCCAAACGCACGCCCGGCCAGCGCCTGGGCTGAACTGCCTGGCCCGCTACGTTCCGCCCAGTCTTTGAGGGTGACGAAGGCCAGCGCGGCGTTTTGCCCCTGGCCTGAGAAGCTGAAGCCCAGCACGCTGACCATGCCTTGCACCTCGGGTTGCTTGAGCATGAAGCCTTCGACCTGCTGCATCACCGCCAACGTGCGCTCTTGCGTGGCACCGGGGGGCAGTTGCACGTTCACCAGCATCGTGCCCTGGTCTTCATTGGGCAGGAATGAAGTGGGAAGGCCGCGGTACATCCAGGCGGCACCGGCGCCGATGGCCAGGTAAATCACCAGATAGCGGGCCGCATGCGACAGCAACTTGGCCACGCCGCCTTCATAGGTTTTGGCGGTGCGGGCAAAGCCCCGGTTGAACCAGCCAAAAAAGCCGGTCTTGGCATGGTGGTGCCCGGCCTCTACCGGCTTGAGCAAGGTGGCGCACAAGGCCGGGGTGAGTGACAGGGCCATGAAGGCCGAGAACGCAATCGAGGTGCCCATCACCGCCGCAAACTGGCGGTAGATGTTGCCAATTGACCCGCTGAAAAACGCCAGCGGCACAAACACCGAGATCAGCACCACCGTCACGCCCACAATCGCACCCTGGATTTGGCCCATGGCTTTGCGCGTGGCTTGCAGGGGCGGCAGGCCTTCTTCGCTCATGATCCGTTCGACGTTTTCCACCACCACAATCGCATCGTCCACCACGATACCGATCACCAGCACCATGGCAAACATGGTCAGCACGTTGATGGAGAAACCCAGTGCCAGCATGGTGGCAAAGGTGCCCAGCAGCGCCACCGGTACCACCAGCGTGGGGATCAGGGTGTAGCGCCAGTCCTGCAAGAACAAAAACATCACCAAAAACACCAGCGCCACGGCTTCCAGCAAGGTCTCAGCCACCTGGCGCAGCGAGGTGTCAATGAAGCGCGAGCTGTCGTAGGGAATGGTCCAGGTCATGCCCTTGGGAAAGAATTTTTCCAGCTCGGTCATGCGTGCACGCACCGCTTTGGCCGTGGCCAGGGCGTTGCCGCTGGGCGAGAGCTGCACGCCGATACCGGTAGAGGGCTTGCCATTGAGCCGGGCCGAGGTGGCGTAGGACTGGGCCCCGAGTTCGATGCGGGCCACGTCTTTCAGGCGCACGCTGGAACCATCGGTGTTGGCACGCAGCACCACGTTGCCAAACTGCGCCACGCTGCTGAGCTGGCCGCCCACCACCACGGTGGCGGCAATGCCTTGACCCGCCACGTTGGGCAGGCTGCCGATTTCACCGGCCGATACCTGGGCGTTTTGCGCCCGGATGGCGGCGGTGACCTCGTTGGCTGACAGGTTGTAGCTTTGCAGCTTGGCGGGGTCAATCCAGATGCGCATGGCGCGTTCGGTGCCAAACAATTGCGCCTGGCCCACCCCCGGCAAACGCTGCAGTTCGGGCACGATGCTGCGTGAGGCGTAGTCACCCAGGGCCACCGGATCGAGCTTGGGGTCATCAGATGAGAGGATGGCAAACAGCAGGAAGTTGCTGCGTGACTTGTCCACTCGCACACCCTGCTGTGTGACGGCTGAGGGCAGGCGTGGGGTGGCGCGGCTCAGGCGGTTTTGTACATCCACCTGCGCCAGATCGGGGTTGGTGCCGGGCTGAAAGCTCAGGGTGATGGTGCCGGTGCCGTTGGCCTGCGCCACCGATTCCATGTAGATCAGGCCGGGTGAGCCGTTCATCTCCTGTTCCACGATCGACAGCACGCTGTCTTCCAGCGTCTGCGCCGAGGCCCCTGGGTAGGTGGCCGAGATCACGATGGAGGGCGGTGCCACCGGCGGGTACTGGGCAATCGGCAGCTGGGTGATGGCGACCGAACCCGCCACGATGATGAACAGCGCGATGACCCAGGCAAAGATGGGCCGTTCAATGAAAAATTTCGCCATGAACTACGCTCCTTATTGTGTAGCGATTGACGCTTTGTTGGCGGCGCTAGCGGGCTGTATGGGGGCAGTGCCAGGAGCTTGCCAGGGCACGGGTTTGACCGGGGCCCCGCCGCGCAGTTTCTGGAAGCCGTCCACCATGACCTGGTCGCCGCTTTGCAGTCCGTCCAGAATCACCCACTGGCCGCGTTGCTGGTTGCCCACCTTGACCGGGCGTGGGCTGGCCTTGCCTTCGGCATCCACCACCATCACCGAATCGCCCTGTGCGGAGCGGGTCACGGCCTGCTGTGGCAGGGTGATGGCATTGCTGACCTGGGCTTGTTCCAGGCGCACGCGCACAAACAGGCCCGGTAGCAAGGTGCCGGAGGGGTTGGGGATTTCAGCGCGCAGGGTGATCTGGCCGCTGGTGGCATCGACCGTCAGGTCAGAAAACAGCAGCTTGCCGGGCTGGGCGTATTCGCTGCCGTCTTCCAGCACCACCCGCACGCTGGCGGCCTGGTTGCCCGCGCGCTTGAGCTGGCCCGATGCCATGGCGGCGCGCAGCTTCATGACCTCGGCGGCAGACTGTGTGAAGTTGATGAACATCGGGTCAATTTGCTGGATCACGGCCATCGGCGTGGCCTCGCCCTGACCGACCAGTGCACCTTCTGTCACCAGTGCGCGGCCAATGCGGCCACTGATTGGGGCGGTGATGGCGGCGTAGCCCAGGTTGATGCGTGCGGTTTGCACGGCTGCGCGGGCCACGGCCAGGTCAGCTTCGGCCAGTTTTTGCGCGGCCTGGGCGTTGACAAAGTCTTGTTGACTGATGGCCTTGGCCTCGATCAGGGGTTTAAATCGCTCCGCTTGGGCGGTGGTCTGCATCACATTGGCCTCGGCCTTGGCGACCGTGGCCTGGGCGCTGGCCAGCGTGGCCTCAAAAGGGCTGGCATCGATCTGGAACAGCGCTTGCCCGGCGCGCACGGCACTGCCTTCGACGAACAGGCGCTTTTGCACAATGCCTGCGGCACGCGCCCGCACCTGGGCGATGCGCGAGGCTTCCAGCCGACCGGGCAGCTCGGTGACCAGGCCCACATCCCCTGGTTTGACCGTGACCACACCCACTTGGGCTGGCGGTGGCGCACTGCCTGGCCCGCCTGCACCAGCACTCGGCGCGGCACTTTGGCCGCAGGCAACGAGCATGAGCACCGTTGCCAACGTCAGGGTTGTGGGAGCGAGAGGATGGTTGTTGCCGCTGGCGGCTGACAGGGCGATTGATCGAACACGGGTATGAGGCATGGTGGGAGTCCCGGAAAAAAAGGAGCCCGAAAAGCCGGGCTGAAAACAAGACAACAGGTGTTTCCAAAGTATACATACAATCGTGAATGTATGTCGATCAACCACGGATTCCTTTTTTCTCATGCCACGTCGTACCAAAGAAGATGCCCAAGCCACCCGCCACCAATTGCTGGAGGCGGCCCAGCGCGTGTTTGCTGACAAGGGGGTGTCGCGCACCTCGCTGCAAGACATTGCGCAAGCCGCAGGGGTCAGTCGGGGGGCGATTTACTGGCATTTCAAGAACAAGGCGGACTTGTTCAACGCCATGATGGAGTGTGCAATTTTGCCGATGGAGCAGGCCATGCAGCGAATCGGGCACGATGCCCGCCAGGATCCGCTGGTGGAGCTGGAACGCGCCATGTTGCAGACCATGCACAGCATTGCGACCGATGCCAGCACGCGCGCCATTTTCGAAATTGCCACGCAGAAGGTGGAGTATGTGGACGAGTTGCTGGCGGTCAAGCAACGGCATGCGAAGTGCAGTGCAGATGGCACGCTTGAAATGCAACGCAGTCTGCAAGAGGCTGCAGCCCGGCGTTCGGTGAGGCTGCCCATTGCGGCTGACGTTGCGGCGCTAGGCTTGCACGCATTGATGGTGGGCCTGATTCACAGCTGGATGCTGGCACCCGAGTCGTTCGAGTTGGTGGCGGTATCCAAGTCGGGCATTCGAACTTATCTGGCCGGCCTAGGCTTGCAGGCCTGAGGCGCATCAAGCAATCCATCGCCTAAACTTGTCCGCTATGGTCAAAAATTTATGTGTTTTGGGGATTGAGTCCTCGTGTGATGAAACCGGCGTGGCATTGGTACAGGTGGAAGGCCAGCGGGTGCCGAGGCTCTTGGCGCATGCGCTGTACAGCCAGATCGAGATGCACCAGGCTTATGGCGGCGTAGTCCCTGAGCTGGCCAGTCGCGACCACATTCGCCGGGTGCTGCCGCTGACGCAAGATGTGCTGAAGGAGTCTGGTCGCAGCTTGCAAGAGGTGGATGTGGTGGCCTTTACCCGCGGCCCAGGCCTGGCCGGTGCTCTGTTGGTGGGGGCGGGTGTGGCCTGTGCCCTGGGCGCGGCTTTGGGCAAGCCGGTGCTGGGGGTGCATCACCTGGAAGGGCATTTGCTGTCACCGTTCCTGAGTGCTGACCCGCCCGAGTTTCCGTTTGTCGCCTTGCTGGTGTCGGGCGGGCACACGCAGCTGATGCGGGTCGACGGGGTGGGGCGCTACCAGATTCTGGGCGAAACCATTGACGATGCCGCGGGTGAGGCGTTTGACAAGTCGGCCAAACTGCTCGGTCTGGGCTACCCGGGCGGGCCTGCGTTGTCGGCCTTGGCGCAGCAGGGTGATCCCACCGCCTTCAAACTGCCGCGCCCACTGCTGCACAGCGACAACCTGGACTTTTCATTTGCCGGACTGAAAACCGCTGTGATGGTGCAGGCCAGGAAATGTGCCGCGGCGCAGGGTTGTGCGGTGGAGGCCTTGCCGAGTGCCGTGCTGGCAGATTTGGCCGCCTCGACCCAGGCGGCGATTGTCGAGGTGCTGGTGAAAAAATCATTGGCCGCCTTGAAGCAAACCCAGCTCAAGCGCCTGGTGGTGGCTGGTGGTGTGGGGGCCAACCGCAGCCTGCGCACGCAGCTCAACTCAGAGTGTGCCAAGCGTGGTGTGCGGGTGCATTACCCTGAGCTGCACCTGTGCACTGACAACGGTGCCATGATCGCCATGGCGGCCGCCATGCGCTTGCAGTCTGGTCAGCAAACCGCCAGCGAGGTCTATGCGTTTGATGTCAAACCACGCTGGCCGCTGGATGCGATTCAGGCCGGTAGCAGATAGCTGATGTGTGCTGAGTGGGCCGTCAAGGGCCTGTTTATTTAGGTTTTTAATAAATAATTACAAATCCAGGTTGTCACTTGTCAACCTGTACACTGCGCGGCGCTCCATGCGAACCAGCCGTTTGCCGTCGACTTTCGAGCGGCATGGCTGACTTTAATGAGGTCGATATGTTCAAAAAAAATGTGTTCCGAGCCGTGTTGGGGCTGGTTTGTTGGGTGTGCGTTTCATTAGCAGCGCAGGCAGAGTCCGTCGGGGCTGCGGTCAAGATTGCGATGATTGAAGGCTTGAGTGGCCCGTTTGGCAACACTGGCGAAGCGGTGTTTCGGAATCTGTTGTGGGCGGTGGAGCGCGTCAATGCGCGGGGGGGCGTGACACTGGCGGCAGGCCCGGGCATGGAGGCAGGCAAACATCCCTTGCTTTTGGTGCGTTATGACAGCAAGGGGCAAACCGAAGAGGCGTTGTCGGTGTTGAAGTCTGCCATTGATGATGGGGCCCGGTTTGTCATGCAAGGCAACTCGTCAGCGGTGGCGGCGGCATTGATCGATGCCATCAACAAGCACAATGCCCGAGAGCCTGGCAAAAGTGTGCTGTTTTTGAATTACGCAGCGGTTGATCCGGCATTAACCAACGACAAATGCAGCTACTGGCATTTCCGGTTTGATGCTCATGCGGATATGCGGATGTCTGCACTGATGTCGGTGCTGAAAGACGATGCATCGCTTAAAAGCGTCTACCTGATCGGGCAAGATTACAGCTTTGGGCATGCAGTGGCACGCGAGGCCAAGCGCCAGTTGGCGGTGTTGCGGCCTGATATTGGGCTGGTGGGTGAAGAGTTGCATCCGATGGGGCGGGTTAAAGACTTCTTGCCCTATGCCAGCAAAATCAAGGCCAGTGGAGCCCAGGCGGTCATCACCGGCAACTTTGGCAATGATTTAACCTTGTTGATCAAGGCGGCCAAAGATGTGGGTTTTGAGGGCAAGTTTTACACTTTTTACGGTAACGCATTGGGTGCCCCCGCAGCGATTGGAGAGGCTGGCGTAGGCAAAGTGGTGGCTGTGGCCGACTGGTTGCCGAATGTGCAAAATGCCCAAAGTGAAGCTTTTTATGCTTCTTTCCGTGAACGTTTTCCCAAACCCGCAGATGATTACGTGCATATGCGCATGCAACTGATGGTGCAAGCGCTGGCGCAAGCCATCGATCAAGCGGGTGCTATTGATTCAAGAGCTGTTGCCGCACAATTGGAGAGGGCCAAGGTCACATTTGGTGCGCAAACTGGCAGTATGCGTGCACAGGATCACCAGTTTCAGCAACCGCTTGTGGTCGGCGTGATGGACAAGCTTGGCTCGCCTGGAGTGAAGTTTGATGTGGAAGGGTCTGGCTATGGTTTTCGGGTGGTGAAGACTCTTGCCGCAGCGCAGGCTGAATTGCCCAGCACGTGTCAAATGCAGAAACCTTGATGCTTGGACGCCTGCCCAAAGTCAGCTGTGAAGGCTTGGCTATAATCAGCGGCTCTGCAAATTGCAGACCAGCACGTCAGGGGCAGTTCCAGCGCCTGACGCAAGTTTATTTTCTACAGGAAAAATCATGATTGCATCCAGTATCAAAGCAGCCGTTGTCAAAGACAACGCACGTTCCGCCGGTGACACCGGTAGCCCTGAAGTTCAAGTGGCCTTGTTGACCGCTCGCATCAATGAATTGATGCCTCACTTCAAAACCCACGCCAAGGATCACCATGGTCGCCGTGGTCTGCTGCGCATGGTGAGCCGTCGCCGCAAATTGCTCGATTACCTCAAAGACAAAGATGCAGACCGTTATGTTGCGCTGATTGCCAAACTGGGCCTGCGCAAGTAATTGATTCACAAAGAATGATGAACGCCTGAGTTAGGTCACTAGCTCAGGCGTTTTTTACTTCGGAGACGGCAAAAACACAAGCGAAGCTGTGTCATTCCAAAGCTTTTGATCCCGGGCGGGGTGAGTCTTTGGAATGGCATCGTGTTCTGTGTTGCGGCTTCCGGGCTTCGGTGGGGTGGCCTGCATCCCCCAAATTCACAGGAGATAGCACAATGACAATGTTCAACAAAGTAAGTAAAACTTTCCAATGGGGCCAACATACCGTCACCATGGAAACGGGTGAAATCGCCCGTCAATCCAGTGGCGCGGTCATGCTGGATATGGAAGGTACCGTGGTGCTGGCCACGGTGGTGGCGAAAACCGAAGGCAAAGCCGGCCAGGATTTTTTCCCTTTGACGGTTGATTACCTCGAAAAATCGTATGCCGCAGGCAAGATTCCTGGCAGCTTTTTCAAGCGCGAAGGCCGTCCCAGTGAATATGAAACCCTGACCAGTCGTCTGATTGATCGTCCAATCCGTCCGCTGTTCCCCGAAGGTTTTTACAACGAAGTGCATGTGGTGGTGCACACCTTGTCGCTCAACCCTGAAGTGGATGCCGATATTGCCGCCATGATCGCCGTGAGTGCCGCCCTGTCGGTCAGCGGTGTGCCGTTCAGTGGCCCGATTGGTGCAGCTCGTGTGGGTTACATCAATGGCGAATACGTGCTCAATCCGGGTCAAACCCAGCGCAAATCCAGCCAGATGGATCTGGTGGTGGCTGGTACCGAAGCCGCCGTGCTGATGGTGGAGTCTGAAGCTGACCAATTGCCCGAAGATGTGATGTTGGGTGCGGTGGTGTTTGGTCACCAGCAAGGTGCGATTGCCATCAATGCCATCCATGAACTGGTGCGTGATGCTGGTAAACCTGTCTGGGACTGGCAAGCGCCTGCACGTGATGAGGCTTTGATCGCCCAAGTAGGTGTTTTGGCCAACGACAAGCTCGCAGCGGCTTACCAAATCCGCAACAAACAAGCCCGTACCCAGGCTTGCCGTGCGGCCTATGCCGACGTGATGGCTGGTTTGAAAGAGCAAGGTGTGGTGTTTGATTCGGTCAAGGTGGAAAGCCTGCTGTTTGACATTGAAGCCCGCTTGGTGCGTGGTCAGATTTTGGCCGGTGAGCCACGTATTGACGGCCGCGATACCCGTACCGTGCGTGCCATTGAAATCCGCAATGGTGTGCTGCCGCGCACCCATGGTTCTGCCTTGTTCACACGTGGTGAAACCCAAGCTCTGGTGATCACCACCTTGGGTACCGAGCGTGATGCGCAGCGTATTGATGCCCTGAGTGGTGACTATGAAGACCGCTTCATGCTGCACTACAACATGCCTCCTTTTGCCACCGGTGAAACCGGTCGTGTGGGTACGCCCAAGCGCCGCGAGATTGGCCACGGCCGTTTGGCCAAACGCGCGTTGGTCGCCGTGTTGCCGAACAAAGAGGATTTCCCCTACACCATGCGTGTGGTGTCTGAGGTGACTGAGTCCAACGGTTCTTCTTCCATGGCCTCGGTGTGTGGCGGTTGCCTGAGCTTGATGGACGCGGGTGTGCCTTTGAAAGCTCACGTGGCAGGTATTGCCATGGGGCTGATCAAGGAAGACAACCGTTTTGCCGTGTTGACCGATATTTTGGGTGATGAAGATCACCTCGGTGACATGGACTTCAAGGTGGCGGGGACCACCAATGGCATCACGGCCTTGCAGATGGACATCAAAATCCAGGGCATCACCAAAGAAATCATGCAAGTCGCACTGGCACAAGCCAAAGAGGCTCGCATGCACATTCTGGGCAAGATGACCGAGGCCATGGCTGAGGCCAAGACTGAAGTGTCCAACTTTGCGCCACGCTTGTTCACCATGAAGATCAATCCCGAGAAGATTCGTGACGTGATTGGCAAGGGTGGTGCGGTGATTCGTGCGTTGACCGAAGAAACCGGCACCCAAATCAATATTGACGAAGATGGCACGATCACCATTGCCTCTGCTGATCCAGCCAAGGCCGAAGAAGCCAAGCGCCGTATTGAAGCCATCACCGCTGAAGTTGAAATTGGCAAGGTGTACGAAGGCCCGATCACCAAAATCCTCGACTTTGGTGCCTTGATCAACTTGCTGCCCGGTAAAGATGGCTTGTTGCACATCAGCCAAATTGCCCATGAGCGTGTTGAAAAGGTCACGGACTACCTGAAAGAAGGTCAGATCGTGAAGGTCAAGGTCATGGAAACCGATGAAAAGGGGCGCATCAAGTTGTCCATGAAAGCCTTGCTTGAGCGCCCTGCTCAAGAAAACCGCAGTTGATCCATTGACAGTGAGGTTGCAATAAAATTGATAGCTGCTAGCGCTTGGTACATAAGCGCTAGAGGCTAAAAATGCTATGAAGTTTGTTGAGATCACTCAGTTTGACGGCCCAGATGTTTTGCATCTGGCGGATCGCCCTGTGCCTGTGGCAGGTGCAGGCGAGGCGCTGATTCGCGTGAGTGCCAGTGGGGTCAATCGACCGGATGTATTGCAACGTAAAGGGAAATATCCGGCTCCGTCAGGGGCCTCGGATATCCTGGGTTTGGAAGTGGCTGGGGTCATCGAAAGTGGCGATGAGCAAGCACTGGCTCGGGCGGGTTTGCATCTGGGTGACCGGGTGTGTGCGTTGCTGGCAGGGGGGGGCTACGCCCAATGGTGTGTGGCCCCGATTGCACAATGTTTGCCTGTGCCTGAGGGTTTCTCGGATGTGCAAGCGGCAAGCTTGCCTGAGACTCTTTTTACCGTCTGGAGCAACCTGATGGATCGCGGTCACTTGGCTGCTGGTGAAACCGTGTTGATTCAAGGCGGGTCCAGTGGCATTGGGGTGATGGCCATTCAGTTGGCCAAAGTCATGGGGGCTCGAGTGCTGGTTACTGCTGGCAGCGATGAAAAGTGTGCGGCATGTGTGGCGTTGGGTGCGGACGCGGCAATCAACTACAAAACCCACGATTTCCAGGCCGAGGTCGCCCGGCTGACCGATGGTCAGGGCGTGGATGTGATTCTGGACATGGTGGCTGGTAGCTATGTGGCCAAGGAAGTGCAGAGTTTGCGTGAAGATGGTCGTTTGGTCATCATTGCGGTGCAAGGTGGGGTTCAAAGTGAGTTGGATGCGGGATTGGTATTGCGCCGTCGTCTGACTGTGACAGGTTCGACTTTGCGCCCACGGCCTGTGGCATTCAAAGCTGCCATTGCGCAGGCGTGTTTCAGTTTGGTCTGGCCACATTTGGTCTCGGGCCAAATCAAATCCGTGATTCACAGCGTGTTCGTGGCAGCAGATGCAGCCAAGGCACATGCCTTGATGGAGTCCAACCAACATGTTGGAAAAATTGTTTTGACTTGGGGAAACACATGAAAAATAAGCTGATTGCTGGCAATTGGAAAATGAATGGCAGTTTGGCTGCCAATGAGCAGTTGTTGAAGGGCTTGTTGGCCGGTATTGGGCAACCGGCTTGTGCTGTAGCGGTGTGTGTGCCAGCGGTTTATCTGGCGCAATGCCAGGCTTTGTTGGCAGGGAGTGTCATAGAGTTGGGTGGACAAGATATTTCCAGCCATCCAAGTGGAGCCTATACCGGCGAGATTGCGCCTTCCATGCTCAAAGAATTTGGTCTTCGCTATGTCATTGTGGGGCACTCTGAGCGTCGTCAATACCACGGGGAAACGGATGAGGTGGTGGCCGCCAAGGCACAACAAGCCTTGGGTAGCGGCATCACCCCCATTGTGTGTGTGGGTGAGACCCTGGCGGAGCGTGAAGCCGGCAAAACAGAAGAGGTTGTGAAGCGTCAGTTGGCTGCCGTCATCCATGCCAATGGTCATTGCATCAGTGAGGTGGTGGTGGCTTATGAACCTGTGTGGGCGATTGGTACGGGCTTGTCTGCCACTGCAGAGCAAGCACAGCAAGTCCATGCCGTTTTACGTGCCCAACTCAAGGCTGCCTCACCCAATGCAGATCGCATCAAACTGCTTTATGGTGGCAGCATGAATGCCGCGAATGCGGCCAGTTTGCTGGCGCAGCCAGATATCAATGGTGGTTTGATCGGCGGGGCCGCACTGAAACCACTTGATTTTTTAACAATTATTGCTGCTGCCGTTTGAATACGTGCGTGATAAGCTATTTAATTAGGAGTAATTTATGAATGTAGTGTTGACGATTTTGTTGGCTGTGCAGATGATTTCAGCTGTGGCCATGGTAGGTTTGATTTTGGTTCAGCATGGCAAGGGTGCTGACATGGGAGCTGCATTTGGCAGTGGTGGTTCCGGGAGTTTGTTTGGGGCTAGCGGCAGTGCCAATTTCTTATCACGCACCACTGCTGTTCTGGCATCGGTCTTTTTTGTCAGTACGCTGGCGCTGGCCTATTTTGGTACGCCGCGTACCGCCGCATCCACGGGTAGTGTGCTTGAAAATGCGGCATTAACAACGCCTGCGGCAGCGGTGTCTGCACCTGTCATTCCCGCGTCAGGTGCAGGGCAAATTCCGGTCAAATAATTGCATTCATGCCATCTTCTCCACAGGGAAGATGTGGATTTCAGGGTAAACTCTAATGCGTTCAGCAATGATGAAATTCACAACTTGAATTCCATCTGAGTTGGTCAAAATATCAGCCGTCGTGGTGAAATTGGTAGACACGCTATCTTGAGGTGGTAGTGGCGAAAGCTGTGCGAGTTCGAGTCTCGCCGACGGCACCAAATTTAATAGGCTTGGCACATATCCTGTGTGCTGGCCAGTCAATTGAATCAAACTCAGACTATGAATCTTGATCAATATTTGCCTGTCATCATTTTTCTCTTGATAGGTATTGCAGTAGGTGTTTTGCCCCAGGTGATTGGTTACGTTCTGGGCCCCAATCGCCCTGATGCTGCAAAAAATTCCCCTTACGAGTGCGGCTTTGAAGCGTTTGGTGATGCGCGAATGAAATTTGATGTTCGCTATTACCTGATTGCCATTCTTTTCATTTTGTTCGACCTGGAAACTGCGCTGTTGTTTCCGTGGGCCATGACTCTAAAAGAGTTGGGTTTGTTTGGCTTTTTTATTGGCTTAGAAATTGTGACCATTCTGACGATTGGTTTTGTGTACATGTGGATCAAAGGCGCCCTGGATTGGGAGTAACACAATGATTGAAGGTGTTTTCAAAGAAGGGTTTGTCACCACAAGTTATGACGCTGTGGTGAACTGGGCCAAGACAGGTTCAGTCTGGCCTATGACATTTGGTTTGGCATGTTGCGCCGTAGAAATGATGCATGCTGCAGCCGCTCGCTATGACATCAGCCGGTTTGGCGCTGAGGTGTTTCGTCCGAGTCCGCGCCAGTCTGATCTGATCATTGTGGCAGGCACTTTGACTAACAAAATGGCTCCGGCATTTCGGAAGGTGTATGACCAGATGGCAGAGCCACGCTGGGTGATCAGCATGGGCTCTTGTGCCAATGGGGGTGGTTATTACCACTACAGCTATTCGGTGGTCAGGGGGTGTGATCGGATCGTGCCTGTGGATGTGTATGTTCCGGGTTGCCCGCCTACGGCTGAAGCATTGATCTACGGAATTTTGCAATTGCAGCGAAAAATTCGTCGCACGCAAACGATCGCACGGACGTAAAGGCTTGACGATGACTTCTTATGCTGTAAATCCACTCACTCTGAAAGCCAATGTTGAGGCGGCCCTGCAGGGGTTGATCCAAAGCAGTGTGCTGGCCCTGGATGAGTTGACGGTGGTGGTTGATGCTGCCAACTATTACCAAGCTGCCAAAATTCTGCGTGATGATGCGACATGCTGCTTTGAGCAAATGATTGATTTGTGTGGTGTGGACTACTCCACCTACAAAAATCAAGCGCAAACGGGCTTGCGCTACTGCGTTGTTTTGCATTTGCTGTCCGTTAGCCTGAATCAGCGTGTGCGGCTGAAGGCATTTGTGCCTGACGATCTGGCTCCGGTGATGCCTTCAGTGTGTGATTTGTGGAGCAGTTCCAACTGGTTTGAGCGCGAGGCTTTTGACTTGTTTGGCATTGTGTTTGAAGGGCACAACGATTTGCGTCGGATTTTGACGGACTATGGTTTTATTGGTCATCCCTTCCGCAAGGATTTTCCGATCAGTGGCCATGTTGAAATGCGTTATGACGCAGAGCAAAAACGTGTGGTGTATCAGCCTGTCACGATTGTCCCGCGAGAAATTACGCCCCGCATCATCCGTGAAGAAAACTACGGAGGCCTTGCTAACTAGCAGTTGAAACATGGCTGATATCAAGAACTACACCCTGA
Source organism: Comamonadaceae bacterium (assembly GCA_008080595.1). Classification (GTDB taxonomy): domain Bacteria; phylum Pseudomonadota; class Gammaproteobacteria; order Burkholderiales; family Burkholderiaceae_C; genus Rhodoferax. The sequence goes on from VIKI01000013.1 coordinate 18,152, forward strand.
ATTTTGGACCGCAGCACCCTGCTGCACACGGCGTGTTGCGCCTTGTGTTGGAGCTCGATGGTGAGGTGATCCAGCGCGCTGATCCGCACATTGGTTTGTTGCATCGTGCCACTGAAAAGTTGGCTGAAAACAAAACCTATATCCAGGCCCTTCCGTATATGGATCGGCTGGATTACATGTCCATGATGTGTAATGAGCAAGCTTATTGCATGGCTCTGGAAAAAATGCTCGGGCTCGAAGTGCCCTTGCGGGCACAGTACATCCGTGTCATGTTTGCAGAGATTACGCGCCTGCTGAACCATTTGTTGTGGGTTGGGGCTCACGCCATTGACTGCGGTGCCATGACGGTGATGCTGTTTGCATTTCGCGAGCGTGAGGATCTGATGGATGCATACGAGGCCGTGAGTGGCGCGCGTATGCATGCGGCCTACTTTCGGCCGGGTGGTGTGTACCGGGATTTACCTGACACGATGCCTAAACATCAAGCCAACAAAATTCGCAGTGCCAAATCAACTGCCGCATTGAATCGCAACCGCGAAGGCAGTTTGCTGGATTTTCTGGATGATTTCACACAGCGTTTTCCAACCTATTTAGGTGAATACCACACGCTGTTGACCGATAACCGTATCTGGAAGCAACGCACTGTGGGCATTGGTGTGGTGACACCTGAACGGGCACTGAATCTTGGTTTTACCGGGCCAATGTTGCGCGGCTCTGGCATCGCTTGGGATTTGCGTAAAAAGCAGCCCTATGAGGTGTATGACCGGCTTGATTTTGACATTCCAGTGGGTAAGACCGGTGACACCTACGACCGGTATCTTGTCCGCATGGAAGAGATGAAGCAATCCAACCGCATCATCAAGCAATGTGTGGATTGGCTCAAAGCCAATCCAGGCCCCGTCATCACGGACAACCACAAAATTGCGCCCCCTGATCGTGAGTCCATGAAAACCAACATGGAAGATCTGATTCACCATTTCAAGTTGTTCTCTGAAGGTTTTCCTGTGCCTGAAGGGGAAGCTTATGTCGGTATTGAACATCCCAAAGGCGAGTTTGGTATTTACCTGATCAGTGATGGAGCCAACAAACCTTATCGCCTCAAAATCAGACCGCCAGCATTTGTCCACTTGGCAGCGCTGGATGAAATGGGACGCGGGCACATGATTGCGGATGCGGTTGCGATTATTGGCACCATGGACATTGTGTTTGGGGAAGTTGACCGATGATTTCTGAAGAATCCAAAGCGCGCTTCGCCAAAGAAGTTGCAAAATATCCGTCAAGTCAGAAGCAATCGGCTGTGATGGCATGTCTGGCTATTGTTCAGCAAGAGTTGGGCTACGTGAGTCCTGAGAGTGAACAGTTTGTGGCTGACTATCTGGGTATGGCCCCTATGGCTGTGCATGAGGTCACCAGTTTCTACAACATGTACAACCAAAAACCTGTTGGGAAGTACAAGATTAATGTGTGTACCAATTTGCCCTGTCAACTGCGTGATGGTGGCAAGGCCTTGGCTCATTTAAAGAGCAAACTAGGCATTGATGAGAATCAGACCACGTCCGATGGTTTTTTCACTTTGCAACAGTGTGAATGTTTGGGCGCTTGTGCTGACTCACCTGTTTTGTTGGTCAATGATGCCACCATGTGCAGCTTTATGACGAACGAAAAGCTTGATCAAATGATTGATGGTTTACGCTCAGCTGAGGTGAAGTCATGAACGCAAACCAGTTTTTGTCTCGATTCAGAGCCAGTGGTGTTGAAACATGCTTGCATAACAGGCACATCAGTCCACAAATCTATGCTGATTTAAATGGCAGCAACTGGCATTTGAAAGACTATGAATCGCGAGGTGGTTATCAGGCTTTGCGCAAGGTGCTTGGTCTGGATGGCGGCGCTGGCTTGACGCAGGATCAGGTGATTGCCACAGTCAAGGAATCCGCTTTGCGAGGCCGTGGTGGCGCAGGTTTTCCGACAGGGCTGAAGTGGAGTTTCATGCCACGCAAGTTTCCTGGCGATAAATACTTGGTGTGTAACTCCGACGAAGGTGAGCCTGGGACTTGCAAAGATCGTGAAATCATGCAGTTCAATCCGCATATTGTGATTGAAGGGATGATCATCGCTGCGTATGCCATGGGGATTGCTGTAGGGTACAACTACATTCATGGTGAGATTTTCCAAACCTATCAGCGTTTTGAAGAAGCCCTTGAAGAGGCGCGTGCAGCAGGTTTGTTGGGCAACAATATTTTGGGCAGCGGCTTCAGTTTTCAGCTTCATGCTGCACATGGTTTTGGTGCCTATATTTGTGGTGAGGAAACCGGTTTACTTGAATCTTTGGAAGGCAAAAAAGGCCAACCCCGGTTCAAACCACCGTTTCCTGCGAGTTTCGGTCTGTATGGGAAACCCACGACCATTAACAATACGGAAACCTTTGCCGCCGTACCCTGGATCATTCGCAATGGGGGGCAAGCGTATTTGGAGTGTGGCAAACCAAACAATGGCGGCACTAAGATTTACTCAGTGAGTGGCGACGTTGAGCTCCCCGGTAACTATGAAGTGCCGATGGGAACCCCGTTTGCGAAACTATTGGAGCTCGCTGGTGGCGTTCGTCAAGGTCGACAAATGAAGGCAGTGATACCCGGAGGATCATCCTCCCCGGTGTTGCCTGCTGCTGTCATGATGGATTGCACCATGGACTACGACTCCATCGCTAAAGCTGGCTCCATGCTGGGCTCTGGTGCCGTCATTGTGCTGGATGACTCTCGCTGCATGGTCAAGAGTTTGCAACGACTGAGTTATTTTTACATGCACGAGTCCTGTGGTCAGTGCACACCATGCCGTGAAGGTACCGGTTGGCTTTCACGCATTGTGGATCGGATTGAAACCGGGCATGGTCAAGCTGCAGATTTGGAGCTGTTGAACTCGGTCGCTGAAAACATTCAAGGGCGAACTATTTGTGCGCTTGGGGATGCTGCGGCGATGCCTGTGCGTGCCATGCTTAAGCATTTCATGCCTGAATTTGAATACCATGTGGCTCACAAGACCTGCATGGTTCCTGCTTACGTTTGAGCGAGTCACAAGATGATTGAAATTGAACTCGACGGTAAAAAGGTTGACATTGCAGAAGGCAGCACGGTCATGCACGCTGCTGAAAAAGCAGGAACCTTTATTCCCCATTTTTGCTATCACAAAAAATTAAGCATTGCCGCCAGTTGCCGGATGTGTCTTGTTGATATCGAAAAAATGCCCAAACCCATGCCTGCCTGTGCCACGCCAGTGACACAAGGCATGGTGGTTCACACCAAGACCGACAAAGCCATCAAGGCACAACAATCGGTCATGGAGTTCTTGCTGATCAACCATCCTCTGGATTGTCCAATTTGTGATCAAGGCGGTGAATGTCAGTTGCAAGATATTGCGGTGGGTTATGGTGGTTCGGCATCCCGATACCATGAAGAAAAACGTGTTGTGTCCCCTAAAGATGTGGGGCCTCTGATCTCTATGCAAGAGATGACACGTTGTATCCACTGCACGCGCTGTGTACGTTTTGGTCAAGAAATTGCGGGTGTCATGGAATTGGGCATGCCCTTTGTAGGCAACAGTGTTGACTCTGAACTTTCGGGCAACATGATTGACATTTGCCCTGTTGGGGCGTTGACCAGCAAGCCATTCCGCTACAGTGCACGAACATGGGAATTGTCTCGCCGCAAGTCGGTCAGCCCACATGACTCCACAGGTGCGAACTTGATTGTTCAGGTCAAAAACAATCGGGTCATGCGCGTGGTGCCGTTGGAAAATGAGTCTGTCAACGAATGCTGGATTGCGGATCGTGACCGTTTTTCCTATGAGGCTTTGAATAGCACTGAGCGTTTGACCGAACCCATGATCAAACAAGGTGGTCAATGGAAGTCAGTCAATTGGCAGACTGCGTTGGAATATGTGGCTAATGGACTGAAGCAAATTCGTGCTGAGTTTGGTTCAGCAAGTCTGGGGGCACTGGTAAGCCCGCACTCCACATTGGAAGAGCTTCATTTGTCGGTTGAATTGATGCGGGGATTGGGTAGTTCAAACATTGACTATCGCCTGCGAAATGCTGAGTTTCCTGCACATGAGGGTATCCGGTATTTGGGCATGCCCATCGCTTCGTTGTCGAATCTGCAGAGTGTGCTGGTGGTTGGATCAAACCTGCGCAAAGATCATCCTCTGTTTGCGCAACGCATTCGTCAAGCCGTAAGAAAAGGCTGTGTGTTAACCGCGATTGGTTCAGGTCAGGAAGATTGGGCAATGCCCGTATTTTCCCGAATTCAAGCCTCGGCAGATCAGTGGGTTCAAATCCTGGCTTCTGTGGCCAGTGCCGTTGCTGCAGAAAAGGGTTGTACGTCTCCTACATCTGTCGAGGCAACTGAGAACGCCATAGTCATTGCGCGTGCGTTGGTTTCGGGTGAGCACAAGGCCATACTGTTGGGTAATGGTGCTGCGCATCATGCACAGGCTTCGAGCCTGCTTGCACTCACTCAATGGATCGCAGATCAAACGGGTGCAAGTTTTGGTTATTTGACCGAAGCAGCCAACACTGTCGGAGCTCAATTGGTCGGTGCAATACCTGCAAATGGTGCATCCCATGCGGGTGACATGCTGGCTGGGGCTCTTAAAGCCGTGTTGTTGTTGAACACTGAGCCTGAGTTTGATGGGGTATGGAGCAGCAAGGCCCTTGATGCCATGAGCAGCGCCAAGATGGTGGTGTCTTTGAATCCATTCAAAGCCAACATGCAGTTTTGTGATGTGGTGTTGCCAGTCTCTCCCTTTACAGAAACATCTGGCACATTTGTGAATGCAGAGGGTCTTGCCCAGAGTTTCCACGCAGTCGTACAACCACTCGGAGAAACCCGACCGGCATGGAAGGTGTTGCGTGTGTTGGCCAATATGCTTGAGGTTTCCGGGTTTGATTACAACTCCTCGCAGGACGTACTGAAAAGTATTCCTGGCTTGCAATTGGGAGAGACGGTGCACGTCTTGGCAGAAAAATTGAGTAACCGTACATCTGCGAATATTGACCTGAATGCTCATGCAGGTGCACCCGTGGTTGCAAGTCTGTACCAACTCGATGGCATTGTTCGGCGTGCGCCTTCACTCCAGTTGACCGCGGATGCTAGGTCTGTGAAGTCTCAAGAGGTGGCAGCATGAGTGATTTTTTGTTTTCTTTGGGCCACGGCCTTCTCAGCGCGTCCTGGTGGACAACGATGGCGTGGCCCATCATCTGGGCATTGCTGAAAGTTGTGGCTGTTTTGATGATTGTGTTAACCGCAGTCACGTATGCCACGCTTTGGGAGCGTAAATTACTCGGTTGGGTTCAGATTCGTTTGGGGCCCAATCGGGTCGGGCCGTGGGGTTTGCTACAACCCATTGCCGATGCTCTGAAATTGATGACCAAGGAAATTGTGCGTCCTGCGGCTTCAGACAAGGTGCTTTTTTATCTTGGCCCGGTGATGACGGTAGCTCCGGCATTGGCCGCCTGGGCGGTGGTTCCTTTCGGGCCCGAAATCGCTGTCGCCAACCTGAATGCAGGCTTGTTGTTTCTCATGGCCATCACTTCCCTGGAGGTTTATGGGGTGATCGTGTCAGGTTGGTCATCCAACTCAAAGTATGCGTTTTTAGGCTCTTTGCGTGCCTCGGCGCAAATGGTGAGTTATGAGATTTCGATGGGATTTTGTTTGTTGATTGTGTTGATGGTTTCATCAAGTTTGAATCTCACAGACATTGTCATGACGCAAGGCAAGGGTCAGTTTGCACAAATGGGATTGAACTTTTTGTCCTGGAATTGGCTGCCTTTGTTGCCCATTGTGGTCGTGTATTTTGTGTCTGGCTTGGCTGAGACAAACCGAACACCTTTCGATGTGATCGAAGGTGAATCTGAAATTGTGGCTGGGCACATGGTGGAGTATTCGGGCATGTCGTGGGCGATGTTTCAAATGGCTGAGTACGCCAGTATTTGGCTGCTCTCCATTTTGTCTGTCACCATGTTTTTTGGTGGTTGGATGCCACCCATCGACAGCGCTTTATTCAATGCGATTCCTGGCTGGATTTGGCTTGGACTTAAAACGTTTTTTGTGATGACCATCTTCATTTGGGTACGTGTGACGTTTCCAAGGTTCCGGTATGACCAAATCATGCGTTTGGGCTGGAAGATTTTTATTCCTGTGACCTTGGTATGGCTGGTCGTGGTCGGTGTTTGGATGCAGACCCCTTGGAACATTTGGATCTAATTCGAGTCGCTTATGTCTACCCCAACTACAAATACTGTTGACCACTTGCCAGGTCAAGCTTTTTCGTTGAAAGATTTCTTTTCAAGCTTCCTGTTGGTTGAATTGCTCAAAGGCATGAAACTCACGGGTAAGTATGCGTTTCGCAGCAAGATTACGCTTGAATACCCTGAAGAGAAAACACCTCTGTCGCCGCGCTTTCGTGGCCTTCATGCCTTGCGCCGTTACGACAATGGCGAAGAGCGCTGCATCGCTTGCAAACTGTGTGAAGCCGTGTGTCCTGCTATGGCCATTACCATCGAATCCGAGGTGCGTGAAGATGGGTCTCGGCGGACAAATCGGTATGACATTGATCTCACCAAGTGCATATTTTGTGGATTTTGCGAAGAAAGTTGCCCGGTCGATTCCATCGTTGAAACCAACATTCTGGAGTACCACGGAGAAGAACGCGGTGATCTCTATTTCACAAAAGAAATGTTGTTGGCCGTAGGGGATCGTTTTGAGGCACAAATTGCAGCTGACAAGGCTGCTGATGCCAAATACCGCTGACTTCTAAGAAAGATACGTTAACCATGGATGTCAAGACTGGTCTGTTTTATCTATTTTCGGCAGTGCTGTTGCTGTCTTCGTTTCGTGTGATCACGGCTCGAAATCCTGTGCATGCCGTGTTGTTTTTGGTGCTGTCATTTTTTCAAGCATCCATGATCTGGATGTTGCTGAAAGCAGAATTTCTCTCGATCACCTTGGTGCTGGTGTATGTCGGGGCAGTGATGGTGCTGTTTCTCTTCGTTGTGATGATGCTCGATGTCAAGATCGAAGGTATGCGTGAGGGTTTCTGGAAACACTTTCCCTTGGCTGCTGTGGTCGGCGTTTTGATTGTGCTGGAAATGTCTGCAGTATTGATGGGCGGCTTCCGAGTTGTCGATGAACCCAAAGTGGTCGCAGTGGTTGGGCAAGTGGGTGTTCCAGTGTCAAACACACGTGAATTGGGCTTGTTGCTTTACACCCATTACATTTACCCGCTGGAGGTGGCTGCAGCACTGTTGTTGGTTGCCATGATCGCGGCCATTGCCCTGACTTTGCGTCACCGCAAGGATGTCAAAACAATCGATCCTTCCAAGCAGGTTCATGTGAAATCTGGTGATCGCTTAGCGGTTATCAAAATGGCAGCAACTCAGCCTGCTTTGCCTCAGCCATCGATTGAGGCCCCCACTTTGGAGCACAAGGTATGACACTCACATTAGGTCACTTCCTATCTTTGGGAGCGATGTTGTTCGCGCTCTCAGTGGTTGGGATTTTTTTAAATCGTAAAAATCTGATTGTTTTGCTGATGGCTATCGAATTAATGCTTCTGGCTGTCAATACCAACTTTGTCGCGTTTTCTCACTATTTGGGTGACTTGAATGGGCAAATATTTGTTTTCTTTATTCTGACGGTTGCTGCTGCTGAGTCGGCCATTGGCTTGGCCATTCTGGTTTTACTGTTCCGTCACAAATCGACCATCAATGTTGATGAACTCAATACATTGAAGGGTTAACAAAATGAGTCAAACCCTTTCTTCTTCAACGCTTCTGGTGATTGCACTTGCGCCTTTGGTGGGGGCCGTTGCTGCTGGTGTACTGGGTACCCAGTTTGGTGGCAATGTCATTGGTCGGCGCTTGTCCCATTCGCTCACTATCCTGGGTGTCTTTTTATCCTTTGTGCTCTCGGCGCTGACGCTCAAAAGTGTTGCCTTGGAAGGCGCACGATTCAACGAAACCATTTACACATGGATGGTGGTGGGCGGTCTCAAGATGGAAATCGGCTTTATGGTCGATGGATTGACTGCCATGATGATGACCGTGGTCACTTTTGTGTCTTTGATGGTGCATATCTACACTATTGGTTACATGGAAGAGGATGAGGGCTATAACCGATTCTTTGCCTACATCTCCTTGTTCACGTTCTCGATGTTGATGCTGGTCATGAGCAACAACATGTTGCAGCTCTTTTTTGGCTGGGAAGCAGTAGGTTTGGTGTCGTATTTGTTGATTGGTTTTTGGTTCAATAAACCGACGGCAATTTTTGCCAATATGAAGGCTTTCCTGGTGAATCGTGTCGGTGACTTCGGATTTATTCTTGGCATTGGTTTGTTGGCGGCTTACACCGGTACGCTCAATTACGCAGAAACTTTTGCCAAATCCGCAGACCTCGCCAAGCTCATGTTGCCTGGGACTGACTGGATGTTGGTCACCGTGATTTGCATTTGTTTATTCATTGGTGCCATGGGTAAATCAGCCCAGTTTCCATTACATGTCTGGCTGCCTGACTCGATGGAAGGCCCCACACCCATTTCGGCGTTGATTCATGCCGCCACAATGGTGACTGCTGGGATATTTATGGTCGCCAGAATGTCGCCCTTGTTTGAACTCAGTGAAACTGCGCTCAATTTTGTGTTGATCATTGGGGGTATTACGGCCTTGTTCATGGGTTTTCTGGGCATTATCCAGAATGACATCAAACGCATCGTGGCTTATTCGACCCTGTCCCAGTTGGGTTATATGACGGTGGCTTTGGGCGCTTCGGCTTATTCGGTGGCGGTTTTCCACTTGATGACACATGCCTTTTTCAAAGCACTGCTGTTCTTGGCCGCAGGTTCGGTCATCATGGGGGTGCATCACAATCAGGATATTCGCTGGATGGGTGGTTTGCGCAAATACATGCCCATCACGTGGATCACCAGTTTGTTGGGCTCTTTGGCTTTGATCGGAACCCCACTTTTTGCCGGCTTTTACTCCAAAGATGAAATCATCATGGCGGTGCATGCCAGTCAGTTGCCAGCCGCAGGCTTTGCTTACTTTTCGGTCTTGGCTGGTGTGTTTGTGACTGCTTTTTATTCGTTCCGCCTGTATTTCCTGGTGTTTCATGGCAAAGAGCGTTTTGATCAAAACCCGGATGCACATCATGGCCATGATGACCATGGACATCATGGCAGTCAAAAGCCACATGAATCCCCTTGGGTGGTCACAGTTCCATTGGTCTTGCTTGCCATTCCCTCGGTGTTGATTGGATTTATCACAATCAGTCCGATGCTCTTTGGTGATTTCTTTGGAGGTGCAATTTTTGTCAATCATGAATTGCATCACGCCATGGAAACCTTGCGAGAAGAATTCCATGGGCCTTTGCAATTGGCCATGCATGGATTGATTGCAGCACCATTTTGGTTGGCTCTATCTGGTGTGGTTTTGGCCTACTACATGTACATGGTGAATCCAGCTTTGCCTGCGGCCATCAAGCGTCGAGTTGAACTCATCTACACCGTACTGGAAAACAAGTACTACATGGATTGGTTCAATGAGAATGTCTTGGCTCCGGCGGCCCGTGGTTTAGGTTTCGCCCTCTGGAAGGTGGGTGACCAAGCGGTGATTGATGGTGCTGTTGTGAATGGTTCTTGGCGCATTGTTGGCTGGGTTTCTGCCATCGTGCGTAAAGTTCAGACGGGGTATTTGTATGACTATGCCCTCACCATGGTATTGGGCGTTTTTGTTCTGATGACGTATTTCGTCTGGCTCAAATAGGAGAAATATAAAAATGGGTTTGCTGAGCCTGGCTATCTGGACACCAATTTTGTTTGGTGTGGTGTTGCTTGCACTAGGTCGTGATGATCAAGCGCAGGCTGTTCGTTGGATCGCGTTGATTGGTGCGCTTGTCAGTTTGCTGGTGACACTGCCCCTCTATACAAGGTTTGATGTCGCTACGGCGGCGATGCAATTTGTCGAAACATCACCCTGGATCGAACGATTTAATATCAATTACCACTTAGGTATTGATGGTATTTCTGTCTGGTTCATTTTGCTCACGGCCTTCATCAATGTGATTGTGGTGATTGCCGGTTGGGAAGTGATTACCAGTCGGGTCAATCAATACATGGGTGCCTTTTTGATACTCAGCGGGCTCATGATTGGTGTCTTTTGTGCGCTCGATGGCATGCTCTTCTATGTGTTTTTTGAGGCCACACTGATTCCGATGTACCTGATTATTGGTGTCTGGGGTGGCCCCAACAAAATCTACGCAGCCTTTAAATTCTTCCTGTATACCTTGCTGGGTCCGCTTGGCCAGACTGCCCAAACTCTTTTGTTCTTTGCTTTTCTTGCTGCGTTTGCAGTCAAGGTGCCGATGTGGCCTGTACATACCTGGTTACCAGACGTGCACGTAGAGGCTCCAACCGGTGGCTCGGCCGTTCTGGCGGCCATCATGCTGAAGCTTGGTGCCTATGGTTTCCTTCGTTTCTCTTTGCCCATCACACCTGATGCTTCCCATGAGTGGGCTGGCTTGATGATTGGTTTGTCACTTGCTGCTGTGATTTATGTTGGCTTGGTGACCTTGGTGCAGAAGGACATGAAGAAACTGGTGGCCTACTCATCGGTTGCCCATATGGGTTTTGTCACGCTGGGCTTTTTCATCTTTAATGACCTCGGTGTTGCTGGCGGTATCGTGCAAATGATTTCGCACGGGTTTGTATCGGCTGCCATGTTCTTGGGCATTGGCGTCTTGTATGACCGGGTTCACTCACGTGAGATTTCCAGCTATGGTGGTGTTGTCAATACGATGCCTAAATTCACCGCATTTGCCTTGCTTTTTGCCATGGCAAATTGTGGATTGCCAGGTACAGCTGGCTTTGTGGGTGAATGGATGGTGATCTTGGGTGCAGTCAAGGTTAATTTTTGGGTTGGATTGGCTGCAGCAAGTGCATTGATTTTTGGTGCGGCTTACACGCTTTGGATGGTTAAACGTGTGTATTTTGGTCCAGTGGCCAATGACCATGTGAAGCACCTGAAAGACATCAATTCGCGTGAATTTTTCTATCTGACTCTGCTTGCTATTGCGGTGTTGTACATGGGGGTTTACCCCAAACCTTTCACTGATGTGATGGATGCTTCTGTCGCTCAATTGCTTACGCACGTGGCCCAATCGAAACTGAATTGATCAGTTTGTCCAGATAACACCGAGATAAGAGATTCCTATGATTGACAAACTCAGCTTGATCGCGGTTTACCCTGAATTCATTTTGCTTTTGATGGGGTGCGTGATTGCATTGTTTGACCTCAGTGTCAAAAGCCACTCTCGTACTGCAACCTATGTGGTCACCATGTTGACGCTGGCGGTTGTCGCAGCTCTTCAGGCCAGTTACGCCAGCACAGGGCAGACCATTTATGCATTTGGCCATATGGTTGTCAGTGACGTGATGGGAAACTGGTTGAAGTGTTTTGCCACATTGGCCATGATGGTCACTTTGGTCTATGGCCGTCCGTATGCTGCAGATCGAGATATGTTGCGTGGTGGCGAGCTGTTTGTGCTCAGCATCTTCTCCTTGCTGGGTATGTTTGTCATGATTTCTGGCAACAATTTCCTGGTGATCTACATGGGTGTTGAATTGTTGACACTCTCAAGCTATGCCCTGGTTGCCTTAAGGCGTGATCACACCCAGTCGATTGAAGCGGCCATGAAGTATTTTGTGTTGGGTGCCTTGGCATCGGGTTTCCTGCTTTACGGTATGTCCATGATTTATGGCGCAACTGGCTCACTTGACATGCAGGAAGTTTTGAAAGCGGTCAGTTCTGGACAGGTCAAGCATCAAGTGTTGGTGTTCGGTTTGGTGTTTTTGGTAGCGGGTCTGGCCTTCAAATTAGGTGTTGTACCCTTCCACATGTGGATCCCTGATGTCTACCAGGGCGCACCTACGGCAATCACACTCATGATTGGTGGTGCACCCAAATTGGCAGCGTTTGCTGTCACCATCCGTATCTTGGTTGAAGGCCTTTCACCATTGGCCTTTGATTGGCAGCAAATGCTGATGTTGCTGGCGATTGCTTCGCTTGCGATTGGTAATTTTGCGGCCATTGCGCAAACCAATATCAAACGTATGCTGGCCTTCTCAACCATCTCACACATGGGTTTTGTCTTGATCGGCATGATGTCCGGTTTGGTCAATGGGCATGCCGATGCGGCGGGTGGTGCCTACAGTTCATCCATGTTTTACGTGATTTCTTACGTCTTAACGACGTTGGCCAGTTTTGGTGTCATTCTTTTGCTGGCTCGTAATGGTTTTGAGAGTGAAGAAATTTCGGATTTTGCAGGTCTGAATCAACGCAGCCCTTTTTATGCCGGTGTGATGGCGCTTTGCTTGTTTTCATTGGCGGGTATTCCTCCGATGATTGGTTTTTATGCCAAGCTCGCGGTTTTGCAAGCCTTGATTGCAGCTGGAGGAACTCTGCATCTGGCCTTGGCTGTCTTTGCCGTCATGATGTCTTTGGTGGGAGCCTTCTATTACCTGCGTGTGGTCAAGGTCATGTACTTTGATGCTCCTACCCAATCTGGAGCGGTGACCGCACCTTTTGAGGTGCATGCTGTTTTGTCCATGAATGGTGCTTTGCTTCTGGTTTTGGGTTTGTTGCCAGGTGGCCTCATGGCCTTGTGTGCCAGTGCCATCAAACAGATGCTGACAAGTTGAGTTGGCTTGTTGGTTCGAATGGATGATTTGCCCAATGACGGTGCAACTTGCACGGGTTTGTTTGAAGAAAAAGTAGACAGTCAAGAGCTTTTTAAAGGTCACTTTCTTCACGCTTTTCGAGATACGGTGCGCTTGCCAAGTTCCGCTTTGGCCAAGCGTGAATATGTGGTTCACCCCGGTGCTGTGATGATCATCCCTTTGGTTGAGGGAGACGATGGTCAGGTTCAAATTGTTCTTGAGCGACAGTTCCGGTATCCTATTGGGCAGGTCATGATCGAATTTCCTGCCGGAAAACTGGATCCCGGTGAGGACTGTTTTCAATGCGCTCAACGCGAGTTGCTAGAGGAAACGGGCTATTCCGCCAGCCATTGGGCGCATGCGGGAGTGTTGCATCCAGTCATCGCCTATTCCACAGAATTCATTGACATCTGGTTTGCTCGCGGACTCAGGGCTGGCCCACAGAAGCTGGATGACGGTGAATTTTTGGATGTGTTCACGGCCACCTTCACTCAGTTGCTCCAGTGGTGTGCACAAGGTCAGGTCACCGACGGTAAAACGCTGACAGGTGCCCTGTGGTTACAGAATGTGCTCTCTGGTGCATGGCAACTTGAGTGGCAAGAAAGGGTGATCCCATGAGTTATTTGCATAACTTGATGAACTGACCCGTTTCGAATGCTTTGTTTGTAGCGCGCTCCCTAGAATCTTCGGTGTCAAAAGAACTACCGGAGACTTGCATGACCCATGCACCCCTTGCCGCTTTGCGTACCTATACCCAGGAAAACGCTGGAGTTGCCTCACACGATTTAGCTGATTTTGTATCGGCCTATTTTGATAAATCCGATCCAGATGAGTTGCAGGAACGTGGCCCATCCCGCCTTCTTGCAATGGCCAATGCGCACCGCCGCTTGTTGGATGTAGAACCCGATGCCAACGGTGTTCGGATGCGTGTCTACAACCCCACCTTGGCAGAAGATGGTTTTGTCAGTGAGCACACCATCATTCAGATCGTCCATGAAGACATGCCATTTTTGGTCGACTCCGTCACCATGGCGGTTAATCGCAATGGCCGTGTTGCGCACTGGATTGTTCATCCGCTGCTGACCATTGAACGTAATGCCGAAGGGCAAGTGATTCGAACAGCAGTCGCTCAATACAAAGAGGCCAGCTCACATCACATTTCATCCTTGATCATGGTCGAATGTGATCGTATTTTGAGCCTTTCCGACCGTGAGCAGTTGCTGGCTGACCTTTCCCATGTTTTGCGAGATGTGCGTGTTTCGGTTGCAGATTGGTCACTCATGCTGCAACGTCTTCAAACCGTTCGCTCAGCCTCTGCAGAGGTTGCATCTTCAGTCACGGATCAGCGTGAAGGGGTGGATTTTCTTCTTTGGCTGGAAGACCAGCACTTTACTTTTTTGGGGGCACGCGACTACACCCTGAAGCACGAACAAGATGGCATCAGCCTGGTGGCCGAACCAGACTCTGGTTTGGGAATTTTGCGTGGCGATCCGCAAACGCCGGTCAGCCGTCTGCCTTCAGATGCCATGGAGTTTGTCAATTCAGATCAGTTGGTGTTGATCACCAAAGTCATGACACGCTCAACAGTGCATCGCCCCTCGTGGCTGGATTGTTTAACCGTCAAACGCTTTGATGCCAATGGAAAGCTTGTGGGTGAGGCCCGTTTCTTGGGTCTTTACACCTCTAAAGCCTATGCCGCCATGGTGGGCGAGATTCCATTGATCCGGCGCAGAGCAGCGGATGTCATGGCTGCGGTAGATGTGTTGCCAGAAAGCCATGCGGCCAAATCCTTGCAATCCATTCTGGATGCCTATCCTCGCGACGAGTTGTTTCAAATTGACAAGCCCACGTTACTGGAACATGCACTGGGAATTCTGCGTTTGCAAGAAAGTCAGCGGCCCCGCGTCTTTTTGCGACGTGACCCCTTTGGCCGCTTTACCTCGGTGCTGGTATTCGTGCCACGGGATCGCTACAACACAGAGTTGCGCATCAAAATCGGCGAGGAACTGAGCCGTGCCTTTGATGGCTTGTCGATTGAATTCACCCCCATGTTGACAGACAGTCCACTGGCGCGCATCCACTACCTGATCCGTGCACGCCAGCAAGCTCCTAAAAACGTCGATGTTGCCATGCTGGAGGCCCGCGTGGCACAACTGGCCCAGCGCTGGGAAGACGATTGCAAGCAAGCCCTGGTACAGGTGCATGGTGAAAGTCATGGGATGCACCTGGCCGCACGTTTTGCCAATGGATTCCCGGCGGCCTATCAAGAAGAGTTTTCCGGCCCCATGGCTGCAGACGATGTGCAGGTGTTGTTTGGCTTGTCTGACGCCACTCCCCTGACCGTAAGACTTTACCGCCCGATTGACAGTTCACCGGGCTCGGTACGTTTCAAAATCTTCAGCCGCTCCAAGGTCGCCCTCTCTGATTCTTTGCCGGTACTTGAACGCATGGGGGCACGTGTGCTTGATGAGCATCCATACCGGGTGCTTGATACGGTTCAAAACACCCAAGCCTCCGAATGCTGGATTCATGACCTCGGTTTGCAACTGGCTGCACCGCTTGAGTTCTCGGAAATCCGCCAGCGCTTTGAGTCCTTGTTTGTCCAGGCCTGGCACAAAGAATGTGACAGTGATGACCTCAACAGCCTGGTGCTGGTCAGCACACTGGATGCCCGCGCCATCGCAGTATTGCGGGCCTACACACGCTACTTCAAACAATTGGATTTCCCGTACAGCCAAAGCTACATGGAAGCCACGCTGGTTAAAAATGCCGGCCTGACACAAGCCTTGTACCAACTGTTTGCAGCCCGCTTTGATCCTGCATGCCAGGCAGACAATGCCGCCGCACAAGCCAGCTTGAACACATCGATCAACGCACAACTCAGCGCAGTGGCCAGCCTGGAAGAAGATCGAATCTTGCGTCAATACCACCACGCCATTCTGGCCACAGTGCGCACCAACGTGTGGCAAATAGCTGCTACGGGCGAATACAAGTCATACATGAGCTTCAAATTCCGTTCTCACGCGATGCCTGGCATGCCGCAGCCCAAACCTCTTTTTGAAATTTGGGTGCATTCCCCACGTGTTGAAGCCATTCACCTGCGCATCGATAAAGTTGCCCGTGGTGGACTGCGTTGGTCAGATCGGCGTGAAGACTTCCGCACCGAAATTCTGGGCCTGGTCAAAGCCCAGCAAGTCAAAAACACGGTCATTGTTCCGGTCGGATCCAAGGGCGGTTTTGTCCTGAAAAGTCCCCCCCCAGCGAGTGACCGTGAGGCCTTCATGGCTGAAGGTATTGCGTGCTACAAGCTGCTGCTGTCCGGCATGCTGGACTTGACCGACAACCTAGTCAAAGGCCAGGTCGTACCCCCAGTCAATGTCGTCCGGCATGATGAGGATGACCCCTATCTGGTGGTGGCGGCAGACAAAGGCACCGCCAGCTTTTCAGACATTGCCAACAGCGTCTCTGCTCAATACGGTTATTGGTTGGGCGATGCCTTTGCCTCTGGTGGTTCGGTGGGTTACGACCACAAAAAAATGGGCATCACCGCCCGTGGGGCATGGGAATCGGCCAAACGCCACTTCAGGTCTCGGTCCCACAATATTCAGACCACCCCCTTCACGGTGGTCGGTATTGGTGACATGTCCGGCGATGTGTTTGGCAACGGCATGCTGCTGTCAAACCAGATCCAATTGGTGGCTGCGTTTGACCATCGGCACATCTTCATTGATCCCACACCAGATGTGGCCCGCAGTTTTGCCGAGCGCCAACGCCTGTTTGCTCTGCCACGCTCCAGTTGGGATGACTTTG
This sequence comes from Comamonadaceae bacterium, assembly GCA_008080595.1. Lineage (GTDB taxonomy): Bacteria > Pseudomonadota > Gammaproteobacteria > Burkholderiales > Burkholderiaceae_C > Rhodoferax. The sequence goes on from VIKI01000013.1 coordinate 34,724, forward strand.
ACCGAAGTGTCATGTCAGAGGGCGGTGGCATTTATGCCCGATCAGCCAAGTCGATCAGCTTGTCCCAGATGGCCCGCGAAGTCTTGGGAATTGAGGCACAAGAACTCTCGCCCAACGACTTGTTACACGCCCTTTTACAAGCCCCGGTGGACATGATCTACAACGGCGGGATTGGCACTTACGTCAAATCGTCCCAAGAGAGCCATGCCCAAGTCGGCGACAAGGCGGGCGATGCGTTTCGTGTCAATGGCCAACAACTGCGCTGCAAGGTGTTGGTGGAAGGCGGCAATCTGGGCTGCACCCAGTTGGGCCGGATCGAATACGCACAACACGGCGGCTTGATTTACACCGATGCCATTGACAACTCGGCGGGCGTGGACTGCTCTGACCATGAGGTCAACATCAAGATCTTGCTGGATCGTGTGGTCGAGGCCGGTGACCTGACCCTCAAACAGCGCAACGAGTTGCTGGCCTCCATGACCGACGAGGTGGGCCATCTGGTGCTGGCCGACAACTACTACCAGACCCAAGCGCTGGATGTGGCCTGCCATCGCCCCCTGTATTTCCTGGCCGGGCAGCAACGCCTCATGCAATGGCTTGAAGGAGCTGGCCGACTCAACCGCCAGATTGAATTTTTGCCCGCTGACGAAGAAATTGCCCGCAGGCGCAAGCTGCAGCTTGGCCTGACCGCGCCCGAGGGCGCGGTGCTTTTGGCCTATGCCAAGATGTCGGTCTTTGATGATCTGCTGGCCAGCAATTTGCCGGATGACCCGTATTTCACCCGTGTCCTGAAAGCCTATTTTCCCAAGGCCTTGACCGAACGGTTTGCCAGCGCGATGGATCAGCACCCGCTCAAGCGCGAAATCATCGCCACCTTTGTGGCCAACACCGTGGTGAACCGCACCGGGGCCACCTTTGTGAATTTCCTGGCCGCAGAAGCCGGTGCCACTGTGGCCGATGTGGTGCGAGCCTATACCCTGGCCCGTGAAATCTTTGACCTGGAACCTTTGTGGGATCAAATTGATGCGCTGGATGGCAGCGTATCGAGCAGTTTGCAGCTTGATCTGTTGTGTAAGCTGATTGCAATTGCCCAACGTGCCTCACGCTGGATGTTGCGCGCACGCTCCAAAGCAGCCGATTTGCCGACCCTGATCACACGTTACCAACCCGGAGCCCGTGAACTCAGGGCAAATTTGACCCAATGGTTACCGGCCAGTGCTGCGGAGCAATGGGCGCAGGCCACACACAAACTGATGCACGCCGGTGTTGTTCCTGAATTGGCTGAAAATCTGACCGCGCTGGAATTCATTTTCCCGGCGCTGGATTTGGTCGACCTGACCGATCATGCCAACACCACTCTGGCCCAGGCGGCACAAGTCTACTTTGGCGTGGAAAACGTGCTGAGCCTGGTGGCCTGGCGCAGCCAAATCACCCGCCTGCCCACCGACACCCTGTGGCAAACCCAGGCCAGGGGCAGTGCCCGTGAAGACGTGTACGCCATTGCCAACCAGATCAGCCAAAGTGTGTTGATGCGTTTTGAGGGCGTGGCCGCTTGGTCTGAATGCCATACAGCCAGCATTGAGCGTTTGTCCCGTTTGCTGCAAACCATCACCGCTCAGGAACCCGATCTGGCCCCTGTTTCAGTGGCTTTGCGTGAGCTTCGGCATCTGATTTAACTGGTCGAGCTCAGCACCGCGCCTCGCAACGGGGCGCAGGGTTCAGGCGCTCAGGTTGAGAATACGCCCAGTGGTCTTCCCCTGGGCGTAAGACATCAGAGGGGTATTGATTCTGGTTTGCAGACCACTGTCGGCGGCATTCTGTTGGGCACTGATGGCGTTGTGAAGTCCGCTGAGCCATGTTTGTGTCTTGCCCTGCGCAACCGCCTGGCTGGGCTTGGTGCGTGATGTGTAGGTGCTGGCTGTTTGAGTGGCCTGATTGGCTTGGCTGCTCAGACTACGTACCTTGTCTTGGGATTGCTGAGTCTGGGATTCGGCTTCAGAAACCTGCTGACGCAGACGATCCTCATTGGCCTGAGCCTGCTCGGCCTCACGACGTGCCGCCGCCAGCCGACTGCGGATCAGGCTGGTTTGTAGCGACGGAGTCGCGCTGTTGGTGGCAGAAAGGGCAGCCATGGTACGAATCCAAAAATACAGGTGTGAATGCCGCCTCAGGCCGTCACATTCAACAGCCGCCCGGTGGTCTGCCCTTGTGTATTCACCACTGGGGTGTTTTTAGGGGGGGCACTTTTTTTGACTTCAGGCTCAGCATGTTGAGCCTGCATGTCCGCTTTTTGCTCAGCTTGTTGACTCTGGGTGGGGCGCTGCGTGGTCTGAACAGACGAGGCCCTGGGTGCTGAAACGTTCATAAGAGGCTCCTTTCGAGGATTGTTTTGAGTTTACGCCTCTTGACATTTTGATTCAAGTCCCTGCTGGTTTTTGGATGTGATTTGAGGTGAGCCGTCAAAAACACCCATAATGCGGCATTTTTATACATCAAATCGGCCTCTTGTGCTTATGCTTAAAGCGTAACAAGCTGCTAAAAGTATAGCAATAATCAAAGCCGCAAAGGGCTGCTGTAGCCGGTCATTTCCAGATAACCCTGTCCGATCACTTGGCCATGGTCGTTCAGCAACTCGCTCAAACCTTCCCAGTAAATCGCACCGGTGGAGGCCCGGCTGTCGAGTTCCTGGTGGTCGATGACCGCCCTCACGCGGTAGCGCTTGGGGCCCGGGCTGTTGCCACGATCCGCGTGTGTGACAAACACAAACCACTCCACCGGGTAAGTGCTGCCACTGGCCGGGCTTTTCCATGTGCGCCCAGCCGTGAACACCACCGCTTCAGGTTCAAACACCTCGGGGCTGCTCTGACCCGCTGCACGAAACGAGCCGCCGGCCCAAAGGCTCTCACCCGTTGAGGTGCGCAGCCTGAAGGCGGTGAGGGCGCTACCGTCTGTCAAATTCATGCCAATCCAGTCCCAGCCCACGGCATTGGGGGGCATCAGCGACTGGCACCACTCGTGATCCAGCCAGGCCTGGCCTTGCACCTTCAGGGGGTCGCCTGCCAGTTGCAGCTGCCCACTGGCGCTCAATTGCGGCAGGCTGTAGTAATGGCTGGCCTGTGCTGCACCAGGCCCCTTGCGTGACCAACCCTGATCACCTTGCAGCAGCCGTGCCTGAGTCTCGCGCAAGGCCAGCTGGAATGAAAAACCGCTTCCGCTGGCTTGCGCCAGGTAAGTGCTGCCCTCGCGCAAGAGCCGCCAGTTAGTCAACTGCACATCGGTGTCTGAGGTGCTGGCACGGGCTAAATCAAGCGCAGTTTCCCCCGAAGCGCGGCCGATGCGCTGGTCGTGCAAATGGCGAAGTCCGGCCACATCGGTCACGGCGGCATGGGCAAAAATCAGCTGTTTGGCGGCAAAAGCAGAGCGCATGCCCTGTGTTTGCGGCACGCGCGAGCGGAAAAATGTCAATTGAAAACCAAACCGACGTGGCCCTGCCAGCAACTGGCCAGTCAGATACCACCACTCAATCGCATACTCCGGGTGGCTGCCCAGGTCACGCGGAAACGTCAATGCGGCTCGGTTGGGAACACCCCGAGCATCAAACCACCAAGGCCAGGCCAGACCAAGAGCCAGACACTGTCGTCGATTCATCACGGGCAAGCTTGGTGCGGCAAGCTCCCGCAGGCACAAGGTGGGACAGTACCCATCATCGTTTAATCCTGGGTCTGGATTTGTCCCTGCAGCCGCGTCAGGGCCGGGGCGCAGTCGCCAATGTGCTGCGCCACCCAGGCCGCATCAAAATAGCTGCCCATATAACGTTCACCCGCATCACACAGCAGCGACAAAATGCTGCCTTGCTCGCCCCGCTGGCGCATCTCGCAAGCCAGGTTCAGCATACTCACAAAGTTGGTGCCGGTGGATGGCCCTACCTTGCGCCCGAGCAAGCTGCTGAGCAACTGCATGGCGGCAATGGAGTCGGTGTTGTCCACCGTCATCATGCGATCCACCAGTGTGCGGATAAAGCTGGCCTCCACACGCGGTCGGCCAATACCTTCAATGCGCGAGCCTGGCCCGGTCAAGCTGGCATCACCGGTGCGGTGGTAGTCGCCAAACACCGAGCCTTCAGGGTCGGCCACACACACCTGAGTGGCGTGGCGCTGGTAGCGCACAAAACGGCCAATGGTGGCGCTGGTGCCCCCCGTGCCTGCGCCCACCACCACCCAACGTGGCACCGGAAAACGCTCCCGCGCCATCTGGCTGAACATGCTCTGGGCAATGTTGTTGTTGCCACGCCAGTCGGTGGCACGTTCGGCATAGGTGAACTGATCCATGTAATGCCCGTCGGTCTGCTGGGCCAGAGCCCGCGCCTCGTCATAGACGGCCGAAGCACTGTCCACCAAGTGGCATTGCCCGCCATAGAACGCAATCTGGGCAATTTTTTCATGCGAGGTGCTGCGTGGCATGACCGCAATAAACGGCAAGCCCAGCAGCCGGGCAAAGTAGGCCTCACTCACTGCCGTGGATCCGCTGGAAGACTCCACCACGGTCGAGCCCTCATGTATCCAGCCGTTGCACAGGCTGTAGAGAAACAGCGAACGCGCCAGCCGGTGTTTCAGGCTGCCGGTAGGGTGGGTGGACTCGTCTTTCAGGTACAGGTCAATGCCCGCACTGGCAAAACCGGGCAAGGGCAGCGGGATCAAGTGGGTGTCGGCGCTGCGCTGGTAGTCGGCCTCAATGCGGGAAATCGCGCTGTGTAACCAGTTCATGTGTGTTTGCTATAAAAAAAGTAGCTGTGTGCGCTTGTTGCATAGGCGCTAGAGGCAAAAATCACTTCAAGCTTCCAGACAGGAACTGGGCCAGCCGCACACTCTTGGGGCTGCCCAGCACCTGCTTGGGATGGCCTTCTTCTTCAATCTGGCCTTTGTGCAAAAAGATCAGGTGGTTGGACACCTCACGGGCAAACCCCATTTCATGCGTCACTACCACCATGGTGCGGCCTTCCTGGGCCAAGTTTTTCATGACCTTCAGCACCTCAGACACCAGCTCGGGGTCGAGTGCGCTGGTGGGTTCGTCAAACAACATCACCTCGGGCTCCATCGCCAGGGCACGGGCAATCGCCACCCGCTGCTGCTGGCCGCCACTCAAGTGCGCCGGGTAAGCATCTTCCTTGCCCTCCAGGCCTACTTTGGCCAGGTATTTGCGGGCAATTTCAATCGCTTGGTCGCGCGGTACACCCATCACATGCACCGGGGCTTCAATGATGTTTTGCAGCACCGTCATGTGCGCCCACAGGTTGAAGTGCTGGAACACCATGGCCAGTTTGGTGCGCAGCCGTGCCAGCTGTTTCGGGTTGGCCGCGTGTAACTCACCGTTTTTGGCAGGGTTCAAGTGCAGCTCTTCACCGGCCACATGGATGCGACCCTGGTGCGGTTTTTCCAGCAGGTTGATGCAGCGCAGAAACGTACTTTTGCCCGAGCCCGAGCTGCCAATGATGCTGATCACATCACCTGCATGGGCGGTGAGTGACACCCCTTTGAGCACTTCGTTGGAGCCAAAGCGCTTGTGGATGTTTTCAACCTGCAGTTTGAGTAGGGTGGTGGTCATGACAATGTGGGTCTGAAAAAATCTGTGGGCTTAGGCGCCCAGCAACTCGCCGCTACGAAAGGCCTGTGCGCCGGCAATCTTGCCAAGCTCACCGCCGCTGGTGATGTAACGGTCACGAATGCGGGCGTAAAAACAGCCGGTCACACCCGCTGTGACACGGTGCACCTGGTTGGCAATCGGGTCAATCACCTCGGCCACCAGATCCCCTGCTTGAAGTTGCTGGCCCACTTGTGCGGCAAACACCACCACGCCGGGAGCCGGTGCATGCAGGGTTTCGGAGCCCGCCAGCGGTGTGGCCTGGCATTGTGGGGCCGGCACTTCGGGCACTTGCGGGCAGGCCAACACCCCTATGAATTGCATCCAGTTCAGAATGGCTTGGGCATCGGTTTGCGCCCAGGTGTGGCTCACATCCAGCTCGCCGCGCAATTCAATGGTGGTGCTGCAACAGGCTTGGGGCACAGGCAGCTCCAACCCGCGGGCTTTCAAACGCTCAGCCAGTTGCCACCAGACGCCTGACAGGCATTCGTCGATCGGCTGCTGGCCCGAATTTTTGGCCAGCAAAATGGTTTGGGCTTTTAAAAAATGGGCCAGCGGGGCCAGTTGTGGCCAGCAGGCTTCTTCGGTATAGAAGTGCAACACAGCTTCGCAGTCGCAGTGCAAATCCAGCATGTAGTCGGCATCATGGGCTAGTAACAGCAGGGTGCGGCGCAGGCTTTGTAATTCGGTGTTGGGTTGCCAGCTGGTCAAAAACTGGGCGATGGCCTGGCGCAGGGTCAGCACGTTGGCCGTTGCATCTGGCCCCAGTTGGTCGCGCACCATGGGTTCTACGGCAGCGGCCAGGTCGGGGTAGTGGCGGTTGAAGTTTTCCGAGGTGTCCAGCTCAAAACGGCCCATCGGTTTGTGGTCGAGCCGTTGCGCCAGGCCGATCGGGTTGGCCACCGGTACCAGCAGCATGCCGGGCAACTCTTCGGCATGCAGGCTGGCCTGAATGTAAATTTTGGGGCCACTGCCCGCTGTGCCAAAGTGAAAGCTGCTCAGGGTTTTCTGGCTGCCCAGGCTGGCACAGAGCAGGGGGTGATCAATGCGTTGCATAAGGTTCTTCAGCCTTTGCGCGGAGCCAGGTACGCCAGCAGGCGACCTTCTGCCACGCGGAACAGACCAATCAAACAAAACGACGCCGCAAGGTAAATGGCGGCGGCGGCCAGATAAGCCTCAAATGGCAGGTAATAGGTGGCGTAGATCCGGCTGGCAGCCGAGGTCACATCCAGCATATTGGGCACCGCACTGGCCAGGCTGGTGGCATGCAGCATCATCACCACCTCATTGCTGTAGGCTGGCAGGGTGCGGCGCATGGCGCTGGGCAGCACGATCCGCAGCATGGTCTGGAAGCGGCTCATGCCGTAGGCGTGGGCGGCTTCAATTTCACCGGCGCTGGTTTCGCGAATCGCTCCGGCCAGCATTTCGGCGGTGTAGCCCGCAGTATTCAGGCTGAAGGCCAACAGGGCACAAAAGAAGGGTTCCTTGAAATAAGTCCAGGGCCAGACCGCGTCCCAGCGGGCTTGAATCCACTCCAGCTGGCCCAGGCCGTAATAAATCAGGTAAACCTGAATCAGCAACGGTGTGCCGCGAATCACAAAGGTGTAAGCCCCCACCAACCAGCGGGCCAGGGCCCAGGGGCCGGTCAGCAGCAAGGCAAAAATCAGCGCCAGTACTGCGCCCACCGCCAGAGAAGAAAACAGCAACCACAGCGTGATGACGATGCCGTTGCCAAACAAGGCCAGGTTGTCTGGCTCAAAAATAACCGCCCATTCCATTACAGCTGCCCCCGTTTGGTGCCCAGGCTGTAGCGGGCGTTGACCTTCTTAAGAGCGTACAAGCTGACCGAGGAGTAAATCAGGAACAGCGCCCCGGTGAACAAAAAGAACACAAACGGCGAGCGTGTGGCAGCGCTGGCCTGTTTGGCCAGGTAGGTCATCTCTTGCAGGCCAATCAGGCTGACCAAAGCGGTGGCTTTGATCAGCACCAGCCAGTTGTTGGTGAAGCCGGGCAGGGCGTAGCGCACCATTTGAGGCAGGGTGATGCGCACAAAAGTTTGCGTTCGCCCCATGCCAAAGGCCCAGGCGGCCTCCATCTGGCCTTTGGGAATACTCAAAATCGCCCCGCGAAAAGTCTCGGTCATGTACGCGCCGTAGATGAAGCCGATGGTGATCACCCCGGCGGCAAAGGGTTCGATGTCAATGGTGGCCTCGGAGCCCATTTTTTCCAGCAGGGTGTTGATGCCAATGGTGCCGCCGTAAAACACCAGCAGCATCAGCACCAAATCAGGGATGCCGCGGATGATGGTGGTGTAAAACGTGCCCAGCGCCACCAGCACCGGGCGGCCAGACAACTTGGCGGCTGCGCCCAGCAGACCCAGCAGGATGGCAACGACCAAAGCCCCCAGCGACACGCCCACCGTCAGCAACGAGCCATGCAAAATCACCAGCAGATAAGACTGAATGTTGGAGGTCATAGGGGGAGGGAGGGTATTGGGCCACTTTGGCAGCCTGTGCCAAAGTGGACTCGGGTTAGGCCGTCTTACTTGCCGTAAACGTCAAACTTGAAGTACTTGTCGTTGATGGTTTTGTATTTGCCATTGCCACGAATTGCCTTGATGGCCGCGCTGATTTCTTTCTTCAGGTCGGCCTGCCCTTTGCGCAGGGCGACACCTGCGCCGGTACCGAAGTATTTGGGAATGTAGAGCTCGTCACCTTTGAGTTCATAGGCTTCACCACCGGGTTTGCCCAAAAAGCCGCCGCCCACTTCCAGAATGTCGGCCACCGTGCCATCCAGACGGCCAGCCTTGATGTCCAGATACACCTGGTCTTGCGCGTCATAAGACACCACTTCCACACCCTTGGTCTTGAGTTCGCCCAAGGCGTATTTCTCTTGCGTGGAGGCTTTCAGCACGCCAATTTTTTTGCCTTTGATCGAGGCCGGGCCGGTGTACTTCACATCTTTCTTGAGCACCACGCGGCTGGGGGTGTTGTAGTATTTTTCAGAAAAGTCGACCTGTTTCAGGCGCTCTTCGGTGATCGACATCGAGCTGATGATCACGTCGTATTTTTTGGCCATCAGGCCGGGAATCATGCCGTCCCAGGCTTGCTCGACAAATACGCAGTTGCGTTTGATTTGTTCGCACAGTGCGTTGGCAATGTCCACGTCAAAGCCGGTGGGTTTGCCGTCGACGGTTTTGAAGGTGAACGGTTCGTAGGTTGGGTCAATGGCCACTTTGAGGTCTTTGCCCTGGGCAAAGGCGCTGGCGCACAAGGCGCTGATGGCAGCAGCTAACAAGAGTTTTTTCATGGAGCAACTTTCTCAAAAAAGCCAAGGGGGTTCCCTGGCGGGTTAATAAAAAATTAAAAACTGATTCTACGGTCAGGATTGGCTGCGTCAGGGGCAGGTTTCTACTAACTTACATAAGCTGGCTATCGTGGATGCAAAGAACGTGCCACTTGGGTGTGGGTGTGGAGTCACAGTTTCAATGCATGTCACACGTCGTGCACTGATGATCCTAGATTCAGTTGGACGCGCCTGAGCGGGCTGCCAGGTGACCCTTCTGGGAAAAGCGTTTGAACTGCTGGGTGGAAATTCCCATCGACAGGTTCCTGATCGCAAACAGCCACAACCGAAAAATCATGTGAAGCCGCATCTGAGCATGGCTTACAAGGGGTGAGCTTACCTAACCGGAGCGCCGTTTTTCGTTGCGTCCTGTGGAGCGCGGGGCCAGGCTGGATGCTTTCTCGGCCAAGCGGCCCGTGACATATTTATGCAACACACTGGCAATAAACGTCTGGTAGGGAATACCTTCCTCCAATGCCCGCGTCTGGATATCCATCAGGTCTGGCGTAGACAGCCGGATATTGATTCGACGATCTTTGATAAAGGTTGCGCTAGCCGCAGCTTTGAATTTGGACAGATCAGCTTTTGACGGGGCGGTGGATTGAAGCTCACCCTTTTCATAAGCTGCCAGCAGCTCTTGCTCATAAGCGTCAAGTTTTTTCATCTGGGATGTTCCTCTGCAAGTCGTCATGGGTTGTTGCCGCCGATCGAAAATTGAGCCATTTTTAGAGGTTGTGCCGACCCAAAACTGAGCCAAGTGTTTTACTAGCTCTGCCACATTTTTAGGCAGGAACTATCGTTTTTGATCAAATCATTGGAATCTGCCCCCGACTTCCCAATTTCAGAGCAAGCCATTAAAGCCTGCCAAGCCAGTATCCCGGCCGCCGCCGATGAGGCGCGACGACCAAAACTTCAACTTCCAGACCCACAAGCCTATAGAGAATGTTGTAAGGGAAACCTGGTACGCGAAATTTGCGAACATCTGGTTGAAATTCAACGCGAAACCGATCAGGCGATTGACAGACTTTATCCATAGCCTCATCGAAAGCCGACAGATAACGTGCGCCAAGACCGCGCTGACAAGACTCGTAGTAAGCGACATGCTCAAGGTGCTCAGCGCGGGCGGCTTCATGGAAGAAGTAACTCACTTGAGCAAAGCCTTCGCCTGGCGACGCACCTCTTCGGCCGGAATGCGCCTGGAAAGCCCTTGATCCATCTCGGCCGCTCGCTGCGCAGCCACTTGAAACCAAAGGGGTTCAATTTCAGCTTCGGACAGCGCATCAAGACTGGACAGCAACTGTGCCGCCAATTCAGCCCGCTGTTGCACAGGGAGGGACAAGGCTTCGCGGGTGATGGTTTCAGTGTTCATGAAAGAATCCTAGCACTTGTAGCCGCGATTGGGCAAAGCCATCGTCGCTCAGGTAGAGCTGGCTTTTCAGGTCATCCCAGATGCTCAGCGATGGATGTTGCAATGTAAGACCTGACTCGATTTCTACAGTATGAAACCGAGCAAATGAAATTGGCATATCAAGCATTCTCGAATGGGTGCTGACTCCATGGCGTTCATGTGCGCTACACCGCCTAGGTGTGTCAAGTGCCTCGTCTTTTGGATGCCATCAAATACACCGCGTCGTGGTCACGCCGCCCCACTGCGATAACCACTATGACTAAACGCCGGTCGATGACTTCATAGACCAGCCGATACCCCACGTCTTTGAGCTTGATTTTGTAGGTGTTTTGCAGATCACCATGCAGTTTGGCCGAGGGTACGTGCGGGGCCAGCAAGCGTTTGGCTAGCTGCTTTTTGAATTGCGCACGGATTGAGCCATCGAGTTTGTGCCACTCTTTGAGGGCATCCACATCGAATTCAAGTTCATAGGTCAACAAGCTTCACCTTGACCGTTTTCCCGCCTTGGCGTTCTTTGACAACTTTGGTTAATTCGGCATCCTCCAGCTGCTCTAGAAGGGCTTCATAGGCGTTGGCGGACAGTAGATAGGCCGCCGGTTTGTTGTGGTTCAGGATTGCAATGGGCGAGTCTCCTGCATCCTCCAGAATACCGCTGGGGTTGCGTCGCAAGTCAGTCATGCTGACCGTGGTTCTGGCGTAGATGGTTTGTGTGATGGACATGATTTAATTTGTGCTTAATTTAGTGCATTTTTAAGCACTTTTTATGCTCTGTCAAGCCAAATCGGCCTTGGGTTCAGGTCTTGCATTGCAACACTGACATCCTTTCTGCTGCCATTTCTGCCACTCGCTCTACATTGCCTCAAGGTCAGGAGCATCGCTCACGTGCTCAAACTGATGCTCATGGGCCTCGAAGGCTACCGCGAAGATGGAGGATTCTCTTGTCTTGCTTGGATCGCGTACTGCCCAATCTCGGAAATCTCCAGGGACAGTCTGCATATCGATTTGAGTATTTGCGGGGATCGTCGCCGACTTTGTGTGCCAGTCAACGAATGCTTCACCGGATAACGGGACGAAGCGCTCGTATTCGCGGCATTCTCGCTCTGCGTGGAAGGAGATTGCCCTGCAGAGTTGCATCTGACCCGGTGCGTGAGAAACTTGAATTGGAGGATCAAAGACCATCTGGAAGTTGATAACCCATCCGGTGGTGTTCTCTCTGTGTCTTTCGCGGAGGAGATAGTTGGTGAACCAGTCGAGGACTCTTCCCCTACCGACCAGAAGCTGCTCTGGGGGGACATTAGGCTCGGGCTGGCTGGGATCAGCAGGATGCGCTTGAATTTG
>VIKI01000014.1 GCA_008080595.1 Comamonadaceae bacterium
CTCCGTAGCGGGCATGCTGTGGGCGTTGCTGCATCCGCTGGTGATGCTGGCAATATATGCGGTTGTATTCGCTTATGTGTTTCGAGTGCAAGTTCCTCATGCATCTTCTCAACAACCTTACGTGTTGTTTGTTGCTACTGCATTGTGGCCTTGGCTTGCATTTCAGGAAGCTTTGGTGCGCGGCACTACTGCCGTACAGGCCCATGCCGCACTGGTTAAAAAAGTGGCATTCCCACACGAACTACTGGTGTATAGCAGCGTCGTTGCGAGTTTTGTCGTGCACAGCATAGGTCTTGCCGTCGTCTTGCTTACCCTCCGATTGCTTGGCTATGGCATCAGTTTCTGGTCATGGCCTATTGTCATCATGGGTATGACTATGTTGCTATTGTTGGCCACCACCTTTGCTTTGCTGCTAGGTGCTTTGCAAGTATTCGTCAAAGATGTTGAGCAGTTGTTATCTCAGTTCATGAGCGTGCTTTTTTATGCCACTCCCATCTTGTTTCCGATGTCATTGGTGCCAACCTGGTTGGCAAATGTGATGCAGTTCAATCCACTTGTTCATATTATTGAATTTATGCGAGGTGCTGTATTGTTCACTGGTGGCATAAATTGGCCTCAAATTGCATCCATGTGGCTGCTGTCCGTGTTAGCGTTTTATATGGCACGCAGGTTTTTCTTGCGCTTGTCGCCATATTTTGAAGACATGGTGTAACTGGCATGCCAAATGTGCTGATTTCACTGAATAGAGTATGCAAACACTATCCTGTGTTGGCAAAGGGTCGGCATAAGCTTGCTTATGTTTGGGCGCGTTTGCGAGGGAGTCCTCCTGACCATGTGTTTCAAGCTTTACAAGATGTGAGCTTTGAAGTCAGGCGTGGTCAGTCTCTGGGGTTGGTCGGGGTCAATGGTGCGGGTAAGTCCACGCTTTTAAAACTAATTGCTGGTGTGGTCAGCCCTACCAGTGGGCAGTTTCATCGGCAAGGGCGTGTAGGTGCATTGCTTGAACTTGGTGCTGGATTTCACCCGGACTATACGGGGCGTGAAAACGTGTTTTTGGCATGTGCATTGATGGGCCTGACACGAACTGAAACGTTGGAGAAGTTTGACCAGATTCTGGATTTTGCAGATATTGGTGAGCATATCGAGCAACCCATTAAACATTATTCATCCGGTATGGTGGTTCGATTGGGTTTTGCTGTCGCGACAAGCGTGGTTCCTGATGTTCTGATCACAGACGAAGTATTGGCTGTTGGTGACGAATCGTTTCAAAAAAAATGCATCGCATGGTTAGAAGACTATCTCGCAGGAGGTGGAACTTTGCTGTTGTGCTCACACAGCATGTACCACATTCAAAAGCTATGCAAACAGGCCATCTGGATTGATGCTGGCAGGGTGCATATGCATGGAGATGCTGCTGATGTCTCACGTGCGTACCTAGCTTGGCATGAGGAAAAAACCAGAAGTCAAAAGCAGCCTACCCCGCTTATTGAGAGAAACTCAGACGCAGAATCAACCGCTGATGGAATTTATCAAATTCGCGAGATGAGGCTAAACCAGCAAGATGCGAACACAACCATCAGTGTGGCCATGCGTGGTAACTTGCGAGTTGATGGCTTGGTGTATTCCCCGGATGATCGTCCGCCCAATGTGGCCGTAGGAGTGGTAAGGGCCGATGGCACACCAGTTTACGGTGTAGTGAGTGAGATGGATGGACACAGCTTGGTGAGAGTTGCAGACAAGCTCTATGCCTATGCAATCGTTTTTGATGATCTCCCCTTGCTCCCTGGTCGGTATATTGCACGTTCCCATGCCATGGATCCTGAAGGGTTTAGATTATTTGATCAAGTTGAAATGCCTTTTGATATATCAGGTAACTCGCGTGAGTTGGGCTACTGCCAGCTTGCGCACCACTGGGTAAGTGAATAGACACTATGAGTACATCAATCAAGCAATTGCTTCACCAGGCTTTGAAGGCACTTGATGTGCAGGACCATGCCAGAGCTTCGGACTTGGTTAATCAAGCATTGATAAACGAACCAACTTCTTTGGATGCATATAACCTGCGTGAACAGTACAGATTACCAGGAAATTTTTCTGATTGGATGGGCGTTGAAGGTCAAATCTCACCAGATGACGACATCTTCAGGTTTTTTTCAAATCATCCCACTTCTGTAAACCCGGTGCGCGATTACTTGTCTGATGGATGGCGAACAGCCGTGGAATTGCAGCAAACGTTGGACTTGTGCAACAAGACACTTGGACGCTGCACTAGTTTTCTTGAGTTCGCATCCGGGCATGGCCGATTTACTCGGCATCTTGCCAGAATTGTGCCCAAGGGAGTATTGACTGTTAGTGATGTCGTGCCAGGGAGCGTAGATTTTTTACGTGAAACCATGGGAGTAAGTGGTTTTTACTCAGATGTTGACCCGGGAAAAATTGCTGTACCAAGTAAGTATGAGGTTATATTTGTTTTGTCACTCTTTAGCCATTTGCCATGCGAAACTTGGCAAGCATGGTTCAAGGTATTGTTTGCAGCGCTTGAGCCCAATGGCGTATTGGTATTTTCGACTCATGGTCAAAAATGTGCCAAGTTGATTGGGGTGGAAATGTTGGAAATGGGCTACCACTTCTACCCATCCAGTGAGTCCTCTGCTTTAGATGGGGAAACTTATGGATGTGCATATGCAGGACCACAGTTTGTGCAAAAACAAATCACTGCTGCATTAGGGGAAGAAATTCGAATCCAAATGTTGACGAACCATTTTTGGGGCAATCAGGATGCCGTGGTGGTGTCTAAATTGATTTAGCACCCTTGAAGTTGCCATACGTTCCTGCGTTAGATGGTCTACGCGGTATGTCGGTGTTGTGCGTGCTTATCTTTCACGCAGTGCCAGCATGGCTGCCAGGGGGCTTCTTGGGGGTAGATGTTTTCTTTGCATTGAGTGGTTTTCTCATTACCAGTTTGATATTGAATGAGTTTGATGCGACTGGTGGTATCAATTTTGCGAGATTCTTCTCGCATCGATGGTTTAGATTGGCACCAGCATTGATTGCAATGCTGATGATTTACGGATTGATACTGATTCTTTTTGTTCCAGATGCCACTTTTGAAAAGCAAGGAGTCGCCACATTGTTGGCGTTAACTTACACAACCAATTGGGCGAGGGCATGGACGATCAAAGAGTCCGCCGATTTAGGACACACGTGGTCATTAGCGGTTGAAGGACAGTTTTATCTGTTGTGGCCATTTATCGTGTGGACACTTTTGACTTTGATCCGGAATAAATGGGTGCTATGCATTACATTTATAGGCCTAGCAGTATTGTCATTCGCAGTCAGATTATGGTGGTTGGGTCATGGTGCAACAATAGAACGCGTCTACAACGGTCTAGATACAAGATTTGAAACATTGGTTTGGGGTGCGGTTCTTGCTGCCTACTTGCGTACTCGGAAAAATGAACTCAACGTCAATTTAGGCTGGCCAGCTTTGGCAATAATGGGTTGCCTGTTTTGTATGGCTCAATGGACTTCCGTCTTGTATTACCAAGCAGGAATCACTGGCGTGGGTGTCTTGGCTGCTCTATTGGTTAATTCTTTAAATACAGTGAAAGTTACTCAATTTAAAAGAGCATTTGAATTTTCTTGGTTAGTGTGGCTTGGTTCAGTATCTTACGGTGTCTACCTTTGGCATTTTCCTGTAGTGCGATTGTTGTTGAATTTTGACATTCAAGGGGCCAGCTTGGTTGGTGCGGTACTGTGTATAACTCTGCCAGTAGCTGCGCTGTCATATTACTACCTTGAATTGCCACTTCAACGTTGGAATAAACAACGAGCTTCTTTATCAAGGTAGATGTTCAACCATGAATATTGAGGTGATTTGGTGATTCAAACCCACGAATACAACCGTGATTTGACCCAGGCCATTGGGCCAGAAGATTCGCTGGGACGTTTGTTTTCTTGGATCCCTTGGGGGGCGAAAGTTCTTGAACTAGGTCCCGCACGTGGTTACTTTACCCGGCAAATGGCGACCACACGCAACTGTACGGTAGATGCCGTAGAGTTGGATGAACACATGGCCGAACTGGCCCGGCCATTCTGCCGCAAACTGATTGTGGGAGACCTTTCGTCACTCAAGCTCGGCGAACATTTTTCGGCAGGCAGTTACCAGATCATTGTGCTGGCCGATGTGATTGAGCATTTGGTCAATCCCAAGCGATTACTTGAAGAATTGATACCTTTGCTAGCCCCTGGTGGGCAGATACTGCTGTCTGTGCCGAATGTGGCCTATGCGGGTATGGTCGCAGCCTTGTTGGCCGGTCAATTTGAATACCGGAACGAAGGTTTGCTGGACCGAACACATTTGCGGTTTTTTACGCGCGATTCGCTTGGGCAATTGTTGTCTGATTCCGGTCTTTTTCCGCTTGAATGGGTGCCGGTATTTAGGCCACTCAATGAAAGTGAATTCAAGATCAGAGTGGAATCCTTGACAACAGCTGTTCGGGAAGCGTTACTTTCATCTCCACACGCACTCTGCTACCAGTGGCTGGTCAGAGTGAGTAGTCAACCGCAAATTGAACAACTATTTGAGTCTGGCCCCTGCTGGCAGGATGCTTTTCCGTTGAGGGTCTATTCAAGCAGTGTTGTTGATCCAGCTCACACGGCAACTGTCAGCGTTGCATGGGCAAAGGTTGGTGTTGAACGCCAAACCCTCAAATTGGAAATTCCTGCGCTGGAGCGGAGTGAAATCAACATCGTACTTGCAGACCGTATCGGTTATCTGCGTTTGTACTCAGTAAAACTTTACGACCCACAAAACTTGGTTTGGTCATGGTCTCATGGTGATGAGTTGTCAACTTTGGCAATTCATTTTCATAGATTGGCACTGGCAAATGCGGATGAATGTGTCTTGGTGACCCTGCTTGATGGTGCGTCTTGGATTCAGCTAAATACCAATGAAGTCAGCTTTCCTTCAGAAGCAACACTTGAAATTGAACTTGGTTGGCCTATGTCGTCTGACTACATGGCCGCCAAAGCAGGCTGGGAGACCCATTTATCATCTGCTAAACCCTGAGCGCCTTTTAAGAGGATTTCAAGAATCGGCGCATCACGTGCCGCAAAGTCACCAACCGGGAAATCAGCGGAAAACGAGACAAGCCTCGGCGAAGCTGGGTTGAGCCCACCTGAATCAATGAGTTGCTTCTGGCGTAATCCTCAGCGAGTTTGCGTACTGTGACGGGGTTGGCTGTAAATTGCATTGCGGACTGCCGTTTGACCGCGTCCTTGTACGCCAAATCAAGCTTGAGCTGCCTGTCTGCCATATAGACACTGTGCGCTGGAGTTCTGTATTTGGATGTCAGCTTGCGCACTTGGACGAAATCATTGAGCATGGTGTAGCGTGTCCAGAGATTCCAGTCTTCAAGCTGATCCATGTCCTCTGCGAACCCGCCATATTGCTGATAGAGGCTTTTGTGAAACAAAACCGCTTGGATTGGCATGTAATTGTGATGCCACATGGCAACACGTGAAAACGGCTCGTCAGGAGTGCAATCCAGGCTTAGCTCTTGGTACTTTGCTGCTTCCGTGTCCGTAATGTGCGTCGTGGCACGCCACGCCAAGGCATAGGCTCCCATAACCTGATTTTCTCTTACGGTTTGCAGAAGCACTTCCAGGTGGTCAGCAAAAAAGAGATCATCATCATCAAGGAAACAAAACCACTCCCCATGTGCTTCATTCAACGCCAAGTTGCCTGCAGCGGATCGACCTTTTCCGGGGGTGATTCGAAAATATCTGACTGGAATTACACCCGAAAATTCTTCACAAACCGCTTGACCGACATCGGATCCGTCCTCTACGACCACAACTTCAAGTGGTCGGTAGGTTTGATGCATCACAGAAGTTAATGCCTGACGCAAAAAAGCTGCTCGCTTATGCGTTCGGACTAGCACAGAAATTAATGGCATTTCGCTCGGTAACTCTGCACGAGGTACAAAGTGGTGAAAGGCCCCTTCACGTCGAACTTCATATCCCCAACCCGCAAAACGAGGTTCAAAGTGAGGTGCACCCTGATGGGTTTTCCAAAAGTAAGAGTAATTCCCTAGAAACTTCCATATAGCGCGAGCGATACCTTTCCTGCGTCCAGGAAAACTTTCTGGCAAAAGCAATTCGAAAAATGCTTTGACTATGCCTTCTACGACACGCCGGCGGCCGGAGTAGCGTGCACGCAGACAAAGATTGACGTAAATACCCTCAAGTGCTTGAAGCGGTTTGACTTCTTCTGCCTTGCTGTAAGTGTGATGAACCACAGCTGCTCGCGCAACATACCGCAGCCGATAACCAGCACAACGCAAACGCCATGAGAGATCAACGTCTTCACCGTACATGAATATCCGTGGATCAAATCCACCCACCTGTGTCATGGCTGAACGTCTGAATAACACGGCAGCTCCGCTGACCCACTCCGTGTCCAGACTTACTGGGTCATAGGCCTTGGGGTGTTCAAACGGAATCTGGCGCATCTCCCATGCTGCAACCTCTGGTGCATCGCTTTTGGCGTAACTCCAGAGAATTTGAAGCGCATTTTCTTCAGGAATAGCATCTTGGTTGAGCGCAAGAACAAAATCAGCGGCAACATCCTTCAGTAGACGATTAATGCCACAGCCAAAACCTAAATTTCCTTCACCACCACCTGCCGTCAAAACAAGACCGCGCTGCGTGAAGCTGCGATAAAGAGAGGCCATTTCATCTGAACCATCCAGAGCAGGTGCATCACCATCGTTGTGCCAGATGCGCACAGCAATGGGTAAACCATGACTGTGTGCTTGCCATACGGTCTCAAGCAATGCAGTGAGTTGACGAATGTCGGGGCGATACGCCACTATGAGGACATCGATCATTTGGTATCTTTGTGGTCAGGGGTATGACTAATCACACTGACAAATCGCACTCGCACACGGGACACGCGTGACAAAAGTGCATTCACGATATTTTTGAAAGAACACCTTGATTTTTCAAGATGTTCAATGTATTCACGCTGTTCGCGAAGTCGCTCGTTTTCAACGCGGCAAACTTCATGCTGCAATTCATTGATGCCCGTTTGCAACTTGTCTATCCAAATGCCACGCGCTTCGTGATCCAAATTAAGTAATTGCAATGACTCAGCAAACTGTGCAGCTTGGCTCTGGGTAAAAGCCAAATCTCCGACCATTTTTTGCAATTCTGCGCGAAAAAAAGCACCACTGAGATGAGTCGCTGCCAGCAATTCAAGGGCAGAGAGGTTCGGTGACAGCGATTGTTCGCGGCCAAAGCTTTTGTAGTGCTGATCGAGTGCGGTAACCATCTCTTGAGGTGATGACAATTGAGCAACTGCGAAACGTATCCGTTCCAGCGGTTGTTTGACCGCCCGCAGACAACTTGTGATTGTATCGGCAACCATTATTGCGCTCAGGCTTTGATCAAACGTCCAACCTGCACCACATTGAGTTATCCGTTCGCCGATAGCTCCAGTGGCCGGGCCGAGTACAGGTAAGCCTGATCCCCATGCGTCGCTGAGTGCATAACAAAAACTCTCAGGCCGGAGATTTGGGAAGAATGCCAATTCGGATTGGTAATTATTGACCAGTGTTGGAAGTTGTCGCGGCTCGAACGCACCATGAATCCAAATTCGGTCAGGAATCAGCCAACCAGGCATCAACTGCCCGTCAACGTAGCCAATGATCACGATGCGGGTTTCAGGCGGCAGTGAATGTGCCACTTCCTCCAGAAAATGCAGTCCTTTACCTGGACCGAGTGCACCAATAACAGCAACCTGAAAAAAATCAGTGTGGGTTGCTAAAGTGTTTTGCACGTTGTCTACGAGGTAAGGAGTCACTCCGTTTTCAATCAATTCACAGCTGAATGGCCCGCCTATGGCTGAAGCAGCCAAGTTGCCAATAAATGCGCTGGGAACAATGCGCGAAGCTGCATTTTGTACAAAGGTCTGTCGTGCTTGTTGCTCGGTTTGGCTGATGCTGTCCGACACATCGGCAAAGTCTGTGTCATGCAGCGTCAGGACATATGCCACCTTGAGAAACTCACAAAGGAATTGGACTACTCCGCGAACAGGATCGAGCGTGGAATGTGCATGCAGACAAGCAGGCGACCCCAAGGCATCCTTAAACGCATGAGAAGACAACAGAGCTATATCAATCGGCAGAAATCGGCCCGCCTTGACAAATTCAAACACCACTTGATCATCAACCACATGGAGGATGCAGTCTTGAGGGCGTTCTGTGCAGATGTCGCGTACATAACGATCCACTCCGCCGCCGTTGGCCGGAACAATATGCAGCACATAAGGATTTGTACAAGAATGAGCGGCGCTGTCAGACCATGAGCGTCTGGCCATATCGATGCTCAGACGAGCTGATTTGGCTGGATCTTTCAAAATATGAGCTTGCACCAAAGATTCATATTCAGGATGCCGCTGCTTCATGGTCTGCAAGGCAGACTCTTGCCGCAGCTTGGCAGAATCACCAAAACTGATGCCTCCAGCATGTCGAACAAAAGTGTCAAGCGCTTGCAAGTGCGTCCAGCCAACAGCTGTTGCCCGCATGCAAAAATCGTTCTCTTCGCCATAGCCTTTGCCAAAACGGGTCACATCAAAAAATCCCACTTCATCAAGGCACTGTCTGCGGATGTACATGCAAAAACCAACCGCGGTAGGAATGCGAACTGTTTGACCATTTAAGCAATGTGAAAACAGTGCATCCAAATCGGTCGTGTTGTACCCATCAGGTAGCGGATTGTCTTCACAAAACCGTGGGTAACTGCAGATGGTGGCGTTATTTGAGAAAGGAGTCACGCTGGCCACCCGTGGCTCACTGTAAACCGCGCGTTGAATCCGATCCAGCCAATCATGGGCAACTTCTGTATCGCTGTTAAGCAGCAAAACATCATGGTCTGTGCTGAGTGCCATACCTCGATTGACTGTGGCAACAAAACCCAGGTTTTCAGGGTTCTCAAGCAAAGTGATTCGGGGTTCAAGTTCATCCAACTCGCGCAACCATGCAGACAATTCGGGCTCAGGGCCGTCATCATTGATAACGATAAGCTGCCATGGTGTTGCACATACTGCATTCAGTACTGATGAAATGCAGCGTTTAGTATCCTCAAGCCCCCGGTATACCGGAACAATAATGTCGACGAATTTATTATCCATTAGTGGCAGCGAACCTGTTTTGATGTACTCATTTGAAGTGCAACTTATCAAACGGAAAACTTTCTTTGAGTACTTGGTTTAAAGTTCAGTGCTTTTGATTCGATCAAATTCCATGACAAAAATGCCAGTATAAAAGTGAATAAACAACAAGTGATGAGATAAAGCGCAAGTTGAATTGTTGGAAAAAGAAAAACAATCGCCTGTTGTACGGGAAATGCATAAATATAAACACCGTAAGAAATATCATGTTTGCCAAGCAGGCGTGTAAGGATGGGACTGTTTGAGAGTCCAAATGCCAACACAACAATCGGGAGTAGGCCCCATGAAGCCGTACGTAATAATTCGGTATGAGGCTCTAAGCAGAGCAGCAAAACACAAGCTCCCATAACAGTGGAAATGCTGAAATAGTCATCCAGATGGTATTTGTAGATCAAAACGCCTGCCCAAAAATAAGTACCACACATGAATACTTGTCTTATGTCTGTGTTGTACGCCACCAACATGTGTTGTGCTTTTTGAGCCCAAAAGTGGTTCACCAAAACAAAAACAACAAATAGCAATGCAGATATCCACCGTTTGGGAGAGAGTATTCCGGCGACTACAACCAGGCAATACATAAAAAATTCAACCGGAAGACTCCATAGTGAGCCATTTACCGCATTGGCCACTCGGTTTTTCTCAAAAACACCGGGAAGGTAATAGACCGTGGACAGCCAAATATTCTCGAGATAAGCCAGCGTGGCTGGATGTGAAAAATAGTCTTTAAGAGAAAGTGTGCTCAGCCACGGACCGAGTAACAGAACAGACAGCAAAATACAAACTATCAGGCCTGGGAAAATCCGTAACGAACGACGAATGAGAAATCGAAGCAGATGGGGGTCTCTTTCCCAGCTTTGGCTCACCAGAAAACCGCTGATGGTGAAAAAAATGAACACACCCAAAACGCCCAAAGGAAGCCAGGACAAGAAAATTGGCTGACGCAATCCCAGAAAGGTAAAACTGTGCCCGTAAAGAACCAGTCCAGCAGCGATCAGACGCAAGGCATTAAAGTTGTTCGATTTCATAGGGGGGGGGGCTTCTATCTGGCCAAACCAGCAGCCATATTCATCATGCGTTTTTCTACCGCATGAAAACTCAAGGCGGCCAGGGCTAGCGCAATGGCAGCTGAAACGCCAAGCGCCAGTAAACTTTCAATAGGCTGGTCGACGGATCGCGGCCAGAGTGCTTTGAGTCCCATCATCACCGGGTAATGCCACAAATAAATCCCAAAACTCCACTCACCCAGTAAAACCATGGGTCGTGCTGACAACACTTTTTTGGTTTTGTCGAGTCCACCATGACAAACTGCCAGCACAATGCCTGACATTGACAGGGACAGCAGGGTATTCCAAACCATTAACAACAGCCCACCTTGCCAATAGGTTTCAATGTCACTTACCAGCCAAGTTTGCAACAACAAAAAAACAAGTGCAGACACACCCAGAAGCAAAATCCCATTTTTTGACTGAACCCGCTGCTGCAGTGCTGCCGCCATGAACCCGGCACCAAAGGAGGTCAACACACCCGGCAAAGCATCCAGCACATACTGATGCGCAGAAAGATTTTGTCCTGCATAGTGGTTCATCACCCACCCCCGCCATCCGAAGGTAATGAGCAGCATTAGGGTGGCAACCAGGCCCAGGCCAATGTGTTTGCGCAACACCAATAACAAGGGCAAGCTGGCGTAGAACAACAACTCTACCGGCAATGTCCACCAGACATCATTGAGCATGGGGGCATATACCGGTGGCAAATTCACCCACAACATGGCGTTAAGCAGCGTTTGATCCCAGGGCATCGATACAAAGACCTGAGGAAACAACCCACCAAGCATCAGCAGCACAGCCAATTGCAACCATACCGCCGGGTAAATACGGAACACCCGGCGCAAGTAAAACATGCGGACAAGCTGCCAGGTCAGTGGTTTGTTTTGCAAATGGCTTGTTAGCAAGTAGCCAGACAACACAAAAAAAAGCGTTACACCTTGCCAACCCATGGCAAAAGGCAGGGAGGGATTCAGCCAAGGATGCCCGGGAACATGGTACGGAGTCAGCGATTGTCCAAAGCCCGGAAAAATGGTAACCCAATGAAACAACAGCACTGATATGGCAGCTATGCCCCTTAATCCGTGTAGCTCGGGCATAAACCGAACAAAATTCAAAATGACTCCCTTGCAGAAATTTCTGAGCTCAGGTCATGTGTCTGACCCAACCGTCCTTATTCAAAAGATGGGGAATTATCGATGCAGCAAGCTTGCCATCTGTTTTTTCTGAAGATCAGCCGCAGAAGACTCCAGAGTACACGCGCACTTACAATGCCCGTCTGTTGTCTTGTAGGTCAATTTTCCGGATGTCTGGATTCAATCTTAGAAACGTTTTATTGGTGTTGGGGTGTGTGTTTTTGGGCGGCCATGTGTGGGCCGATGTCTGGAAGTACGTGGATGACAAGGGCGTGACCCAATTCACCAATGAGCCCCCGCCTAAACAAGCCAAGCTGGTGATTCAGTCGGGGGGCGTGCCTGTGCGGCCGCAACTCTCCAAGTCTGAATCCATGCCTGACGGCTCTGCACGCACCACCGTAGCGGTCATGCATACCTTACCTGCGTACAAGGCAGCCCAAGGCAGCGTGAATGAGGCTTCTGAAATTTATGGTGTTAATGCCAATTTGATCAAGGCGGTGGTTGCTACCGAATCGGCGTTCAACCCAATTGCGGTGTCCAACAAGGGCGCAGTAGGCTTGATGCAGGTGATGCCAGACACCGCCAAACGCTATGGGGTGCAGTCTGACCGGGGTGCCTCCATTTCTGCCAAATTGACCGATCCTGAACTGAATATTCACACCGGGACACGTTACCTGGCAGATTTATTGCGCCAGTTTGGTGGCCAGACCGAGTTGGCACTGGCCGCCTACAACGCAGGGGAGGGGGCTGTTGCACGTGCTGGCAACCGTATTCCCAATTTCAAAGAAACCCAAGCCTACGTCCAAAAAGTGATGGGGGTTTACCGGGTATTACAAGCCCGTGCAGGCTAAGCATCGCATTCATAGATTCAATTCAGCAAAAATCTATTCACATCGTCATCCAAGTCTTGTGCATCCACCATGGCATCAAATGCCGCACGGCTGGCCAGGGCTTCCGAGGTGTAGGGAATCAGCGGCTTGTCCAGTGGGCGCAGTTTGTGGCGGCGCAAACCGCGCAGCTGTTGCGAACGTTCCATGGTTTGCAACACACGCTCAGGCTCCATGATCAGGCTGAAGGGATTCAGGGTTTCAAGGGTGGTGGACATGGTGGACTCCTGCTGGTTCAAACACGATTTGCAACATGCAAAGCGTTGAAATGAACTGTATCCGTGCCGCATCAAAAGCTAAAGTCGGCGCAGGCCCCGATCTTGTGTCAGAAATTGCCTGACACGCTGTCATCCCGGCACCGCATCACAACACCCGGCACCTCACACTTTTGCCCTTCACCTTGCCGGCATTGAGCTTTTGCATGGCTTGCTGCGCAATGTCGCGGTTGACCGCCACAAAGGTGGTGAACTCGGTCACATTGATCTTGCCAATTTGTTCGCGGCTGTAGCCCGCATCGGCGGTCAAGGCCCCCAGCACGTCACCAGGGCGGATTTTTTCCTTTCGTCCACCCAGTATCTGCAGTGTCACCATCGGTGGCAGCAGGGGGCCTTGGCCGGTGGGGCTGAGTTCTTCCACCTTGTGCCAGACCGAATCGAGCTTTTGGTATTGCTCGATCTTGCCCACCGCACCCATTTCATACATGGCGGCCAGGCTCAGCGCCAAGCCGGATTCACCGGCCCGCCCGGTGCGGCCGACGCGGTGCACATGCACCTCGGGGTCGGGGGTGATGTCCACATTGATCACCGCACTCAGCTCCTTGATGTCAATGCCGCGGGAAGCCACATCAGTGGCCACCAGCACCGAGGTGCTGCGGTTGGCAAACTGCGCCAGCACCTGGTCGCGCTCGCGCTGCTCCAGCTCGCCATACAGCGCCTGGGCGCTGAAGCCCTGTTGTTGCAAATACGTCACCAAATCCTTGCACTGCTGTTTGGTGTTGCAAAAAGCCAGCGTGCTCTCTGGCCGAAAGTGGTTCAGCAGCTTGGCCACCACCTCAAACCGGGTCGGGCGGGTCACCTCATAAAAGCGCTGCTCAATCAGGCTCTGGGTTTGGGACGCCTGTACCGTGATTTGTTCCGGCGTGCGCATGAACTGCCGGGCCAGCTTTTCAATACCTTCCGGGTAGGTGGCTGAAAACAGCAGTGTCTGACGCTCGGGTGGGCACTGTTTCGTGACGGTGGCAATGTCATCAAAAAAGCCCATGTCCAGCATGCGGTCGGCTTCATCCAGCACCAGGGTGTTGAGGGCTTCCAGGCTCAGGTAACCACGGGCCAGGTGATCCATCACCCGCCCAGGAGTGCCCACAATGATGTGTGCACCGTTTTCCAGTGAGGCCCGCTGGCCGCGCAAGGCCACACCACCACACAGCGTGACCACTTTGATGTTGTCCAGCGCACGCGCCAGGCGGCGGATTTCCACCGTGACCTGATCCGCCAGCTCCCGCGTTGGGCACAACACCAGGGCTTGCACCGCGAAACGGCGCGGGTTCAGCCGCTCCAGCAGGGCCAGGCCAAAGGCGGCGGTTTTGCCACTGCCGGTCTGAGCCTGGGCGATCAGGTCTTTGCCCGCCAGGGCGGTCGGCAAGCTGGCGGCCTGAATCGGGGTCATGCTGAGGTAGCCCAATTGCTGCAAATTGTCCAGCGTGGCGGGGTTGAGCGGCAGTGTGCTGAAAGCGATGTTTTCGGTATGTGTCATGCACCAATTATCGATTCCCCAGGCTTTTCAACACCAAGCCTAAGCCCATCACCCGCAATTGGGCAAAAATAGCCGGATTCAAACTGCTTCTGAACTCCCCATGACACACCTCTTGCATCGCCTCAGTCCCTGGCTGCTGGCCACCACCCTGCTCACCGGCTGCGGCAGCGCGGTGATCAACCCCGTCAGCGGCCAGGCTGAGCGCTCGGTCATGAACGAGCAGACCGAACTGGCCGAGGGGGCCAAAGCGCACCAGCAAGTGCTGCAGGAATACGGCGTGGTGCGTGACGCACGGGTGCAAACCTATGTCAACAACCTGGGCCAGCGGCTGGCCAAGCTGTCACACCGCAACCAGTTGCAATGGCACTTTACCGTGCTCGACAGCCCCGAGATCAACGCCTTTGCCCTGCCCGGCGGCTATGTGTACGTGACGCGCGGCATCATGGCCTACCTACAGACCGAGGCCGAGCTGGCCGGTGTGATGGGCCATGAAATTGGCCACGTGACGGCACGTCATGGCGCACAGCGTGCCACCCGCCAGCAAGATGCCGGCCTGGGCGTGCTGGCCGCCAGCGTGCTGGGGGCGGTGCTGGAGAGTCAGGGCATCAGTGGTGCCGGGCGGCTGGCCAGTGACCTGTCGCAAACCGCTGCGGCGGGTTATGTGGCCTCTTACGGGCGCGATCAAGAATTGCAGGCCGATAGCCTGGGGGCCGAATACCTGGCTCGCACCGCGTTTGATCCTCGCAACATGATCAACGTGATCGGGGCACTCAAAGCCCAGGAGCGTTTTGCCTTCGACCAAGCCCGCGCGGCAGGCCGTGCCGCACCCAGCGGCAACAGTTGGCTGGCCTCTCACCCCAGTAATGACCAGCGTCTGCAACAAATCACCCAACTGGCCGCCCAGTACAAAGGCAACTACAGCGACGAAGGCCGCGCCCGTTACCAGCAGATCACCCAGGGTCTGGCGTTTGGTGAAAGCGCTGAGCAGGGCCTGACCCGTGGGCAAAATTTTTACCACACTGATCTGGGCATTGCCCTCACCGCGCCGGCGGGCTGGCACATTCAAAACGAGCCGAGCCAACTGGCCCTGGTGAATGCCGCCGGGGATGCTGCGCTGATGATTCAGGTCGCGCCCCCCAAGGCTGGTACAACGCATGATGAGGTGATTCGCAACCTGCTCAAGCCCAGCCAGGGCCACAGCGAGCGGCTGAACATCAACGGCCTTAGCGCCACCCGCTTTGTTGGCAGCCGCACCAGCAACCAGGGCCAGCAAGCCATCGAAGCCACATTGGTCACCGGGCCCCGGCAAAGCGTGTATGTATTCACACCCGCAGCCAAAAATGCAGCCGCGTTGCAGCAAGCCAGGACAGGCATGGCGCAAGCTCAAAACAGTTTTCGCGCTTTGACCCCACAAGACCGTGCCGCAGCCAAACCCTGGGTGCTCAAAACCAGCACCTATCCTGCTGGTGGTTTTGCGCAACTGGCCCAACACTCACCCCTGCCGCAAGCTGAGGCGCAATTACGCTTGATCAACGGGTTCTACGGTGGTGGAGAGCCACGCATCGGGCAGGCGGTGAAAGTGGTCGAGTGATTTTTGCTATTTGTTTTATAGCTATTTGCGCTTGATTGATAAGCGCTAGAGGCCTAAAAATCTTATAAAAAATCAAGCCTCAGGCAAAATAAGCCGCCACAAAGTCCTCAAAAGAGCCCGACTGTGCCGCATCGGCCTGCTGCTGTGCTGCCAGCGAGGCTTGCACACTGGCCTTGAACTGTTCCAGGCTTGAGGCATTGAGCCCGACCGCCTGCAAGCTCTGGGTGTGTGTTCTGGACTGCTCAAACGCAAAGTTGAAGTAGCCCCCCTGCTTCTTCACCGCCTCAATCACCTGGGCGGAGGGCGTCAGCTCAGGCTGGTCAATGCGTTTGCGCAATTCTTCCATGGCGACCTGGTAGCGGCGAGTGGCGTAGGCGGCATCCAGCATGGCGGCATAGGGGGCCATGTCGTCAAACAACTCATGCGCCAGCGTGCGCAGTGGCTGCTCGCGGTTGTGCACCAGCAACTGCAAATCGGGCTGGCGGCCACGGGTCACCACACGGTGCTTGTTCTCGTCGTTTTCGCTTTGCTCGCGGCAGGTGATCGGCGGACTGTCGCGAAACAGACACATCAGCAGCAGCACGTCGGCAAACAACGGCTGCTCGGGGGCAATGCCAATGTCAATGAACGGGTTCAGGTCAAACAGCCGCATTTCCACATATTGCACGCCCAACTCGCGTAGCGCTTTGGCCGGGCGTTGCCCGTTGAGGGCAATCCGCTTGGGCCGCATCGGGGCGTAAAACTCGGCTTCGATTTGCAGCACGCTGTCGCTCAACTGCTTCCACTGCGTGCCTTCGCGCACCCCCAGCTCGGTGTAATACGGGTCAGGGGTACGAATCGCGGCCTCCAGGCCCTGGGTGTACTCGGCCAGCGAGTTGAAGCCAATGGCCAGCTTGTCCTGGGCGTGGTTTTGGTAACCCAGATCACTCATGCGCAAGCTGGTGGCATACGGCCCGTGCAAAGTGCCGGGAGCCAATTCAACCAGGTCAGACGGATGGCCTTGCAGGAAAGATTGGCACAGCGCCGGTGAGGCCCCAAACAGGTAGGGCACCAACCAGCCGTAGCGCAAAAAGTTGCGGATCAGGCCAAAAGTACGGGTGTTGATGAAATCCTGCAAGTCACCCTCACTGGGGCAGCAATCACGCAGCGCCAGCCAGAACTCAGTGGGCAAAGACCAGTTGTAATGTGCACCGGCAATGGTCTGCATGGCGCGGCCATAGCGCAAGCCCAAGCCCTCGCGGTAGACCATCTTGAAACGCGCATCGTTCGACAAGCCATAGTCGGCAATGGCAATCTCGGCATCCGCACCTATCTTGCACGGCATGGATCCGGCCCACAGGTATTCGCCGCCCAATTGTTGGGCGCTGAAGCGGTGAATGTCTTTCAAAAACTCCATCGGAAAAGCCGGATCGGTCGACGGCGGGGTGATGAACTCCAGCAGTGCCTCGGCATAGTCGGTGGTGATCCATGGGTGTGTCAGCTTGGCCCCCAGGGTACTTGGGTGGGGCGTTTGGGCCAACTGCCCGGCCCGATCCACCCGCAGGCATTCGCGCTCAAAGCCACGGGTGATGCCGCTGAGCAGCTTCGCTTGTGAGGTGTCAGAAAACTGGCGAACGGCACTGCAACAGGTAAATTTCAACATAACGGGTTTCTGGCTTGAAGAATACGGTTTGCAAGTATGGCAGCTTTGAATGGCATGTGTTCAGGCACGTGATGCCACCGCATGAAACAATACCCCCCATGCCTTATTTACCTGCTTTTATTGCGCCCACGCGCTTCACCGATCCGGCCGCTGCCCTGACCCAGGCACGCCTGATTTACGACAACAGCATTGCCCACCTGCGCCAGGCCATGCAACGCTATGTGGCGGGCGAAGAATTGCCCGGTCATGTCCGCGCCTGTTACCCGTTTGTGCGGGTACAGACCGACACCGTCACACGTCAAAACACTGCTGAATCCGCCCGCCTGAGCTACGGCTTTGTGGCGGGTGCCGGTCGTTTCGAGACAACACTGACCCGCCCGGATTTGTTCGCCAAATATTACCTGGAGCAGTTCACCCTGTTGCTGGAAAACCACGATGTAGAGCTTGAGGTGGGCACCAGCAACCAACCGATTCCGGTGCATTTTTCGTTTGCTGAAAACGACCATGTGGAAGGCAACCTGAGCCCGCAACGCCGCCAGCTGATGCGTGATGTGTTTGACCTGCCCGACCTGACCGCCATGGACGACGGCATTGCCAACGGCACCTATGTGCCCCACCCGGGTGAGCCGCAACCCCTGTCACTGTTCACCGCCCCACGGGTTGACTATTCGCTGCAACGCCTGCGCCACTACACCGGCACCGCCCCCGAACACGTTCAGAACTTTGTGCTGTTTACCAACTACCAGTTCTACATTGACGAATTTATTGCCCTGGGCCACGCCGCCATGGCCGATGCCGCCAGCGACTACATCGCCTTTGTCGAACCCGGCAACGTGATCACCCGCAAATTGGGGCAAGCGACCGGCACACCGCCACCGCGCTTGCCGCAAATGCCCGCCTACCACCTGGTGCGGGCTGATGGCAGCGGCATCAGCATGGTCAACATCGGTGTCGGCCCGGCCAATGCCAAAACCATCACCGACCACATTGCCGTGCTGCGCCCGCATGCCTGGATCATGCTCGGCCACTGCGCCGGCTTGCGCAGCAGCCAGCAACTGGGCGACTACGTGCTGGCCCACGGCTATGTGCGGGAAGACCACGTGCTCGATGAAGAACTGCCGCTGTGGGTACCGGTGCCAGCCCTGGCCGAAATCCAGGTGGCACTGGCCAGCGCCGTGTCCCAAATCACCCAGCTCAAAGGGCCGGAGCTCAAAAGCATCATGCGCACCGGCACCGTGGCCAGCACCGACAACCGCAACTGGGAACTGCTGCCCGACAACGGCCCACAACGCCGCTTCAGCCAAAGTCGCGCGGTGGCGCTGGACATGGAAAGTGCCACCATAGCCGCCAACGGCTTCCGCTTTCGCGTGCCCTACGGCACCCTGCTGTGTGTGAGCGATAAACCCCTGCATGGCGAAATCAAACTCCCCGGCATGGCCAACCACTTCTACCGAGAGCGGGTGGACCAGCACCTGCGCATCGGCATCCGGGCGCTGGAGTTGCTGCGCGAAGAAGGTGTGGATCAGCTCCACAGCCGAAAATTACGCAGTTTTGCCGAGGTGGCGTTTCAATAAAACCAGCCAAGTTTGGCGACTAAATTAATCTTAAATATAAAAAAGTCGCGACTATTTTTCATTTGTATTTAAAATAGTCGAATGAAACGCTATCTGGACGAGCGGGTTCGCCAAGACCTGCAGAAAAAAATGGTGGTCTTGACCGGCCCGCGCCAGGTTGGCAAAACCACGCTGAGCCGCCAGCTGGTGGGCGAACTGGCCGGGGCTCAGTACCTGAACTATGACGTGGCGGCGCACCGCGCGGTGATGCTGGCGCAAAGCTGGCGGCAGAGTGCGCCCCTGCTGGTGCTGGATGAAATCCACAAAATGCGCGACTGGAAGAGCTGGCTCAAAGGCGTGGCCGATGGCCGTGCGCCAGCGCAGCAATTGCTGGTGACCGGCAGCGCCCGCATGGACACCTTTCGCCAGTCAGGTGAATCGCTGGCCGGGCGCTATTTCAGACTGCGGCTGCACCCGCTGTCGGTGCGTGAATGGGCGGAGCAAGCGCAGGTGTCGCCCCACGCTGCCCTGACGCACCTGCTGGAGCGCGGCGGCTTTCCCGAGCCCGCCTTGGCCGCCAGCTTTGATGAAGCCCAGCGCTGGCGCAATGATTACTTTGCTGGCTTGGTGCGGGAAGACGTGCTGGAGTTCTCGCGTCTGCAAGAAGTCAACGCCATGCGCCTGTTTGCCGAGATGCTGCGCTCGCGTGTGGGCTCGCCGCTGTCGCTGGCCTCGCTGGCGCGTGACCTGAACCTGTCACCCGTCACCCTGGCCAAGTACCTGGACATTCTGGAGGCGCTGTTCATTGTGTTTGTGGTGCGCCCCTGGCACCGCAATATCGCCCGCGCCACGCTGCAAGCGCCCAAAGTCTATTTTTACGACACCGGTCTGGTGCAGGGGGATGACGGCGTGAGATTCGAGAATCTGGTCGCCTGCCACCTGCTGAAAAACGTGCAGTGGCAGCAAGACACCCGGGGCGCACCAGTGGATTTGCACTACATCCGCACCAAGGACGAAGCCGAGGTGGACTTTTGCCTAAGCAGCGGCGACACGCTCACGCACCTGGTGGAATGCAAACTGTCAGATGCCAAGCCACACCGCGCCTTGAACCGTTTTGCTGAGCAATGGCCGCAGGCGCAGGCGGTACAGTTGCTGCGCGAATGCAAGGCCGAGGCCGACCTTGGCCGCCTGCAACTGCGTGATGCCGCACCCTGGTTAGCGGCGCTTGAGGTGTAAGAAATATGCTCAAGAACTGATCCTTGTCATCCCACCGGCCCGGTCAACTTGACACAATGGCTCGCAGCCCATCCAGAATGGGTTCGCAACGCTGTCACACCAAGGAGATGAGCATGACAAAAGCATCGATAACTGCACTGATCACGTCGGCCATGCTGCTGAGCGGCTGTGCCGTGGAAGTGGAAAACACCCAAGCTGCCCAGGAACTCGCGCAACGCGCCAAACCGCCCGGCTCGGTCTATGCCGGTTGGCGAGTCTTCCAAGACAAGTGTGCCAGTTGCCATGGGGCGGCGGCCACTGGCACAGTGGGTGCGCCGGATCTGCTGCCCAAAGTGCGTGACATGAACCCACGCCAGTTTGTGAACCTGGTGCTCACCCGCTACGACTGGGGCCAGGCGCTGGCGCAAGCCAGTCGCGATCAGCTCACGCGGGAGGCCCTGGTGGACAACATGCTTCAGCGCAAGGGCTACATGCTGACCATGCCCGCCTGGCAAGGTGAGCCCGGCGTGAATGCCCACATTCTGGATCTGTATGCCTATCTGTCGGCACGCGCCGATGGCACGCAAGGCCCTGGCCGTCCGGCGCAATAGACCTCTTGCCGTGTTGGGTTGGGTTATAAATAGCTATGTATTTGATAGCTGTTTGCGCACTATCTATAAGCGCTAGAGGCCAATTTTTCTTATAAAAATCAAGCCCAGGGCGGGTTTCAGGCCTCTGGCAGCAGCCGGTAACCCACAGCAGTCTCAGTCAGCAAATGCTTGGGCTGCGCCGGGTCGGCTTCGAGCTTTTGCCGCAAATGCCCCATGTAGATGCGCAGGTAATGACTTTGCTCTGAGTGGGACGGCCCCCACACCTCGCGCAGCAACTGCCGGTGGGTCATGATCCGACCGGTGTTGGCGATCAGGGTGGACAGCAGGCGGTATTCAATCGGGGTCAGGTGCACTTCGACCCCAGAGCGCCGCACGATCCGGGTTTGCACATTCACCTCCACCTCGCCAAACGTGAACAGGTGGCTGGACTCGCCGACTGCGCCAGAGCTTGCACCTGCACCCCGTTGCCTGCGCACATTGGCCCGAACCCGGGCCAGCAGCTCGCCAATGCCAAAGGGCTTGGTGAGGTAATCATCGGCCCCGGCATCCAGCGCGGCGATCTTGTCGGACTCATCAATCCGCGCCGACAACACCACGATGGGCACGCTGCTCCAGGTGCGCACGTCGCGGATGAGTTCCAGGCCATCACCGTCGGGCAGACCCAGATCAACCACCAGCAAATCAGGCTTGCGTGTACCGGCATCGGCCAAGCCCTGACGGGCGGTGGCGGTTTCGTGCACCTGCCAGCCTTCATCTTCCAAAGCCGCACGCACAAAGCGGCGGATTTGTGGTTCATCTTCAATCAAAACGTCAACGGGTTGCGACATGGCGGGTGATGATCAGGCAGGTTCTGGTTCGGGTAATTCAGGGGGTCGCCTTGCAAATGGCCAGCCCCAATCCTACGCCGCGTTTGCTGGACTCGTTGTCACCCCGGGTGAATTTGGCGAACAGGTCGATTTCCTTGCCTTTCACCGTGGTCGGCAAACCCGGGCCAAAATCCCGCACTTTCAGCTCCAGTGAGCCGGGGTGAACTCGGGCACTCACCAGCACGGCATCGGTCTGGCCTGCGGCCGCTGGCGTGCCATATTTGGCCGCGTTTTCCAGCAGGTTCACCAGCACACGCTCCATCAAGGCGGCATCAAATTCCACCAGAGGCATGTCCTCTGGAATCACGGTGCGCACCGACAGCCCGGTCAGGCTGTGCCGTGCCGCGCGGATGGCGCTGCCCACCACTTCTTCGACCGATTGCCAGTCTTTGTGAAGCTCGATCTGGCCGCTGTCGAGTTTGGCCATCTCCAGCAGGTTGGTGACCAAAGCGCTGAGCTCATGGGCTTCTGTGCCAATGGCTTGGGCCGACTCGCGCTGAAATGTGGTCAACGGGGTCGAAGCCGCCAGCGCTTCGGTCTGCCCGATCAAGGCCGTCAAGGGGGTGCGAACGTCATGCGACATGGCCGCCAGCAGCGTGTTTCTGAGGCGCTCTGACTCCATTTGCACCACGGCGGTCTGGGCAATGTCCACGTAATGCACTCGCTCCAGGGCAATCGCAATCTGCCGGGCCAAGGTTTCCAACTGCTGGATTTGCTCAGGAATCAGCAGCCAGCGGGCTTGCGCCGGGCGCAGTGCCAGCACACCGCGCACCCGCATCGGGGCCCGCAGCGGCACGTAATGCCAGGCGTTGGAGGGCAGGGTGGAGGTGCACAAGCCAGCGCGTTGCTCGTGGTGAAAGGCCCAGTCGGCAATGCTGGCATCCATACCGTTATTCAAGTTGGTATCCACACACAATTGGTCATTGGCATCGGTCAGTAGCACCCGTGCATCGCCACCAAAACTGCGTTTGACGGCCGCCTCACCCAGCTCCACCACCTGCACGGTTTGCAGGGCGGCAGACAAGTCCCGCGTGAGTTCAAACAGCGCGTGGGCTCGCCGCTCACGGCTGGCTGATACGTTGGCCGAGAAGCTCAAATTGGCCGTCAGCTGGCCAATCAGTAGCCCCACCACCAGCATCACCACAAAGGTCACCAGGTACTGAACATCGCTGACGGCAAAGGAGAAACGCGGTTGTACATAGAAAAAATCAAACGCCGCTACCGACAGCACGGCCGCCAGCATCGACGGGCCTTTTCCCAACCTGACCGCCACACCCACCACGCCCAGCAGGAACAGCATGACGATGTTGGTCAGATCCAGGTAATCCAGCAGCGGCGCGGTCAGCAGCGTGGTCAGCAGGCAGACGGCAAGCGCCCAGGCATAACGTGGCCAGCTGTCACGCCAGGCGCTCAGCTCGGACTCGTCGTGGGTGGAGCGAGGAATGGCGGCGGCCAGACGGCGCACGCTCTCTGTGAACCCCACCTCCACAATGTCCACCGTAGGGGCCAGGGTGGCCAATTGCCGGGTCACCGTGGGTTTGAATGGGTGCAACAGGCCCCGCCAGGGGCGCGGGCTTGGCCGCCCCACCACCAGGGTGGCACAGTTGAGGGTTTGAGCATGCGCCAGCAGGGTTTGCGCCACCGCAGCCCCGGTGAGTACGGTCGTACCGCCACCCAGCTCCTCGGCCAGTTTGAGCACGGCCAGCGTGCGATCCCGTGCGCTGGCTGGACGGCGTTGCAGCGCAGGGGTTTCCACATACGCGGCATACCAGCGCACGTTGAGCTGCCCGGCCAGCCGCGCGGCACTGCGCACCGCATGCTCGGCCCCTTCATGGGGCCCGATGCACACCAGCAAATCACCCGAGGTATTCCAGGCCGGAGCCCCCACCCCCTTGCGGTTGAGCGCGGTCTGAATGTGCTGCGAGCGGTAGGTGCGCACATCGTCGCCCACGTGTTCTGCGGTGCGGCGCAGGGCAATTTCGCGCAGGGCAATCAGGTTGCCTTTGCGGAAAAAATGCTGCGCAGCCCGTTCGGCCTGTTGCGGCACATAGACCTTGCCGGCTTTCAGCCGGGTGAGCAACTCGTCAGCGGTGACATCGACCAGCACAATCTCATCGGCCCGATCCAGCACCGTGTCGGGCACCGTCTCGTTGATGCGCACGCCGGTGATGGCCCCCACCGTGCCATTGAGGCTTTCCAGGTGCTGCACATTCAAGGCGGTCCAGACCTCGATGCCTGCATCGAGCAGCTCCTCAATGTCTTGCCAGCGCTTGGGGTGCCGGGAGCCGGGCGCGTTGCTGTGGGCCAGCTCGTCCACCAGCAAAACAGCTGGGTGGGCGGCCAGCGCCGCGTCCAGGTCAAATTCGTGCAGCGTCTGCTTGCGGTAGGGCAACGCGCGCAGCGGCAATTGCTTCAGGCCTTCAAGCAGGCTGGCGGTTTCCTGGCGGCCATGGGTTTCGATCAGACCGACCAGCACGTCTTGCCCGGCCTGCGCGGCCCGCTGTGCCGCATCCAGCATGGCAAAGGTTTTGCCGACCCCGGCGCTGGCCCCGAAGTAAATGCGCAGCTTGCCACGCTGCTGCTCGCGTTCGCTTTCGCGAATTTCCGCCAGCAGGGCATCAGGGTCGGGGCGTGAGTCTGAGGGGATAGCCATGGTTGACGTATGTCGTTAATGCAAGGCTTTCAGGGCCAGGTTCAGTTGGAGCGCATTCACCACCGGCTCGCCCAGAAGGCTCAAAATCCGAACTTTTCCAAGCCCCGCAGCATGCCTTGATCCAGCGTCAAAAGCCGCAGGGAAGCGGTGATGGCTGTTGCCGCGACGATGGCGTCGGGCAGTTTGAACGCGCCACTGCGTCGCAACACAATGGCCCGAGCCTCAACTTGATCATCCAGCATGCGCACTTGGCAGTTCGCCAAAAAGGCGCGGATGGTTTGGTCTTCTTCATCGGTAAGCTGTGGGTAGCCCAGAAGCTCCATGCGGGTGATCTGACTCACCGCAGACTTATCCAACGCAAACCCACTCTGCTCGGCCAGCGCTATGGCTGCGGCATGGCCTTTGAGCAGGCCAATCACCATGTTGGTGTCCAGCAAAAATTCAATCCCACTCATGGCGCATGGCTTGTTGCATAGCCACCGGATCGTGGTTCAGATTGGGAGAGTTTTTAAGCACCCCAGCCCAGCGTTTCCAATCCGCAGGCGGCGTAGGGGATGCGCTTGCGCCGATATAAGTTTTGGAAAGGCGAAGGATGACCAAATGCTCGTTTTCGTCAAACAAAATCGGCTCCAGTGGCTGGATGATGCCGGCTTTGGAAATGGCTTCAATGGCTTGGTACATGGCTAGACCTCCTGGAGTTTGGGTTGAATTGTGCAACAGCCGATTGCATTTCTGCGCGATTGGGAATGGCCGAAGTATGCCGCTTGCGATTAACGCAAGGCTTCCAGGGCCAGGTTCAGCGCCAGCACATTCACCACCGGCTCGCCCAGAATACCCAGCAGCGGGCGCTCGGTGGCTTGGTTGATCAAGGCCTGCACCTTGTCCAGCGGCAAATTTTTGGCTTGGGCCACACGCCTGGCTTGGTACTGCGCCGCTGCCGGGCTGATGTGCGGGTCCAGCCCGCTGGCTGAGGCTGTGACCAAGTCGACCGGAATGGCGGCGATGTTGCTGGGGTCCGCTGCCCGCAAGGCGGCGACGCGGGCTTTGACGGCATCAACCAGAGCCGGGTTCAGCGGTCCCTGGTTGGAGCCACTGGAGGCACTGGCGTTGTTGGCCATCGGGCCGGTAGCAGAGGGGCGACCCCAGAAGAGTTTTGCCCGATCAGCGCTGAGCCAACCGGTTTGCCATCACGCAGCAGCAGGCTGCCGTGCGCCTGCGTCGGGAACAGGGTTTGCGCCACACCGGTG
The DNA here is from genome assembly GCA_008080595.1 of Comamonadaceae bacterium. Taxonomy (GTDB): domain Bacteria; phylum Pseudomonadota; class Gammaproteobacteria; order Burkholderiales; family Burkholderiaceae_C; genus Rhodoferax. The sequence continues at coordinate 25,432 of VIKI01000014.1, forward strand.
ACCAGCAAGGGGTACACCACACCCGTCAAAAATGTGAGTACGGCGAACAAGATCAGTGCGGGGCGGAGGTTGTTTTTCATAAAAATTCCTTAGAGTTCACGTCAGTTGCAGGGCCACCAGCAGCAGGTCGATCAGCTTGATGCCGACAAACGGCACCACCAGCCCGCCCAAGCCATAAATCGCCAGGTTGCGGCGCAGCAGCGCAGCCGCTCCCACCGGGCGGTATTTCACGCCTTTGAGCGCCAGCGGAATCAGAAACATGATGATCAGCGCGTTGAAAATCACCGCCGACAAAATGGCCGAATTGGGGCTGCCCAGCTGCATCACGTTTAATGCCCCCAGCTGCGGGTAGGTGGAGACGAAAATGGCCGGGATGATGGCGAAGTATTTGGCCACGTCATTGGCGATGGAGAAGGTGGTGAGCGAGCCGCGGGTCATCAGCAAGGCCTTGCCGGTTTCCACCACCTCCAGCAGCTTGGTGGGGTTGGAGTCCAGGTCGACCATGTTGCCCGCCTCTTTGGCGGCCTGGGTGCCGCTGTTCATGGCCACGGCCACATCGGCCTGGGCCAGGGCGGGCGCATCGTTGGTGCCGTCCCCGGTCATCGCCACCAGGCGGCCCTCGGCCTGGTACTGGCGAATCAGCTTGAGCTTGTCTTCGGGCGTGGCTTCAGCCAGGAAGTCGTCCACCCCGGCCTCGGCGGCAATGGCCGAGGCGGTGAGCCGGTTGTCGCCGGTGATCATCACGGTCTTGATGCCCATGCGGCGCAACTCGCCAAAACGCTCCTTGATGCCCGCTTTCACGATGTCCTTGAGTTCCACAATGCCCAACACCTGTTTGCCGTCCGACACCGCCAGGGGCGTGCTGCCACGGCGTGCCACCTCGTCAGAGGCCCGCACCACTTCGGTGGGCACGCTGCCACCCAGGGACTCCACATGTTTGCGAATGGCCTCGACCGCACCCTTGCGTAATTGCCGCGTGCTGCCATCGGCATGGGTGACATCCATGCCGCTCATGCGGGTCTGGGCGGTGAAGGCGACTTCTTGTGTGTTACCGCTCAAGGCTTCGGTGAGCCCCAGGCGCTGCGCCAGGGCGACCACGCTGCGCCCCTCGGGTGTGCCGTCGGCCATGGAGGCCTGCATGGCACACAGGGCCAGTTGCGCCTCGGTCAAGCCGGGGGCGGGTAGAAATGCTGCGGCCTGGCGGTTGCCGTGGGTGATGGTGCCGGTTTTATCCAACAGCAGCACATCCACATCACCGGCGGCTTCCACCGCGCGGCCCGAGGTGGCGATCACATTGGCCTGCATCATGCGACTCATGCCTGCCACACCCACGGCCGACAGCAAGCCGCCAATGGTGGTGGGGATCAGGCACACCAGCAGGGCAATCAGCGCGGTGATGCTGACCACCGTGCCCGAGCCTGCGGCTTGCACGCTGAAGATGGAAAACGGCAGCAGTGTGACCGTGACCACCAGGAACACGATGGTCAAGGCC
>VIKI01000250.1 GCA_008080595.1 Comamonadaceae bacterium
CTACAGATTCAACGAATACTGCCCCCGTGGGAGCGGCGGCAGCCGCGAATGGTGGGACAGCCCAAGGCACTGCCAACGGCGGCTTCATCGAAACCTCTGCCGCCCACGTCAAGATTGCAGACAACGCCAAAATCACCACCGCAGCCGCCAACGGCCTGACCGGCTCCTGGCTGATTGACCCAGTGGATTTCACCGTTGCGACCACCGGTGGCGACATGACTGCAGCAACGCTGACCAGCAACCTCGCCAGCAGCAATGTGCTCATTCAGAGCACCAGCGGTGCAAATGGAACATCCGGCAATGTCAACGTCAACGATGCCGTGAGCTGGAGCGCCAACAAGCTCACGCTCAATGCGCAGAACAACATCAATATCAACGCCAACCTGAACGCATCAGGTACCGCCAGCCTTGCCCTCGAATACGGCCAAGGCGCAGTGGCAGCGGGCAACACCAGCAACTACTTTCTGAACAACGGCGCACAAGTGAACCTGTCAGCCGGGCAGAACTTCAGCACCAAGCTGGGCAGCGACGGAGCAACCACGACCTACACCGTCATCACCGCGCTGGGCGCAGCGGGCAGCAGCACCACCACCGACTTGCAGGGCATGAACGGCAACATTGGCGGCAACTACGTGCTGGGTGCGAACATTGATGCCAGCCCTACGTCCAGCTGGAACACAGGGGCGGGCTTCGCTCCGTTGGGCACCTTCTACACATTCACCGGCAATTTCGACGGTCTCGGCCACACCATCAACAATCTCACCATCAACTTGTCTGCGACAAATAATGTCGGGTTGTTTCACAGTACAAACGGCGTGATTCGTAATGTGGGGATGGTGGGCGGGAGCGTGACGGGCAGCAATTACGTCGGAGGGCTGATGGGGGGCAACTTCGGCAGCATCAGCAACAGCTACGCTACCGGGACGGTGACGGGCAACAGCAACGTCGGCGGGCTGGTGGGAAAAAATCGCGGCCCTATCAGCACCAGCTACGCGACGGGAGTGGTGTCGGGCTCAGCTGCCGCCGGCGCAACTGGCGTCGGCGGGCTGACGGGGTGGAACGACGGCCCTATCAGCACCAGCTACGCAACGGGAGCGGTGTCGGGCGCAGCTGCCGTCGGCGGGCTGGTGGGGAGAAACAGCACCACGATCAACACCATCAGCACCAGCTACGCTACGGGAGTGGTGTCGGGCAGCAGCGTCGTCGGTGGGCTGGTGGGGTACAACTACGGCCCGGTCAACCACAGCTACGCCACGGGGGCGGTGTCGGGCACGAGCAATTACATTGGCGGGCTGGTGGGGTACAACATCAGCGGCAGCAGCATCAACACCAGCTACGCTATAGGGGCGGTGTCGGGCTCAGCTGCCGTCGGCGGGCTAGTGGGAGCCAACAGTGGCGGCATCAGCACCAGCTACGCCACGGGTACGGTGACGGGCAGCATCGGCAACGTCGGCGGACTGGCGGGATACACCTCCGGTTCGATCAGCACCAGCTACGCCACGGGAGCGGTGACGGGCAGCAACTACGTCGGCGGACTGGCGGGGATGAACGCCGGATCGATCAGCACCAGCTACGCCACGGGGGCGGTGACGGGTAACTCCAGCCTTGGCGGGCTGGTGGGGAGAAACAGCGGCAGTAGCAGCACCGTCAACACCAGCTACTGGGACACCACGACTTCTGGTCAGGCCACCAGCGCAGGCGGCATCGGTATGGCAACCACCTCTATGCAGACGCAGGCGAATTTCACCAGCGCCACAGCCGCCAACGGAAACGTGAATCCGAACTGGGACTTCACCAACACCTGGGTGATGTATGACGGCCACACCTACCCGCTGCTGCGCTCGTTCATGACCCCGCTCACGGTCACGGCAGACAACATCACCAAGACTTATAACGGCCAAAACACCAGTGCAAGCGGAGTCAGTTACTCCAGCACCCCCAACGCCAACCTGCTCGGCACACTGGGCTACAGCGATGCCAGGAACGCAGGCACTCGCAGTATTGGCGGCCTGTACTCCAACCAGCAGGGTTACATCATCAGCTATGTGGGCGGCACACTGACGGTAGGCAAAGCCGACCTCACCCTGAGCTCCAGCAACGTGACCAAAACCTACGACGGCGGCCTTGGCGCTACGGGCACGGCAACGGTCAGCAGCGGCACATTGTTTGGCAGCGATTCGTTGGCGGGTGGCACTTTCGCCTTCACCGACAAGAATGTTGGTTCTGGCAATAAAACCGTCACCGCCACAGGTGTCACCGTCAACGACGGCAACAACGGTGGCAACTACAACGTCAGCTACGCGGACAACACCACCAGCACCATCAACCAACTCGCCAGCGTTACCTGGGTAGGTGGCAGCAGCGGCAACTGGTCAACCGCAACCAACTGGGCCGGCGGAGCCATCCCCGACTACGCCAACGTGGCTGCGGTTGTGATCCCGGCAGGTGTCACCGTGACCCACGACAGCGGTGTCGCGGGCACAACCACTTTGAACAGCCTCACCATCCACAGCGCCAACACCTTCAACGTGTCTGGCGGCACACTGGATGTGTTGAGCGGCAGCACCAGTGTGGCCACGTTCAACCAGAGCGGCGGCACGGTTCACATGGGTGGGGCACTGACGGCGGGCACTTTCAGCCAGACTGGCGGCACCTGGAGCCAGCTTGCTGCAAGCCTGCCCAGCTTCAGCGCCACTGACTTCAGTGTCACCGGCGGCACATTCATCCGTGCCAAAGGTGGCGACGGCAGCAATGCCACCCCGTACCAACTGGCCGACATCTATGGCGTGCAAGGCATGGGCAGCGTCGGAATGCTGGGCAAGACTTACACGCAGACCAACGACATCGACGCAAGTGAAGCAGTGAACTGGAATGCAGGTTCTGGCTTCGTGCCGGTTGGCAATACAAGCGCAACATTCACTGGCAGCTTTGACGGACAAGGCCACACCATCAGCAACCTCCGCATCAATCGCCCGGCGGCAGAAGGTGTTGGCCTGTTCGGCGTGACAGGCTCAAGTGCTGTCATCAGCCATATCGGGCTGATCGGCAGCAGCGTGACGGGCAGCAGCAGCGTTGGCACGCTGGTGGGGCAAAACAGCGGCAACGTCAACAACGCCTACGCCGCCGGCAGCGTGACGGGAGCCGGCAACGTTGGCACCTTGGTCGGGTACAACAGCGGGGGTAGCCTCAGCAACGTCTACGCCACGGGCAGCGTGTCGGGCAACTACAACGTCGGCGGGCTGGTGGGTTACAGCTGGGGCAGCATCAGCAACGCCTATGCCAGCGCCAGCGTGACGGGCAGCAGCAGTGTCGGCGGGCTGATGGGGAGCAACGCTGGCACAGTCACCAGAAGCTACTGGAACACCACCACCTCCGGGCAATCCACCAGCGCGGGCGGCACCGGCAAGACCAGCGCCCAGATGATGCAGTCCGCCACCTTCAGCGGCTGGGACATGGCCACGAGCGGCGGCAGCACGGCGGTGTGGCGCATCTATGAAGGCCATACCGCACCACTGCTGCGCAGCTTCATGACATCCCTGACGCTTGAGAATGCAGATGCGTCTGTAACTTACAACGGCACGGCCCAAAGCGGCGCGACCAGCGCCATGGCTGGCGTACTGGGCACAGCCGCAACTGGAACCAATGCAGGCATTTATAACGGCTATTACTCCAACCAACAGGGCTATGACATCACCGGAGGCAACCTCACCATCAACCAGCTCCCCAGCGTCACCTGGACCGGTGGCAGCACCGGCAACTGGTCTGATTCGGCGAACTGGGCCGGAGGCATCACCCCCAACCTCGCCAACGTGGCCGCAGTCGTCATCCCGG
>VIKI01000251.1:0-2424 GCA_008080595.1 Comamonadaceae bacterium
TTCAAAGTCCCCGCCGTTGAATCCTTTGGCATGACAGAAATTGGCCTGGGGCTGACCATGCCGCAGGGCTATCCGTCGGCACTCAAACCGGTCTCGGTCGGCATGCCGGCCTTGCGGCGCGAGGCCCGCATTGTGGATGCCGCCGGGCAGCCGGTTGGTCCCGAGGTTGCCGGGGAGCTGCAGATTCGCGGTGAACACCTGTTCAAGGGCTACTTCAAGCAGCCCGAAGCCAACGCCGCCGCGTTCGACGGCCCCTGGTTTCGCACCGGCGATGCGTTTGTGCGCGACGCCGACGGCTTCTACCGCATCGTCGGGCGCTTCAAGGACATGATCCGCCGCTCCAGCGAGAACATTGCCGCTCGCGAGGTCGAGGCGGTGGTGCGCGAGCTCGATGAAGTGTTTGACTGCGCTGCCGTGGCTGAGCCCGACCCGGTGCGGGTGGAAGAGGTGAAGATCATGGTGCAGCTCAAGCTCGAGTTGCTGCAACCCGGCCAGCCGCCCCAGGCGGTGCTGCCGGTGGCGCGCCTGCTGGCGCATTGCCAAAGCGGACTGGCTCCGTTCAAGGTGCCACGTTATGTGCAGTTTGTCGACAGCTTCCCTAGAACGGCCTCGAACAAAATTGCCAAACACCTGATCGCCCAGGCGGCTCAGGGTGCACGCGCTGAGGTGTTTGACCGGGTAGCTGGAACCTGGCGTGCCGCGTTTGATTCGTGACATTTCCACCCCAAGACTGCGCCGGGGGCCTTGATGGAGGTCTGATCACCCTAACTTGTCCTTATGCAATCCTGATAGGCAAGGTGATACGCTGATGGCATCATGAAGACTTTTTCAGCTTCCACTGCGCAATCGCTCCTGTTTCAGCCTTGGGCTGTTGTGCCCCTGCTGTGGGTTGCTGCCACCGTGGCTGGTTTGCTGCTTGAGCGCCATATCTCCCTGACCAGCCAGGCCATGCTTTACGTGCTGGCGGTGGTGCTGGCTTCTTACACCCTGGGCTGGGTCGAGTCGGTGGTGTGTGCGGTGGGCGCGGTGGTGGCCTTCAATTTCTTTTTTGTGCCACCGCGCTGGACGTTTGAGGTGGACGGTCGGGAACACTTGATCACCTTGTTCACCATGCTGCTGGTGGCCTTGACCATCAGCCACTTGGCGGCGGGGTTGCGCCGCGAAGCTGAAATGGCCCGGCTGAATGCCCGGCGGGCTCAGCAATTGCAGGAGCTGGCCAGCGGCTTGTCCGGCCTGACTTCGGCACAAGACATGGCGACCATGGGGCGAGTGGCGTTGGACGAAGCTTTTGCAGGGCCCAACCTGCTGGTGCTGCGCCGCCCTGACGGGGAACTGGATACCCCCGAGGGGTTGGCACCCGCAGTGCGAGATGGCTTGCTCTGCTGCATGCGTGAGGTGGCGGTGCTCGGGCCTGGCACCGGGCGTTGGCCGGGTCTGGATGCCTGGTATTTGCCGCTGGGTGACAAGCAACAGACCAGTGGAGCCGCTCTGGTTCAACCGGCTCTGGCCAGTGACACCGGTGGGCGCGAACATGCCCAGGCGCTGTGTACCCTGGTCTGGCAAGCCTTGCTGCGCCTGAGTCTGGACAGTTCCATGCGGGCCGCCCAAAGCGAAGCACAACACCAGCAACTGCAAAGCACCTACCTGGCTGCCATTTCACATGACTTGCGCACCCCGCTGGCGGCCGTGGTGGGGGCGGCCTCTGCACTTCAGACCCAGCGCGACAAGCTCAGCCCACAGGAGCAGGATCGCCTGCTGGGCAGCATCGTCAGTGAGGCCAGCTACCTGTGTAACCTGACGGAAAACACCCTGCAACTGGTCAGCCTGAGCAATGCGCCTGGGGAGCTGCATCGGGATTGGGAATCCATGGAAGAAATTGTCGGCGCGGTGCTGGCCCGGGTGCGTGGCCGTGACCCGGCACGGCGCATCAAGTCCCAGGTTCCCGAGGGTCTGCCTCTGATCAAGGCCGACCCGGTGTTGCTGGCCCAATTGCTGGACAACCTGCTGGACAACGCACTCAAATACAGCATCGATGCCATTGACCTGAGCGTCAGCGCCCGCGCCCATGAGATGCAGGTTTGCGTCAAAGACCGCGGGCCGGGCATTGCGCCCGAAGACCAGGCCAGCATGTTCGAGCCCTACACCCGGGGCGATGTGGCCAGCCAGCGTGGTGCCGGACTGGGCTTGGCCCTGTGCCGGGCCATTGCCCATGCCCACGGCGGCACACTGGCCTTCGAGCAGCGCAGCGGCGGAGGCAGCAATTTCATCTTGACCCTGCCGATGGAAACCCAGCAACCCGGGAGTTTGACCTCATGAGTCTGCGCGTGCTGGTGGTTGAAGACGACCGGGAAATTCGTGCGCTGATGCAGTCGAGCCTGTCCATTGAAGGCTTTGAGGTGCAAACCGCCGTGTCGGTGAGCGAAG
>VIKI01000251.1:2444-8179 GCA_008080595.1 Comamonadaceae bacterium
GCTGTTGCAACATGCTTTGCCTGACATCCTGGTGCTGGATCTGGGCTTGCCCGACGGCGATGGTGCAGCCTTGGTGCACGAGGTGCGCCAGCAGCATACGCTGCCGATTCTGGTGGTCTCGGCACGCCACCAGGAGGCGCAAAAAATCCAGCTGCTGGATGCCGGGGCGGATGACTACCTGACCAAACCCTTCAGCGTGGCGGAATTGCTGGCACGTATCCGGGTGGCGCTGCGCCACCGTGGCACCACGCTGGCTGCAGCGGTGACCGTGCATGAGCTGGACGACTTGCGTATCGACCTGGCCCAGCACCTGGTGCAATGCCGAGGGCAAACCTTGCACCTGACACCCACTGAATTCAATTTGCTGGCCCGCTTGGTGCGCAGCGCCGGGCAGGTGGTCACGCATCGCCAGTTGCTCAGCGATGTGTGGGGCGCGGAATTCACCGAGCACACCCACTACCTGCGCCTGTACATGGCGCAACTGCGGGCCAAGATTGAACTCGACCCGGCCGAGCCGCGCCATTTGCTGACCGAGACCGGCGTGGGCTACCGTCTGGCGGTGGTTTGAGTACAGCCATTGCATCTCAAATCTGACGGCCCAATGCGGAAGTTATTTCATGCCACATCCTAAGCCGGACGCGCCGGAATAATGTCGGGTTACGCCTGCGGCTAATCCGACCTACGGGGCTGTTCAGGTTGAACCCAGACGGGATGGCTCACACCGTGAAAGTCAGGGAAAGTCCAAGGTGGTACGAGCGCGGCAACAACTCAAACGCCGTCCTGGCAACCGGTTTGCTGTACAAATAACCCTGCGCCATTTNCGAAATGATGGCCTTGACCAGCTCGGCCCGGTAGCTATCCAACGTGATGCTATTGATGAAGGAGCGGTCTATTTTCAGGGTGTTGATCGGAAAGCGGGCCAGGTAGCTCAGCGCTGAATAGCCGGTGCCAAAGTCGTCAATGGCGATGGAAATTCCCATGGCCTGGAAAGCATTCAAGCTGGCCTGCACTTCACCGTCTTCGTCCAGCAGCAAACTCTCGGTGATCTCCAGCTCAATCCATTCGGGTTGGCAGCCGGTTTGAGCCAGGGCTTGGCGCACTGTCTTCAGCAAGTCACCGGTCTGAAACTGCCGCACTGACAGGTTGATGGCCACCTTGTGCAGTGGCTTGGCCGGGCCATTCCAGGCAGAAGCGGTGCGGCAGGCCTCCAGTAGCACCCAAGCCCCAATGTCCACAATCAGCCCGCTGTCTTCGGCAATGCCAATGAACTGGTCTGGCGGTACCATGCCGCGCCTGGGGTTGTTCCAGCGCAGCAGGGCTTCCGAGCCAACCAGGTGGCCATCGGTCAAGCGGATCTTGGGCTGGTAATACAGCTCCAGTTCATCGCGCTCCAACGCCCGACGCAACTCGGATTCCAGCGCCAGTTTTTCGCTGGAGGTGGCCGTCAGCTCCTTCGCATAGAAGCGGAAATTGTTGCGCCCGGAGCGCTTGGCAAAGTACATGGCAGCATCGGCCAGTCTGATCAAGTCATCGGCCTGACTGCTGTCGTCCGGGTACACCGCAATGCCCACGCTGGTGGAGCTGAACACTTCTTTGCCGTCCAATAGAAACGGCTCCTTGAAGGCTTCAAGGATTTTGTTGGCAATCTTTCCCAGGTCTTCGGCAGCCCGGATGGCTGGCAACAGAATGGCAAACTCGTCACCGCCCAGCCGGGCCACGCTGTCATAGGTGCGCACACAGCGGGCAATTCGCCCGGCGGCCTCCATCAGCAATTGGTCACCAGCCGGATGGCCCAAGGTGTCGTTCACCGTCTTGAAGCGATCCAGATCCAGCAGCATGATGCCGGCCTGCTGCCCGTGCCAGGCGGCATCGGTGATCATTTGATACAAGCGGTCATTGAACAGGGCACGGTTGGGCAAGGCGGTGAGCGAGTCGTAGAACGCCATTTGGTGCACACGCTGGCGATGCTCATTCAACTCGGTGATGTCCCGCATGACCCCAATCAGCAAGGCTTGCCCATTGGCAGAGACGAAGGGCGTTTTCTTGATCTGGTAATAGCGCACCGTGCCATGTGCGTCCGTCATGCTTTCTTCGCTGAGGTTGGTTTCACCGGTCGTGAAAGCCAGTTCATCCTTGTTTTTAAATGATTCGGACTGTTCTTTGGCGAAAAAATCGTCAGTGGATTTGCCAATCAGTGCCTCACGCGGCTGGCCGAGAAAATGGCAGAAAGCCTCATTCACCAAGACCCAGCAATGGGTGCGATCTTTGACAATAATCAGGTCGGTCGTGCTGTTCATGATTTGCATGAGAAAGTCACGCGAGTCGCGCAGGGCCTGCTCATGGCGCTGGCGCTCGGTGATGTCACGCGCCACCACCAGCGACCACCGGGTAGGGCCCTCCATGAAATCCGTCGCGCTGAGCTCAACCGGGCGCACTCGCCCATTGCGGCTGTGGTGCTGCGATTCAAACGTGGCCGTCTGGCCTATGGGTGTAGCCTTGCGTACCGCCATGACAGCTTCGGGTTTCATCCCGGGGTCAATGTCGCGCACGCCCATCGAGAGCAGTTCTTCGCGCGTGTAACCGAGAGATTGACAGGCCCCTTCATTGACGTAGTGAAAGCGAAATTGCTCATCAATGAGAAAAATGTTGTCTGACGACAGGTCAATGGCACGCTCAAGCAATTCCTTGCGTTGCTGAACATGCTTGCGCTCGGTAATGTCGTGAATATGACCGTACCAAATGGTGCCACCCTGCGGGTGCGGCTCCGGGTTGGTATGGCTTTCCATCCAGCGCTCACCCAGGGTGGGGTGAAGAATGCGGAATTCCTCATGCCAGGTGCTCATGTTGCGGGCCGATTCCACAATCGACTCGGCCACCCGTTGGGCATCATCGGGATGGTTCAAGGCCATGAGCGCAGTGGCATCCTGGTTGATATCTTGCACCGTCAGACCAAACAGTTTTTCGATGTTGGGCGACACATAGGGCATGCAGATGGAGCCGTCTGGACGGGCATAAAAGCTGCCCAACATGCCCGGTGAAGATTCGGCCAGCGCACGCAACTCACGTTCGCGCACTGCCAGATCATCCTGCAAGTGGTAGATGTCGGTCATGTCGCGGCCAATACACAGCACGCTCACAAGTTGTCCGCTTGCATCCCGCTCAGGCACCAGATGAATGTCGTGTAGGCGGGTCTGGCCGTTCACGGGTACAGCCTGGCGTGCGAACAACACGGCCTGCCCGGTAGTGACCACCTGCGCAATGGCCGCCTCGGCCGGCGCGAATCGCCCGTCTGGGAAGGCCTCGGCGGTGGTCTTGCCAATCATCTCGGCAGCCGTTTTTCCGAGCAGTCGCTCGTGCACTGCATTGATGTAAAGGTAGCGCCCGGCAACATCCCAGCGAGCAATGTTGTCGGGCAAGTTATCTGCCAGCGAACGGAACGATGCTTCGCGCATCGCCAAGGCAGACTCCAGGCGCTTGCGTTCGCTGATGTCACGTACCAGCGCCACCTGCATCATCTGCCCCTGGTACTCGAACAGCGTACGCCGAATTTCTACCGGGAACTCGCTGCCGTCACGTCGGCGATGGCGGGCTTCAAATGTGCAGTGACCTTGCTCAATCAACTTTTCCCAGATAAGCGCAGCGTCTGCTGGCGTGGCGTAGGGATTAATGTCAGAGAGCGTGAATCCCATCAATTCTTCGCGGCTGTACCCCAAGGCCCGGCAGGCTTCTTCGTTGACGTACACAAAGCGCAGCTGGCTGTCGATCAGATAGGCCGCATCGAGTACGTTGTCGAGCACATACTCTTTGAGTTTGATGGCGCTTTGCGGCGTGATTGGGTTGTGTTGGCTCATTGACACCTGCCCGCAGGCTTGGATGCAGGTTTGGCCTTGGGCAGAAGCTTGGCAGTGAGTTTCATCTTGAGTTCTCCATGCTTGTAAATGTTGAAAATTCAAAGGAGTTTTTGATTGAGGCCTAGGAAATACAAGCGCAAGCAGCTATCAATTCGATAGTATTTTCAGTGGCCGTCTTACTCGAAACCTCGCCGCGCACCTTCCTGAATACGTGCCAGTGTTCGCTCCAGCGGCACCATGACTTCGTCCCGTGCGGGCGAGGGGGTGTCGGTCATGTGGTCTTTCAAGACCATTGGGCTGTGCTGCCTGCGACCTTGAAGAAGCTCATCACTTCCTGCAACTGCGCCGCCTGGCTGCTCATCTCTTGCGCCGTGGCGGCCAGTTCTTCACTGCTGCTGGCATTTTGCTGGGTGATCTGGTTGAGCTGGGTCATGGCCGTGTTGATCTGGCCAACCCCGCTGGACTGCTCAGTCGAGGCTGCGGCAATAGTTACCAGCGAGTTCGCTGATTTCCTGCGCCGCCACCTGGCTGCGTTCGGCCAGCTTGCGCACTTCTGCAGCCACTACGGCAAAACCCTTGCCGTGTTCACCGGCGCGGGCGGCTTCAATGGCCGCGTTCAAGGCCAGCAGGTTGGTCTGGTAGGCAATGTCGTCGATGATGCCAATCTTGCCGGCGATTTGCTTCATGGCGAGCACGGTGTCTTTCACCGCAGCGCCGCCTTCAACCGCCTCTTTGGCGGCTTGCGAGGCCATGCCGTCGGTGACTTTGGCGTTGTCGGTGTTTTGATTGATGCTGGCACTCATCTGCTCGACTGAGGCGCTGGTTTCTTCCATGCTGGCGGCTTGTTCGCTGCTGGCCTGGCTCATGCTCTGGGCGGTGGTAGACACTTGTGCACTGGCTGAGGCCATGTTGCCCGCAGTGGCGTTGACCTCGCCAATCACCTGTGAGAGCTTGACCACCATGTTCTGCATGGCGTGCAGCAACTGGCCGATCTCGTCGGTGCGGGTTAACTCAATCTTGTGTGTCAGGTCACCTGCGGCAATACGGTTGGCAATATCCGCGACCGTGGCCAATGGGCGGGTGATCATGCGAACAATCCACACGCCAATCACGGCTGCCAGAAGAAGCCCCGACAGCACAGTCAAAACAACCAGAAAGTCAGCACGCGCACCTATGGCAACCATCTGCGCAGATGTGTTTTGCTCATGCTGTTGGCATGCCACCAGCAGTTTTTCCAAAGTGCTTTGCAAACGGGTTTCATGGTCTTCAATGGCATCGAACGCAGGCATTTCTTGGGCTGTGTGATTGCTGAGGTACAACCGGGCCAAGCCATTCCATTGCGTTTGGGTCTCTCGTGCCAGCTGGACAGATGAGACGATTTCAGAATTATTCACAGTGGCCACATCCACCTGCAATGCCTTTTGCACTTGCGTTTGCAGCTGGTCGTAATCAGCCAGCAATTCTTGTGACGACCTGTTGGATGTCAATTGCATGGTTTGATTGAAGAAGTCGCGTGCATCGCGAAACTTGTCCCATGCATCGCGGCTACGAATACTCACGGCAGAGACCTGCGTCAGTTCGTTCGACAAGCGTAGAACAGATGACATTTGCCACCACAATGCGCAGCCCTGAATGAGCAACAGTAGCGCCAATCCACCAACGGTGGCGATGATTTTTTGCTTGATTGTGAGTTTGTTCATGATGTTTTCGTTCAATGAACTGGCAGATTGGGCATGCTGGTCACAGCCGCCTTGCTGGTCAGCGATCGCATGAACTCCACCAGGTCTTTTTGTTCTGGCCCAGACAGACTCAGGGGTTTCATCACGGGCGACAAGGTCGGGCGTTGGATGCCACCGGAGGCGTAATGTGCAACCACACTCTCAA
>VIKI01000251.1:8210-13410 GCA_008080595.1 Comamonadaceae bacterium
AGCTCGGTGTCTTCATGGCAAATTTGTCGGCGGCACGTTGCGTCACCGCGAAGCGCCCCAAATCTCCCGAGGGGAGTCCGATGTCATGAAATTTGTTGTCGCTGAAGCTCCAGCCGGGGTGGCACGCCACGCACAACGCCTTGCCATTGAACAACTCGAAGCCCCGTTTCGCTGCATTGGAAATGGCTTGTTCATCGCCATCCACCCAACGATCAAACGGGGCTTTGGGTGAGACCAGTATCCGTTCGTAAGTGGCAATGGCTTTCAGAACATTGGTCTCTGAAATGCCTTCGCCGGGGAAGGCCCGGTCAAAAGCGATCTGGTAGTCGGAAACCATTTTGAGCCGTTGCACCACGGTTGCCATGGGCGCGTCCATTTCCATTTTCGACTCGATCGGGCCACGTGCCTGCGCCTCCAGGCCTTCGGCCCGTCCATCCCAGAACAAATGCGTTGTCCAGGCACGGTTGACGACGGACGGGGCATTGCGCTCCAGTGGCTTGGCTCCCGCGCCTATCGCCTTGGCAAGCGGGACTTCCCAGCCGTAAGAGGGGTTATGGCAACTGGCGCAATTGAGGTTCTGGTCGCGCGAGAGTCGTGTGTCGAAGAACAGCGTTTTCCCCAGTGCCGCCTTTTCTGGTGAGTAAAGGTTGTTGGCAGGAAAGGGAATCGTCGCAGGACGACGGTACGCTTTCTTCAATGCGCTGAAATCGGCATCTGCCAACGCGGGGGCCATTGCCCCCAACACACCGAAGATCAAAGCCAATAGTCTTCGCGGTTCTTGAATCCATGCAATCATCTTGAAATTACCTTAAATTTTGGCGAAGCTGGCTTGGCTGAGTGGCAAGGTTTCGTCCCTGATCAGCTTTCGCACCGTTTTTGACCTTGCCGCTCAGAAGCGAACAAAGCTGGCTTCACTGGAATTCGTCTTGGCAGAAACCGCAGTGCTTCGCTTCATGCTGACCACGCTGTTCGCACGGGCATCGCAGCTCATCACCCACACAGCCGCAAACTGTGTGACTGGTGCGTAGCATCACTTAAATCGCTGCTTAACGCCATCAGAAATGGCTTATTTTTTTGTAAGGATATCCGTCGGACAGGTAGGAATTTCCCTATAAGACGTGTTTTCTCAAGTGCTCGCCAAACATGGCGGGCCGAATGTGCGCACGCCAGAGCCAGTGTCCAAACAGCCCCACCCGTTTGAATCTCACCCGCTTCCTTATGCGTTCCTGATGCCAGAGCGGTGACAGTGCGGACTTGTTCATTTTTAACGGATTGCCATGGGGAATAAAGCCAATCGCGAGAGTCTTGCGGCTCTGACACTGGGTGCAATGGGGGTGGTGTACGGTGACATCGGCACCAGCCCGCTCTACACCATGAAGGAAGTTTTCAGCCCGGCCACCGGCATCCCGCTGGATGGGCTGATGATGGTGGTCACCTTGAAGTACGTGCTGCTCATCTTGCGGGCCGACAACCGGGGCGAGGGCGGCATCATGGCGCTGACCGCTCTGGCCAGCGAGGCCATTGGTGCCGACCCGCGCAAGCGTCTGATTTTGCTGCTGCTGGGGGTGTTTGGTGCGGCGCTGTTTTATGGCGACAGCGTGATCACCCCGGCGATTTCCGTGCTCAGCGCGGTGGAAGGGCTGGAGGTGGTCACCCCGGCGCTGAAACCCTATGTGTTGCCGATTTGCAGCGCGGTGCTGGTGCTGCTGTTTGCCATGCAGCGCTTTGGTACCGGCCTGGTCGGCAAGCTGTTTGGCCCGATCATTGTGCTGTGGTTTGGCGTGCTGACGGCCGTGGGCATCTCTGAAATCATCCAGCAGCCCGCCATCCTGGCCGCACTCAACCCGCTCAATGCGCTGCAATTCTTGAGTGCCCAGGGCTGGCACATGTTTGTGGCGCTGGGGGCCATTGTGCTGGCCTTCACCGGGGCCGAGGCGCTGTATGCCGACATGGGCCACTTTGGCAAACGCCCAATCCAGTTCGCCTGGGGCGGTTTGGTGCTGCCAGCGCTGGCCATCAATTACATGGGCCAGGGTGCGTTGCTGATGCGCGACCCGTCAGCCCTTGAGAACCCGTTTTACCGCCTGTTCCCTGATGCCTGGCTGATTCCCGCCGTGGTGCTGGCCACGTTGGCCACGGTGATTGCCTCGCAAGCGGTGATCTCGGGGGCCTATTCCATGACCAAGCAGGCGGTGCAACTGGGTTTGCTGCCCCGCATGGCGGTGCACTTCACCTCCGCCAAAGAAGTGGGGCAAATCTACATGCCCGAGGTGAACTGGCTGCTGCTGGGGGCCGTGTTGCTGGCCGTGGTGGGGTTTGGCAGCTCATCGGCCATGGCGGCGGCCTACGGAATTGCGGTGACGGTGACCATGTTGATCACCACCTTGCTGACCTTTTTTGTGATCCGCAACGGCTGGCGTTACCCGCTGCCGCTGGCGCTGGCCGCCACCGCCGTGTTCCTCACGCTGGACGTGTTGCTGGTGGCCTCATGCTCGCTGAAATTCTTTCAGGGCGGCTGGTTCCCGCTGGTGCTGGGCGCGGCGATTTTTACCATCATGGCCACCTGGCGGCGTGGGCGTGAATTGCTGATTGACAGCATTCGCCACGACGACCCTGAGCTGCTGCCCTTCATCGAAGGCTTGTCCGGCGACAGCGTGCACCGGGTGCAGCGCACGGCGGTCTATGCGGTGGCCAACGCCGGCACCGTGCCGCAGGCCCTGATGCACAACCTGAAACACAACCAGGTGCTGCATGAGCGCAATCTGATCCTCACGGTGGTGTTCCACGAAGTGCCCTGGATACCGTTTGAAGAGCGGGTGCAGGTAGAGCCCCTGGCCGCTGGTTTCTGGCGGGTGCAGGTGAACTATGGTTTCAAGAACACCCCCGACATTCCGAAAGCGCTGGAACTGTGTGCCGCCAAGGGCTTGCCCATCAACCTGTTTGAAACCTCGTACTTTCTGAGCCGAGAAATCATCGTGCCGACCAAAGGCACCGGCATGGCCCATTGGCGCGAAGCCCTGTTTGCCCTGATGTCACGCAACTCCGGCAGCGTGGCGGGCTTCTTTCACCTGCCCAACAACTGCGTGATTGAGCTGGGGACGCGGGTGCAAATTTAACCTGGGTTCAAGCTCTTGGTTTTTCCAATGCTTTCGGGCCAGGGTGAAATCCAGCGGGGTTGTGGTCTGTGTTCATGGCAGGTTTCATGAATGACGCTGAACCCCCCAATTTTGTTGCCCATCGATGTGTTATAAAACACGCATCAAGTCTTAAGGCAAGAATAAGCCAAGATCGGATGCTCTGCCGGTAAAGGAGCCCGCTTGACGAAGAACAGCGCCGACTGTTCAAAACAGAATAAGCTTTTTGATCCATGTCAGGGCGTAAAATAAAACCCGTTTTTGCATGTTTGCCGGTGTCGCTGTTGCGATCTGCAGCATTCCCGTATTGCACACCTACAACCTAACGCCGCCTATTGTGAGCACAGTACTCGATCAAGGAAACCGCACTTTCATCGGTAGCGTCCTGTTTCTCGACATTGTCGGATACACCAAAAAATCGGTCTCGGCGCAGATCGCGATGAAAGATCGCTTCACCTCGCTGCTTTCCGCCTCGCTCAAAGACATTGCCCCGGATCAGCGCATCATTCTTGATACCGGTGATGGTGCGGCAATCACCTTTCTCGGTGACCCGGAAGATGCCTTGTTCGTTGCCATGCAATTACGCGACGCGCTCAGACGCCCCAACAACGAAGCCCCCGTCGATACCGACAGCCCCGATGCATCGGGGGAAATTGACCTGCCCATTCGCACTGGCATCAACCTCGGGCCCGTCAAGCTGGTGCGCGACATCAATGGCCAGCCCAATATTGTTGGAGACGGCATCAATGTCGCCCAGCGCATCATGAGTTTTGCGCCAGCGCGACAAATCGTTGTTTCGCGCTCCTTCTACGACATGGTGTCGGTGATCTCGGAGGAATACGCCCGGCTATTCACCTACGAGGGTTCACGCACTGACAAACATGTGCGCGACCACGAAATCTATGTCGTGGGTGAATCTGCCGCCGCGTTCAAGCAGGCCCAGGACGGCATGACGGATCGCGCCGCGACCACCAACTCCCGGGCCAAGGTGCTCAAGATCGAAAAAGCGCAACAGGCTGCTGGTGAAGCGGCTCTCGGTAGCGCGTCCAAACCCGCATCCCATCAGGATAACAAGAGCTTTTTCATCGCTGCAGGTGTTCTGGCTGCCGTGGTGGTGGGGCTGGGTACGGCGCTGATCATGAAGGGCAGTGGCGAGAAGACAAGCGCTGACATGGCTGCCAGCACAGCCGCCGTGGCGGATGTCCCCCTGTCCACGGCATCCGCCACAATGCCCGCCTCAGCTCCAAGCAAGGTCGCAAGTATGGCGGCTTCGGCGAGCAAGCCAGCCCAGACTCCAGCATCGGCAGTCACGCCAACATCTGCATCTGTATCTGCACCCAAACTGGCGACCAAAGAGGAAGCCGCCCCCGCCGACGTGCCGGGTGTGCTGACCTTTGGCATTCAGCCATGGGGCGAGGTTTTTATCAACGGCAAATCGGTCGGTGTATCGCCCCCCCTGAAACAGACCAAACTTGCACCGGGACAATACTCGGTGGAAGTGCGCAACACCAGCTTGCCCACATTCACCACCCGCATTGACATCAAAGCCAAAGAAAACCTGAACATCAGCCATAAATTCTGAGGTGATGGAGCCGGTTTTATCCGCAACAACCCAACGAGAAGACAATGAAAAGAAAACTTTTGGGAGCAAAAAATCACCGTTCATCGGTGCACGGGCTGCTTGCCGGGTCAGCGCTAGTCATGGCCATGCTGATGACCGGTTGCGCCACAAAATCCGGCCCCACCACGCCCCCTGCCGCCGAGCCCTCCGCTGAGACCGCGCCCCAGGAACGGTCGCAGCAAATCCAGACCCAATTGAACAAGGCGAAAAAACTCTACGAAGCTGGCACCTACAACGAAGCCATGCAAGAGTATCTGATGGCCATCGACAGTGGCCTGCTGAGTGTGCCGCAGCAATTGGAGGCCAGAAAATACCTGGCTTTCATTCATTGCGTCAATTCGCGGCTGCCGCTATGTACCGAGCAGTTTCAGAAGGCGTTTGTCATCAGCGAGCAATTTGATCTGAGCCCGGCCGAGGCGGGGCACCCCATCTGGGGCCCCGTGTT
>VIKI01000252.1 GCA_008080595.1 Comamonadaceae bacterium
TCTCAGAACTGGCAGTGGCCACCGATTCGGAGCCGTGGCGCACGTTGGAGACGACTTTGGCCAGGCTGGCTTGCATTTTGGCAACCGCTCGCAACAACACCGAGATTTCGTCGTTACCCGTAATCTCCACGGTTTGGGTCAGGTCACCCTGGGCAATGGCTTCAGTCACTTGGGCTGCCTTGCCCAGAGGTGTGGTGATGGCCCGCATCAGTTGGTAGCCAAAAATCACGGCAAACAACAAGCCCAGAAGAATCGATGTCATGGCAATGGTTTGAAGCAGGCTGTTGCGTTGTTGGGATGCTTCGTATGTTTTTTTACCATCCGCTAATTGAAGATTGATCAGTTTCACACCCAGTGCGTGAACTTCGTCATACAACACGCCTGTGGATTTGTCGAGCAACTGATGGGCCAAGGGGATGTCATTGGCGCGCAGGGCCGCCATGTTGGGGCGCAAGCCTGCTTCTACGTATTTCTGGAGCGCATCGCCATAGAGTTTGGCCAATTGCCGGTCCTCAGCTTCCAGGTTGCCACGCATGAAATTTTGAAAGCCAGCCAGCATTTCAGGAATGCTTTTATCAACCCGTTCGGTGTATTTTTGAATGCGTTCGGGGCTAGGGTCGCGGGCTGCATTGGACAGGGTCAACCGGTTGCGAAGTGCCTGAAACTCCACTTCGTTCAAAAGGCTCAGGCCAATCGCATGATCCACATACACACTTTCAAGCGATTTGTCGGCTTGCTTCATGCCAAAGAGGCCTATGCCACCGACCAAAAACAGAAGTCCGCCCAAAACAGAGACAAGAACAAACAAGCGGATCGAAATTTTGAATTGGCTCATAAATACCTCCTTTTTGTGAAATTGTGCTCACAATTGATTATGAAGCAGTTTCATTTTCTGACCTGATGAAACTGGCCACTCCCGTCAGCTTATGAAAAGCTTGAAATAACCCATTTCAAGATGTCAAAGGCTATCATCCGCGCCATGTCATCCACCCTGCACTCCGGCCAGCCCCTGCGCCAATTCATGCTGCGCCGGGTTGGCGCGTTGGTGACGGCAACGGCCTTGTTGGTGGCGGCTGGTTTTGTCTGGTTTGGCGTGCTGCCCATGACGCGGCAGATGGCCCATGACCAGTTTGAAGTGGCGGCCATGCGTGTTGAGTCTGGTGCGCAGTTGATGTTTTCACCGGCCCAGCATGTTCTGGCCATTGCTCAAGGTGTACAGAATGGGCATCTGCCTGATTTACATTCCCCCAAGGAATTCAATCGCCTGCTTAAACCTGTGTTGGTTGAATTCGAACAAATCACCTCGGTGGTGGCGGGTACGTCCAGCGGTCAGGGCTGGCTGCTGCTGCAATTGAGTGAAGGGCGCTGGCGCAATCGAATGACCGATGTGCCGCGCTGGGGTGACAAACATCACTTGTTTTTTGATGAAGCTGCAGATGGCAGTGTGAATGAGCATTGGGGGGATATTCACTACGACCCACGTCTGCGGCCCTGGTTCACCGGTGCTCTGACTGCAGCAAGCCCTGGGGTGGTGCATTGGACCGAACCTTACACATTTTTCTCTACCAGAGAACCAGGTATCACTGCATCCACCCGTATGCGTCTGCCAGACGGGCGTGACTTTGTGATGGGCATCGACTTGACGCTGCGCGATCTGTCAAAAATGACCATGCAAACCAAGGTGGGACAACATGGGTTGGTGCTGCTCATGACCGATGATGAGCGGGTGCTTTCTTTGCCTGCCATGCCTGAGTCGCAGTCGCCCAAGGTCTGGCTGGAACGTGTTCTGCAGCCGGTTCAGGATTTGGGTTTGCCGCAAGTGACCGCTGCCCTGACAACATGGCGCGAACAGCATCGTCCCCGTAGCGAGGTCTTGTCTTTTGCGTCGGGTGGGGCACAGTGGCTGGTCAGCTCGCGCCCCTATGCTCTTGGAAACCAGCAGTTTTGGGTTCTTGTGCTGGCCCCCGCTGCTGATTTTGCTCCTGCTTGGAAGCCTATGGCTGGGGCATTGACGGCAGCATGGGTGTTGGTATTGGCCCTGGTTATGTGGCTGGCACGAGCGGGTACAGCGCGATTGTCACGCCCACTGGAGGTGTTGGCTGACAACAGCCGCCGCATTGGTTTGCTCAACTTTGAACCCCTGCAGGCCGTGCACAGCCGGGTGGCAGAAATCCAGCAACTGGCGAATAACCAGCAAACCATGCTGCACACCTTGCGCCACAAGCAGCATGAGCTTGATGCCCGTGCCAAAGAACTCGGCCAGCAGGTGGCGGCGCTGAAAGCCACCGAATTCAGCCTGCAGCAACACAATGACATGCTGCACACCATCATTGAAAACTTCCCTGGTGGCGTGTCCGTGGTCGATGCCAATTTGCAGTTGGTGGCTTTTAACAACGAGTTCCAGACCATGCTGAGCTTGCCAGAAACCCTGCTCAAACAAACCGGGGTGGGGTTTGAGGACATCATCCGTTTTAATGCGCTGCGTGGTGATTACGGCCCGACTGATGTGGATACGCAGGTGTCCGATCGGGTGGCTTTGGCGCGGCAATTTCAACCTCACCGATTTGAACGCACGCTGCCCAATGGCCGCACCATGGAAGTGCGTGGCATGCCGCTGCCGCAAGGAGGTTTTGTCACGCTGTACATCGATGTCACCGCCAGCAAGCAGCATGAGCTTGAACTGGAGCACCTGGCCCACTTTGACCCGTTGACCAGCCTGCCCAACCGCGTGCTGCTGGCCGACCGTTTGCGCCAAGGCATGGCCCAGGTGGTACGCCGTGGTCAGCAGCTGGGCGTGGTGTATCTGGATTTGGACGGCTTCAAAGCCATCAATGACAGTTATGGCCATGAAATAGGGGATCAACTCCTGGTGGCATTGGCGACAAGGATGCGCCAAGCCCTGCGCGACGGAGATACCCTGGCCCGCATTGGCGGCGATGAATTTGTGGCGGTGCTGATGGATGTTGCTGGCATGAACGATAGCTTGCCCATGTTGCAGCGCTTGTTGCATGCGGCTGGTGCTTCTTTGACGCTGGCTGGTTTTGATTTGACGGTATCGGCCAGCATCGGAGTCACGTTTTATCCGCAGGCCCAAGAAGTGGATGCCGAACAGTTGGTGCGTCAGGCCGATCAGGCCATGTACCTGGCCAAACAAGCCGGGAAAAACTGCTACCACGTGTTTGACACCGAGCAGGATCGCCATTTGCGCGGCCAGTTTGAGAGCCTCAAGCGTATTGTGCAGGCCTTGGCTCAAGCCGAATTTGTGCTCTATTACCAGCCCAAGGTCAATATGTGCAGCGGCAAGGTGATTGGGGTCGAGGCCTTGATCCGTTGGCAGCATCCGCAGCAGGGGCTGTTGACACCGGCGCTGTTTTTGCCCGCGATTGAAGATGATCCATTGGCCATCGAGGTGGGTGAATGGGTGGTGCGAACGGCACTGGCACAACTGGCGATCTGGCAAGCCCAGGGCCTGTCTCTGACTGTCAGTGTGAATGTAGGAGCCCGGCAATTGCAGCATTCGGGTTTTGCAGCATTTTTGCGCATGGCGCTGGCGGCGCAGCCCCAAATCAACCCCGCAAACCTTCAAATTGAAGTGCTTGAAACCAGTGCGCTGCAAGACATGTCACATGTCACCGAGGTGATGGCCCAGTGCCGCCAGTTGGGGGTGAGCTTTGCGCTGGACGATTTTGGAACCGGCTACTCCTCACTCACTTATCTGAAGCGCCTGCCGGTTTCTGAGCTCAAGATTGACCAGAGTTTTGTGCGTGACATGCTGGATGACCCG
>VIKI01000253.1 GCA_008080595.1 Comamonadaceae bacterium
GCCTTGTCAACCGATCCACTGGCGAGTTCGCTGATTTCCTGGGCCGCCACCTGGCTGCGTTCGGCCAGCTTGCGCACCTCAGCCGCTACCACCGCAAAACCTTTGCCGTGTTCACCGGCACGGGCGGCTTCAATGGCGGCATTCAGCGCCAGCAGGTTGGTCTGGTAGGCAATGTCGTCGACGATGCCGATCTTGCCGGCAATGGTTTTCATGGCGATCACGGTTTCTTTCACCGCCGCACCCCCTTCAACAGCCTGCTTGTTGGCTTGGGAGGCCATGCCGTCGGTGACTTTGGCGTTGTCGGTGTTTTGGTTGATGCTGGCGCTCATCTGTTCTACTGAGGCACTGGTTTCTTCCACGCTGGCGGCTTGTTCGCTGGTGGCCTGGCTCATGCTCTGGGCGGTGGTGGCGACTTCTTCGCTGGCGGAGGCGATGTTGCTGGCGGCGGCATTAACTTCTCCAACGATTTGCGAGAGTTTGCTCACCATGTCCTTGACCGCCACCATCATGCTGCTGGTGTCGCCGGGGCGGGTGTGCACGTCCACCGTCATGTCGCCGGCGGCGATTTTGCTCACCACTTCAGCCGCGTAGCCGGGCTCACCCCCCAACTGGTTGACCAAACCACGGGTAATGATCAGGGCAATCGCCACCCCCAGTATCACCGCCACCACCGACAAGCCAATCATCTGGGTACTGGTGCTGGCGTAGCTGGCCGCAGCTTCCTCGGCCTGTTTCTTGTTGTTTTCAGTCTGGAATGCGGTGTTTTCGTCCAGCGCATCCTGCCACTTGGTCACCAACGGCCCGGCGGTCTTCATCAGCAGCTGGCGTGCTTCTGCGTCCTTGTCCGCCAGGGCCAGTTCGATCACCTGGTCATTCACATCACGTGCGGCGACGGCGGCATTCTTGATCTTGGTTCTGATCGCCTGCCCTTTTTCACTGGCGGAGGTTTGATTCAGTGCTTCACTGGCTTTGTTATACGCCTCACGGGCGGCATCCAGCTTGGCTTTCTCGACCTTCATGGTATCGACCTCGTCAAGCAGCACAATGGTGCGCAGTACACGCGAGACGATGTGCACTGACTCCGACATGGTGTTCACCAACGCCATCTTGTGCATGTTGTCACCCACCACGTCTTCCAGCTGGGTGTTGGAGCTTTTCATGCCCAGCATGCCCATTGCAGCAATCACCATCATCAACATCAGGACTACACAAAAGCCCAAACCCAGCTTCATTGCTACGGTCAAATTCTTCATCGCACTATTTCCATTTCATTAAGAGAGATTTACGCATCCAGCCTGACAATTACTAGCGTAGGATGCTACTGTATGTATAGCTAAACTGGCCATCAGCCGCGCATTGACTGATGGCTTGTGCGTAGGATGACTGAAATCGCTATTTCGCACTATCGGGAAGCACTGATTTATTTGTAGGCATATCTACCCAAAAGGTAGTGATTACCCTACTCACTAGGGATTTCCCTACAAATTTTTCACATTTCCTACACCAGGCAGGGCCGGATCGAACGAGCACTTGTCAGGGTAAGCACCAAAACATCAAGAGTTCGGTGGCCAATTCTGGGCAGAATGAAGCACGCGCAGTACGGCCATCGTGTTGCCCTCGTCTTCGATCCGATAGACCATGACGTAATTGGGCCGCACCACGATTTTCCGTGTGCCCTTTACGCGGCCTGTGAGGTAGAGGGTGGGGTGCTGTCTCGCCTGCTCGGCCTTGACCTCGAAGTCCTCGTCAAGTTCCACTGCTGCGGATGAGTTGTGGCGTTCCCGCCCCGACCAAGCTGACCCTTATTCACCCAGCACCAGGTACTCCCGCGCAATCGCCGCCGCCAAGCGGGCGTTGTTCAGCACCAGTTGAATGTTCGAGGCCAGGCTGTCACCCCCGGTCAGCTCACAGACCCGCGCCAGCAGGAACGGCGTGGACTCCTTGCCGGTGATGTGTTGCTGTTGCGCCTCTTGCAGGGCTTGCTCTACTGCTGCGTCAATCGCGGCACGCGGCATGGCAAAGGCCTCTGGGATCGGGTTGGCCACCACCAGACCACCCTGCAAGTTCATGGCCCATTTGGCATGCATCACCTGGGCAATGGCCTGGGCGCTGTCGAGCGGGTAATCCACCTTGTACGCGCTGTCGCGGGTGAAAAACGCCGGTAACCAGGGGGTTTGGTAACCGATCACCGGCACGCCGTGGGTTTCCAGGTATTCCAGCGTCAGCTCCAGGTCGAGGATCGACTTGGCCCCGGCGCACACCACGGCCACCGGGGTTTGCGCCAGCTCTTGCAAGTCGGCCGACACGTCAAAGCTCTGCTGTGCTCCCCGGTGTACGCCGCCGATGCCGCCGGTGGCAAACACGCGGATGCCGGCCATGGCGGCAATGATCATCGTCGCGGCCACGGTGGTGGCGCCCGTTGCGCCGCTAGCCACGATGAACGGCAGGTCTCGTCGGCTGACCTTGACCACGCTGCGCCCGCTTTGGCCCAGAGTTTCAATCTCTGCCGCCGCAAGCCCGGCCTTGAGCCGCCCGTTGAGGATGGCGATGGTGGCAGGTACCGCGCCATGGGAACGCACCTCGGCTTCCACCTGCAAGGCGGTGGCCACGTTTTGCGGGTAGGGCATGCCGTGCGAAATGATGGTGGACTCCAGCGCCACCACCGGGCGCTGCTCAGCCATGGCTTGTGCCACGTCGGGATGGATATCAAGGTAAGGAGGGGTCATGGGGATACTTTCTGGGTAGCGTTGCGCAGCAGTTGCGTCACGGAAACGACGGACAAATTGGGGTGGTTGGCCTGCTCGGCGCTCAGCGTCAAGGCCGCACAGGCCAGCGCAAACGGGATGGTGTCTGCCAGGCTCTGGTGGCCCCCAAACCCGTGCACCAGGCCAGCCATCAGCGCATCACCACCACCGGTGACGTTGACCACGGCGGCGGGCAGCGTGCCCTGCCAGCCGTGCGCGGCATCTTTGTCGCTCCAGTACACGCCGCGTGCGCCCAGGCTCAGCACCACCTGCTTCACGCCCTGGCCGTGCAGCCACTGCGCGGCAGACTCGATCTCGGCATCACTTTGCACCGCAAACCCGCACAGCGCCTGGGCTTCCTGCCGGTTGACCTTGAGCGTGTGCACCTGATCCAGCCAGGGCAGGATGCGCGGGCATTTGAAGGCCGACACAGCATCCACAAACACGGGCGTGTTGCCCCGGTTGGTAAACACCCAGGCCAGCGCGTCGGCGCTCAGATTGCAGTCCACCACCAGCGCCGCGGCGTGGCGCATGCGATCCGCATGGGGAGTCAGGCGCTCGGGTGTGAGGCATTCCAGAATGTGCATGTCATTCACCGCCACCGCCAAGTCGCCCGCAGGGCCGTGCAGTGACACATAGGTCGATGTGCTCTGGCCGGAGAGTACCCAGCAGCCCGTCACATCGACACCGGCTTGCTGCGTGGCCTCCAGCAGGCTGCGGCCATAGGGGTCGTCGCCCCAGCGCACCCAGCCGGGGTTGGAGTCAGCTGGCACCAGCGCATGCTCGGTGGTGGCCGAGATGTCCATGTTGGCCCCACCCAGCACCAGCACATGGCGCGGGCCTGGGAGGTGTGGTTTGTGTTCGGTCATGCGCAAAAGTTTAGCGTGCAAACTTTGCCTGGATGCCGGAACGTAAACTTGCCCGTCCTGCCCCTCCAAAAAAACACCATGACCTCACTGCCCAAGCTCCCTTGTTACCTCAACGGCGAATTCACCACCTTGCCCCACGCCAAGATCAGCGTGATGGATCGGGGCTTTATCTTTGGCGACGGGGTGTATGAAGTGCTGCCGGTCTACCAGGGCCGGGTGTTTCGCTTTGCCCAGCACATGGCGCGGCTGGATCGCAGCCTTTCTGAGCTGCGCATCCCCAACCCTCATAGCCACGCACAGTGGGCTGAGATTGCCGCAAAATTAATAGCTGCTTACGCAGATTCAATGGGCGCTACAGACCAAAATGCTGATCAACTGATTTACATCCAGATCACCCGTGGCGTGGCATTGCGCGACCACGTGATGCCTGCCGACATCACCCCCACGGTGTTCGCCATGAGCAATGCCCTGAAGCTGCCCAGTGCCCAGCAGCGCCAGCAGGGCGTGGCTTGCGTCAGCGCCGATGACTTTCGCTGGCAAAAAGCGCACATCAAAAGCACCAGTTTGCTGGGCGCGGTGTTCGCTCGCCAGATCAGCTTTGATGCGGGCGCGGTGGAAACCATCATGTTCCGCGACGGTTTTCTGAGCGAAGCTGCCGCCAGCAACGTCTGGGTGGTCAAAGACAGCAAGGTATTGGGCGTGCCCAAGGACAATCTGGCGCTGGAAGGCATTCGCTACGGCCTGATTGAAGAGATTTGCCAGGCCCAGGGGATTGCCTTCGAGCTGCGTCGCATCAGTCGCGTCGAGGTGTTGGCGGCGGATGAAATTTTGCTGTCATCGGCCACCAAAGAAGTGCTGCCGGTGACCCTGCTGGATGGTCAGCGCGTCGGCAACGGGCTACCGGGGCCGGTCTATGCCCAGCTGTATGCGGGTTACCAGTTGGCCAAGGCGCAGCCGGTGGCTGGTGTGGTCTGAATCACTCACTTACCACCCCCTCTTGAAATGGCTGCGGGTCGCCCATAATTACGGGTTGCCTGCGTCAGGGCTGTGGCGCACTCATTTTTTAAACACGATAGAACCTTATGACCAAACAAACGCTTTCCTTCCAGGCCGAAGTGGCTCAACTGCTGCACCTGGTGACCCATTCGCTGTACTCCAACAAGGAAATTTTCCTGCGCGAGCTGATCTCCAACGCCTCCGATGCGTGTGACAAGCTGCGTTTTGAAGCCATCAATGACGGTGGCCTGTATGAAAACGACAGTGAACTCAAGGTCAAGGTCAGTTTTGATAAGGAGAAAAAGACGCTCACCATCACCGACAACGGCATCGGCATGAGCACCCAGGAAGCCATTGACCACCTGGGCACCATTGCCAAGAGCGGTACCAAAGATTTCGTCTCCAAACTCAGCGGCGACCAAAAGGCCGATTCGCAACTCATTGGCCAGTTTGGCGTGGGCTTTTACAGCGGCTTTATCGTGGCCGACAAGATCACGGTGGAATCCCGTCGCGCCGGCATGAAGGCTGAAGAGGGTGTGCGCTGGATCAGCGGTGGCGCGGGCGACTTTGAGGTGGAAAACATCAGCCGCGCCGAGCGTGGTACCAGCGTCATCCTGCACCTGCGCGAAGATGCCATGGACTATGCATCCGCCTGGAAGATCAAGAGCATCGTGAACAAATACTCGGATCACATCAGCCTGCCCATTCTGATGGAAAAAGAAGAGTGGAAAGACGGCGAGTTGATCAACCCGAGTGACGAAAACGGGGGCCGCCAGCCCGGTGCCATGGTCAAAACCGGCGAGTGGGAAGCGGTCAACAAGGCCAACGCCATCTGGGCGCGGGCCAAGAAAGACGTGACGCAAGAGCAGTACGACGAGTTCTACAAACAAATCAGCCACGACGTTGAAGCCCCGCTGGCCCACACCCACAACCGGGTCGAAGGCAGCACCGAATACACCCAGCTGCTCTACATTCCCGGCAAAGCCCCGTTTGACCTCTACAACCGCGAAAAATCGGCCGGGGTCAAACTGTATGTGAAGCGCGTCTTCATCATGGACGATGCCGAGGCGCTGCTGCCCACCTACCTGCGTTTTGTCAAAGGTGTGGTCGACTCGGCCGACCTGCCGCTGAACGTCAGCCGCGAACTGTTGCAGGAAAGCCGCGACGTGAAAGCTATCCGCGAAGGTTGTACCAAGCGTGTGCTGGGCATGTTGGAAGACTTGGCCAAGAATGACAAGCTGCCCGAGGCTTCAGCCGATGGCATCACCGATGTCCAAACGGCTGAAGACAAGGCAGAAGCCGAAAAGAACGCCGGCAAGTTCACCAAGTTCTACGCCGAATTTGGTGCCGTGCTGAAAGAAGGCTTGGGCGAAGACTATGCCAACAAAGACCGTTTGGCCAAGCTGCTGCGTTTTGCGTCCAGCACCACCGATGCCGTGAGTGTGGGTTTTGCCGACTACAAAGCCCGCATGAAAGAAGGCCAGGAAGCCATCTACTACATCACCGCAGACAACGCCGCCGCCGCCAAAAACAGCCCGCAGCTGGAAGTGTTCAAGAAAAAAGGCATTGAAGTGCTGCTGATGACCGACCGTGTCGACGAGTGGGCGCTGAACTATCTGCAAGACTTTGACGGCACGCCGCTGCAAAGCGTGGCCAAGGGTGCAGTTGATCTGGGCAAACTGCAAGACGAGGCTGAAAAGAAAGCCGCAGAAGAAGCCGCTGAAACCTTCAAACCCCTGCTGGCCAAGCTGAAAGAAGCGCTGAAAGACAAGGCTGAAGACGTGCGTGTGACCACCCGCCTGGTCGACAGCCCGGCCTGCCTGGTGGTGCAAGACAACGGCATGAGCACTCAGCTGGCCCGTATGCTCAAGCAAGCCGGTCAATCCGCACCGGATGTGAAGCCGGTGCTGGAAGTGAATGCCGAACACCCGCTGGTGAAAAAGCTCGACGGCTCGGTGCACTTCAATGACCTGGCCCACATTTTGTTTGACCAGGCCTTGCTGGCCGAAGGTGGCCTGCCACAAGACCCGGCGGCTTATGTCAAGCGTGTTAATGCGCTGCTGGTGTGAGTTTCTTGGTTTTACAAGAGAAATAGGGCTCTAGCCCTTATGTAATGTGCGCAAACAGCTACTAAATTTGCAGCAAATTGCGCCACAAAAAGCCCCGCAGTGGTGAGACTGGCGGGGCTTTTTTGCGGCGGTGCGCTTGCTTGACCCGCTTCAGTCGCCGCCCTCAAAGAACGGCAGCAGGGCCTTGGCCGCCTCAATGCGCAGATGGAGTTCGGTGGCAGGGTCGTTCATCACCGAGAGCAAAAAACGTTTGGGATCCGTGGCATTGAAGGCCTGCACGGATTCAGTCCGTGGACTGGCGGGCCGGAGTTGCTCCTGAGCCCGCTGAAAGTCGGCAGGCGTGATGCTTTGGAGGCTAGACAACAGATGGGCCTGGGCATCCAAGCCCGGTGGCATGTCAAGCCAGGGTTCGTCGGCAAACATACTCGCCAGGCCAGGGGCCACAAAGGCCGACCAGCGCCCGGTAGCTTCCTGACGGGCCGGGACGATTCGGGTGTGCCGGGCTGCGCCAGCCTCT
>VIKI01000254.1 GCA_008080595.1 Comamonadaceae bacterium
TCATCAAGCTCGCTGGTGCTGCTGCCGAAGGTGTGCGTTTGCCTGCAGCCTCATTGCTGATTGCGGACAAACTGGCTGCCAATGACCCACAAAAACCAGTTGTGGTTGGCTACAAAAATGCCTTCAATGAGAAATGGAAAACCGACGTTTCCACCTTTGGTGGCCATGCCTACGATGGCTTGATGTTGGCCATGGATGCGATCAAACGCGCGGGTTCTACCGACAAGGAAAAAGTGCGTGACGCACTTGAAGCCACCAAAGGCTTCATCGGCACGGGGGGCAAGGTGAATATGTCAAGCACCGATCACATGGGGCTTGATTTATCTGCCTTTAATCTGCTGGAGATCAAAAACGCAGACTGGTCACTGGTGAAATAATTCCGGCGATTCGTTTCATCGCCTAAACGGGCAGGGCAGACGCTCTGTACACATGAAATATCTTTGATTCAGATATTCCGAACGGTCTGCCCAGTTTTCATTTTTAGATTCTTCTGAAATTTTGATAAAAATGAGCTGTAGAGCTTTATTGGTGTGCGTATATAGCTCTATAAAACATAGCAGTTACTGACTTTATTCTCTATCCAACCATTGGAACAACCATGTCTGAAATGATTTTGTTAGGCGACGAGGCGATTGCGCGCGGGGCCATTGATGCTGGCATAAGTGCTGCTTTTGCTTACCCGGGAACGCCTTCCACGGAAATTTATCAGGCCATTGAAGACTACGCCAAAGCACATCATCTGCAGGTGCGAGGCATGTGGTCGACCAATGAAAAAGTGGCGCTTGAAGAAGGTGTAGGCGTGTCTTACGCCGGGCGACGTTCGGTGGTGTCCATGAAACATGTGGGTTTGAACGTTGCGGCTGACCCGTTCATGAATGCTGCGGTGTCGGGTGCACACGGTGGGCTGGTGCTGGTGGTGGCCGATGACCCCTCCATGCACAGCTCACAAAACGAGCAAGACTCGCGCTACTTTGCCGATTTCGCCATGGTGCCCTGCCTGGAGCCTGCCGACCAGCAGCAGTGTTATGACTTCATGCGTGAGGCATTTGATTTGTCCGAGCAATTTCAGGTGCCGGTCTTGGTGCGCTTGGTCACGCGCTTGGCGCACAGTCGCTCCAAGGTCAAGATGCACAAGCGTCGTGAACAAAATGAGGCCAATTTTGTGGTCGATCCATCGCGCTTTATCTTGCTACCGGCCAATGCCCGGCGGGCTTATGCGAGTTTGGTTGAAAAGCAAAAAGCCTTGCAATCCTATTCTGAAGCACATCCGGTCAATGCCCTGACATTGCGCGATCGCAAACGCCCTGGCATTTTGGTCAGCGGTCTGGCCTGGAACTACCTGCAAGAAGCCATGGGTGATGCGCTTGAAGACTACAACTTGCTGCGTATTGGTTGCTACCCCTTGCCTGTGCAAAAAATTCGCCAGCTTCTGGATGCATCCAGCGACATTTATGTGATCGAAGAAGGTTATCCGTTTATTGAGCGTTACATCACAGCTCTGGGTTTGATGCGTGAACTGCCCATTCACGGCAAGCTCACAGGTGACCTGCCGCGCACCGGTGAATTGTCTCAAGATGCCATCAAGCACTGTTTTGGCATAGCAATCAAACCCTCGCTCCAAATACCCGGGCTGGCCGATGTATTGGTCGGGCGACCACCGAGCCTGTGCGACAAGTGTCCACACACCGACTCCTACCTGGCCATCAATGAAGTGATCGCAGAGTACGAACCCGGTGCACGCATCATGGGCGACATTGGTTGCTACACGCTGGGCGCGGTTGGGCCACTTCATGGCATCCATTCCTGTTTGTGTATGGGGGCTTCCATTGGTATGGCCATTGGGGTCGTTCATGCGGGTATGCCACGTGCGCTGTGTGTGATTGGTGACGGTACATTCACCCATTCCGGGCTGGCCCCCATGCTGGATGCGGCGCGTGACAACACCAACATCAAGGTATTTATTCTGGACAACAGCATCATCGCCATGACCGGCGGACAGCCCACGGCGGCTTCAGATGAAGATGTGGTGGCGCTGGTGGCTGGTTTAGGTGTGCCACGTGATCACATCCGTGTCGTGGTGCCATCTCCACACAAAAAAGCCCACACCATGGAGACCATCCGGGAAGAGCTGGATTACGTGGGCTTGTCGGTCATCATTGCGCGGCGAGCCTGCGTGACTTATGCCAAAGA
This sequence comes from Comamonadaceae bacterium, assembly GCA_008080595.1. Lineage (GTDB taxonomy): Bacteria > Pseudomonadota > Gammaproteobacteria > Burkholderiales > Burkholderiaceae_C > Rhodoferax. The sequence continues at coordinate 2,191 of VIKI01000254.1, forward strand.
AATCAAGGACATCAAGAGCATGCGTGAAGAAAAACGCCAGAGCAATGGGGTGCCAGCATGAACTACGACTTGGTGGTCTGTGGCGTAGGTGGGCAAGGGGTGTTGACCATGGCGGGTGTGATTGACCATGCCATTCATGATGCCGGACTGCAACTCAAACAATCTGAAGTTCACGGGATGGCGCAACGTGGTGGCGCTGTATCGGCTTATGTGCGGATTTCAGATCATGCGGTTGCCAGTGACCTGATTGCGCAGGGCGGTGCGAGTATGGTGCTGTCGGTCGAACCGATGGAAGCCTTGCGCTATACCGCACTGTTGGATGCTGAGGGCTGGATCGTCACCGACATCACACCCATGGTCAATGTGGACAACTATCCGCCGCTGGATGCCCTGTACAAGGTGTTGTTTTCAGTGCCTCGGCTTGTGGCACTGGACGCTGCCCGGCTGGCCCAGAGGGCTGGCAGCATCAAGGTGCAAAACACCGTGGTGCTGGGTGCGGCGGCAATGCATCTGCCCTTTGAGTCAAGTTTGATTGAAAAGCAACTTGAACGGCTTTTCCACCGCAAGGGTGAGCGTATTGTCAAGGCCAACATCAATGCTTTTCGCATGGGAGATGCCGCCAGCCGATTTGCCTCGGTGTTGGTGGCCGCAGGGGTTGCCTCAGACATCGTTGCACGGGTGGTTCCGCGTATTGCATTTGATCCCGAACCCGTGGCTCCTGCGTGTGTTGCTGCCTGGTGCGCGCGTTTGCTGCGGCCTGATGCACATGTCCTGGCGGCTCAGTTGTTTGCCTCAGAGGACTCTGTGGCCACTGATGCGATTCCTGCGCTTTGATCGGTTGTCTCTTATAAAACAATAGCGTCTTTCGCTTGTTTGACAAGCTCCAGACGCTATTTTGTGCCTCAATCAGTGAAGTGAATACTTCAGGTCAACATCCACATCACATCGCCGAATAATTCGGCCCACCGCCGCCCTCAGGCGTGACCCAGACAATGTTCTGCGTCGGGTCCTTGATGTCACAAGTCTTGCAATGCACACAGTTGGCGGCATTGATCTGCAGCCGATCTGTGCCGTTGTCGTTCTTCACAAACTCATACACCCCGGCCGGGCAGTAACGTGCCTCTGGGCCAGCAAACTTGGCCAGGTTGATGTTGACCGGTACGGAGGCATCTTTCAGCGTCAAATGCGCCGGCTGGTTCTCCTCATGCGCAGCACTGCTGATGAACACGCTGGAGAGGCGGTCAAAGGTCAGCTTGCCATCGGGTTTGGGATAGTCGATGGGTTGGCATTCAGAGGCCGGTTTCAGGTACGCATGGTCAGGCTTGTCACGGCGAATCGTCCAGGGCATGTTGCCTTTCAGGCCAAACTGTTCCAGACCATTCATCAAAGTTCCCACGCGCAGGCCATGTTTGAACCAGGCCTTGAAGTTGCGTGATTTGTTCAGCTCGGTGTGCAACCAACTGGCCTCAAACGCTTCTGGGTAAGCACTCAGCTCATCCTGCGCCCGCCCCGCTGTGACCGCTGCATAAGCCGCTTCTGCACACAACATGCCGGACTTGATGGCCGCATGGCTGCCCTTGAT
>VIKI01000015.1 GCA_008080595.1 Comamonadaceae bacterium
CTTTGACACGGGTGGCCAGGCGCTCGTGGTTACACGGGCCGTTGCCGTTCACCGTGGCCCAGAATTCGTCCCAGTCGATCTCGCCATGGTCGTAATGCTGGCGCTCCTCGTTCCATTTGAGCTTGGGGTCGGGCAGGGTCACCCCCAGCACATTGGCTTGTGGCACGGTGGCATCGATGAACTTCTGGCGCAAATCATCATTGCTGATGCGTTTGATACCCCAGCGCATGGCTTGTTCGCTGTGTGGGCTGTTGGCATCGGGCGGGCCAAACATGGCCAGGCATTTCCACCAGAAGCGGTTCACCGAATCCTGCACCATGGCACGCTGCTCAGCCGTGCCTTGCATCATGACCAACAAGGCTTCATAACCCTGGCGCTGGTGAAAAGATTCCTCTTTGCAGACGCGGATCATGGCGCGTGCATACGGGCCATAACTGCAACGGCACAGCGGAATCTGGTTCATGATGGCCGCACCATCCACCAGCCAGCCAATCGTGCCCACATCGGCCCAGTTGAGCGTGGGGTAGTTGAAGATCGAGCTGTACTTGGCTTTACCGCTGTGCAGGTCGGCCAGCAATTGGTCACGCCCAACCCCCAGCGTCTCGGCGGCGCTGTACAGGTACAGGCCGTGGCCACCTTCGTCTTGCACCTTGGCAATCAGAATCGCCTTGCGTTTCAGGCTCGGCGCCCGGCTGATCCAGTTGCCTTCGGGCAGCATGCCCACAATTTCGCTGTGGGCGTGCTGGCTGATCTGGCGCACCAGGGTTTTGCGGTAGGCCTCGGGCATCCAGTCCTGCGGTTCGATCTTGCCGTCGGCATCGATCCGGGCATCAAACCGTGCCTGAAATTCGGGGTTTTCCAGAGACCGTGTCTTGGGTGCCGGTGCTTGCCCCGGGGTCTCCTGTACGTTGAACGATTGGGTGTACATGAGTTGGACTCCTGTTTTGAAAAATCAAATGAACTTATCTTCAAACATGGTCTGCCTTTTACTTCACCAGCGTCCAGTCGCCACCCTTGATCTCCAGCATCTTGAAGGCCGACAAGTCCAGACCCATGTGGTCAGTGGCCGACATGTTGACCAAACCGCCGGTACCGACAAAACCTTTGGTGGCTTCAATGGCATCACGCACCTTGGCCTTGTCGGTGCCGCCAGCGCGTTTGATGGCATCCACCGCCAGCATCAAGCCGTCATAGGCATGGCCGCCAAAGGTGGAGACATCGGTTTTCCATTTGGCGTTGAAGGCTTTGGCGTAGCCTTCGGCCACCGGTTTTTGCGGGTCGTTGGCGGCCAGCTTGTCTGCCACCAGCAACGCGGCTGCAGGCAAGCGCACACCTTCGGCAGCCGGGCCTGCGAGTTTGATGAACTCTTCAGAGGCCACACCATGAGCGTGGTACAGCGGCAGCGTCATGCCGAGTTGCTTGTAATTTTTGGTGGCAATGGCCGGGCCCTGACCCAATCCAAAGATGAACACCGCCTGCACACCGGGCACGTTGCGGATCTTGGTCAGCTGCGGGCTCATGTCGGTGTCTTTGGGGCCATAGGTTTCATTGGCCACCAGTGTGATGCCGTACTTGGCTGCCACACCTTCGGTTTCCTTCTTGCCAGACTGACCAAAACCGCTGGTTTCTGAAAACAGGGCCACTTTGGACAGACCACGATGTTTCATGTCTTCAAACACCTTCTCGGCCGCCATGCGGTCGGTGTGCGGGGTTTTGAACACCCATTTCTTGACCGGTTCCACAATCACCACGGCACCGGCCAGCGAGATGAAGGGAATACCGGCTTTTTCCACCAGGGGAGCCATCGACATGGTGGAGCCGGTGGTGGTACCGCCCACGATGATGTCAACCTTGTCATCGTCAATCAGGCGTTTGCCAAAACCGTTGGCCTTGCCGGCATCACTGCCATCGTCGTAGTGCACCAGTTCCAGCTGGCGACCGATCACCCCGCCTTTTTTGTTGATGTCTTCCACGTACATCTGCAAGGTCTTGAGTTCGGGGTCACCCAAAAATGCAGCCGGGCCGGTGACCGACAAGACCGAGCCAATCTTGATCGTGTCAGCCGCCATCGCGGCCAGTGTGCCAAAAGCCAATGCAGTACCAATCGCCAGTTTTTTCATCGTGAATTTCATGTTGTTGTCTCCTACAGGGTTAATGAATCAAACGCGCTCTATCACCAGGGCAATCCCTTGCCCTACACCAATACACATCGTGCAAAGCGCATAACGCCCGCCACGCCGTGCCAGTTCATACATGGCGGTCGTCACCAGGCGAGCACCACTCATGCCCAGAGGGTGCCCCAGCGCAATCGCGCCGCCATTGGGGTTGACCCTTTCCTCGTCATCTTTCAGACCCAGGTCGCGCAGCACCGCCAGACTCTGCGCCGCAAAGGCCTCGTTGAGCTCAATCACATCCATCTGCGCCAGCGTCAGCCCGGCCTTGGCCAGCACTTTGCGTACGGCCGGGGCCGGGCCAAAACCCATGATGCGGGGAGCCACACCGGCGCTGGCCATGGCCACCACGCGGGCGCGTGGGGTCAGACCGTTGGCGCGAGCGCTGGCTTCATTGGCCAGCAAAAGTGCGCAGGCCCCATCGTTGACCCCCGAGGCGTTGCCTGCCGTCACCGACAACTCGGGGCCATTGACCCCCTTGAGTTTGGCCAGCATGGCCAGCGTGGTCTCAGGGCGAGGGTGCTCGTCGGTGTCCACCACCAGTGGCTCACCTTTTTTACGCGCAATCTGTACCGGAATCAGCTCAGCGGCAAAACGCCCGGCGGCATGGGCGGCGGCCCAGCGCTGCTGTGAGCGCAGTGCAAAGGCATCCTGATCGGCACGTGAAATGAATGGTGGTGTCATAGATTGCGGCGCTGCGTGACCAGGCACTTTCGGCCTTGCCCATGACAAACGGTGCGCGCGACATACTTTCCACCCCACCGGCAATCATCAAGTCGGTCTCCCCCGATTTGATGGCCCGCGCCGCCATCCCCACACAGTCCAGTGACGAGCCGCACAGCCGGTTCACGGTGGTTCCCGGCACTTCTACCGGCAGGCCCGCCAGCAAACCCGCCATACGCGCCACATTGCGGTTGTCTTCACCGGCCTGGTTGGCGCAGCCCAAAATGATGTCGTCCACACTGGCCCAATGGACCTGCGGGTTGCGCGCCATCAGGGCTTTGAGTGGAATGGCGGCCAGGTCGTCGGCGCGCACGCCCGCCAGGGCCCCACCGTAGCGGCCAATGGGGGTGCGAATGGCATCACAAATCAAGGCTTCTGTCATACGTTACGTGACACAGCACGTCCTCAAAGATTAAAAAAGTGAGCTGCTTGCGCTTATCAGATAAGCGCTAGAGCCCTAAAAAGCTTGTAACTTTGTGGCTCAGAGTTGTTTCGGACGCTCGTCAATCACCCGGCGGGCTTTGCCGGTGAGCGTGCGTGGAATTGCCTCGGGGGCCAGCACGCGGACCTGGGTACTGATGCCGATGATGGTTTTGATGTGGTGTTGCAGTTCTTTGGCCAACAAGGCCACATCGGCAGGCGACAGTTGTGCCGCTTCGCGTTGCAACTCGCAGCGCACCTCCACGTTGTCCAGATGGCCATCGCGGCTGAGCTGAATCTGGTAATTGCCCGAGAGCCGCTTGTCGCGCAGGATCTGCTCTTCAATTTGCGTCGGGAACACATTCACCCCGCGCACGATCAGCATGTCATCGGAGCGCCCGGTGATCTTGCCCATGCGCCGGAATGCACGTGAGGTGGGTGGCAGCAGGCGCGTCAAGTCACGGGTGCGGTAACGAATCACCGGGAAAGCTTCTTTGGTGAGTGAGGTGAACACCAGTTCGCCGTCTTCCCCGTCAGCCACCACCTCGCCAGTGTCCGGGTTGATGATTTCGGGGTAAAAATGGTCTTCCCAGATCACCGGGCCGTCTTTCGACTCAATACATTCACAGGCCACACCCGGCCCCATGACTTCGGTCAGGCCGTAAATGTCAATCGCATCAATGCCCAGTTTGCGCTCAATCTCGGTGCGCATGCCTTCACCCCAGGGCTCCGCGCCAAAGATGCCGATCTTGAGCGAGATCTGATCCGGCGTGATGCCTTGACGCTCAAATTCTTCGGCAATCACCAGCGAGTAACTGGGCGTGACCATGATGATTTGCGGCTGGAAATCAATGATTTGCTGCACCTGTTTTTCCGTCTGCCCACCCGACATCGGCACCACCGTACAGCCCAGGCGCTCGGCACCGTAGTGCGCCCCCAGGCCGCCGGTGAACATGCCGTAGCCATAGGCGTTGTGCAGCATGTCACCGGCACGGCCGCCAGCCGCGCGAATCGAACGCGCCACCAGATTGGCCCAGTGATCAATGTCTTGGTGGGTGTAGCCGACCACAATCGATTTACCGGTGGTGCCGCTGGAGGCATGCAGCCGTGCCACTTGGTTTTGCGGCACGGCAAACAGGCCAAACGGGTAGTTGTCGCGCAGCGCGGTTTTGGTCATGAACGGAAACTTGGCCAAATCAGCCAGGGTTTTCAGATCACTCGGGTGCACACCCTTGGCATCAAAGGCAGCTTTGTGAAACGGCACCTTGTCGTAGGCGTGTTGCAGCGACCACTTCAAGCGCTGCAATTGCAGGGCCGAGATTTCGTCGCGGCTGGCCGTTTCAATCGCCTCAAGCTCACCGGGTTGGGGAAATTTGGCTGTCATTGGAGTCTCCTCAGGCTTATTTGGGGGTGGATCAGACGATGTTCATACGCTGGCCTCGGGCTGCTGCAAGCCGGCAATCACCTCACCTTTGATGCGGTAACTTTTGCCGCGAAACAGCGCCACCGTTTTGCCGGTGCGGGTACGGACCGTGATGTCATACACCCCGGTGCGGCCAGACAGCGAGCGTTCGACGGCCTCAGCCTCCAGCACCTCACCTTCGCGGGCTGGGGCCAGAAAGTCGATGTTGCAGCTGGAGGCCACGGTGTTCTGGTTGTAGCTGTTGCAGGCATAGGCAAAAGCACTGTCGGCCAGAATGAACATGAAGCCACCGTGGCAGATGTGGTGGCCGTTCACCATGTCGCCCCGCACCTGCATGGACAGCATGGCGTAGCCGGGTTTGACACTCAAAATTTGAATGCCCAAGCCTTGCGAGGCCTGGTCACGCGACTGCATGGCATGGGTGACGGCATCGGCCAGGGCCTGGGGGTCGGTGGGGTGTGTGGTCATACAAAAGCCTTTGCGCTGTAAACGTGGTGTTGCATCAGGGGGGATGTGCGGTAGCGGTCTTCGCCATAGGTTTGCGCCAGATGGGTCAGCACCGTGCTGAGTGTGTTGATGCCCACCGCGTGGGCCCAGGCCAGTGGGCCACAGGGGTAATTGACCCCCAGGCACATGGCGGTGTCTACCGCGGCGCCATCACACACGCCCTGGTTGACCGCATCAAAGGCTTCATTGGCCAGCATGGCCACGGTGCGCATCACGATCAGGCCAGGAATGTCTTGCAACTGCGACACGGCAAAACCGGCGGCTTGCAGCAGGGCGATGGCGTGATCAGCGGCAGTGGGGTCACACTGGGCGGCTACGCTGACCGCCAGCCGGGTGGCTTGGGCGTAGTCGAGTGCCAGATCCAGCAGCACGGTGTTGGGGGTTTGGGTGTCATAAGCGCAGCGGGTGGCGCTGCGGCCATCGGTCACGCGCAAGGTGGCTGCCCCCGCACGGATGAGCGTGTCGCCCAGGGCTGCAGCCTGGGTGAAGCTGACACCACGGGTGTGCAGGCGTGTGGCCAGGGCCTGGGCCGCGGCGGATTGGCCATACACCACGATGTCATTGGGCCGGTCAAGTGCGGGTGCGGTGGCAGGCTGTGGTTTCTGGGCACCTTCTTGATAGCTGTAAAAACCACGGCCAGACTTTTTGCCCAAGAACCCGGCATCCACCAGATCCTGCTGGGTCAAGGAGGGCAAAAAACGCGGGTCGTTGAAAAACGCCCGCCAGACCGATTGGGTCACGGCAAAGTTCACGTCATGGCCAATCATGTCCATCAACTCAAAGGGCCCCATGCGAAAGCCACCGGCCTCACGGCAGCAGGCATCCAGCGTGGCGCAATCGGCACCACCCTCGGTCAGCACCCGCAAGGCTTCGGCGTAATAGGGCCGGGCGACTCGGTTGACGATAAATCCGGGTGTGGACTTGGCGTGTACCGGGGTTTTGCCCCAGGCCGTCGCCGTGGCCAACAGGGTGGCTGCAACATCATGGTGGGTGGCCAAACCCGACACCACTTCCACCAGCGCCATCAAGGGAGCGGGGTTGAAGAAGTGCAGCCCTGCCAAACGCTGCGGACTGGTGAGGGCCGCACCAATGGCGGTGATGGATATTGACGAGGTGTTGCTGGCCAGAATGCAACATTCCGACACCACGGCTTCAAGCTCTTTGAACAGCTGTTGCTTGACCGCGAGGTTTTCCACAATGGCCTCGATCACCAGATCAGCATCCGCCAGCTCGGCCAGTTGCGCCACCGCCTGCAAGCGCTGGCCCGCAGCCTTGGCGGCCTCCGGGCTCAGCTTGCCTTTGGCGGCCATTTTTTCAAACTGGGCACAGATACCGTCGATGGCCTGGGCGGCAGCACCGGGGCGGTTGTCCAGCAGCTTGACCTTGTGCCCGGCGGCGGCTGCCACCTGGGCAATGCCAGCCCCCATGGCGCCAGCTCCGATGACGGCCACCACGGCGTGTGTGGAAAGCGCTTGTGTCATGGCTGGTTAGTTGCCCGTGAACTTCGGTGCGCGCTTTTCCATGAAAGCCGCCACACCTTCGGCATAGTCGGGGCTCCAGCCCAACTCACGCATAAAGCCACCTTCCATGCTGAGCTGTTGCTCCAGCGTGTGGTTGGGCGCAGCGTGCATGGCGGCGCGGGTGCGCACCAGGGCTTTGGTTGGCATGGCAGCCAGTTGGGCTGCGAGTTTGTCCACCGTGGGAATGAGTTCAGCGTCGTCCACGGCCTGCCAGATCAGGCCCCAGTCCTGCGCTTTTTCCGCCGGTAATTTGTCGGCCAGCATGGCCAGGCCAAGAGCACGTGCCATGCCCACGCGCTGTGGCAGAAACCAGGTGCCGCCGGTGTCGGGAATCAGGCCGATCTTGCTGAAGGCCTGCAAAAACGAGGCTGATTTGGCCGCAATCACCAGGTCACAGGCCAGCGCCAGACTGGCCCCGGCCCCGGCGGCAATGCCGTTGACCATGGCCACGGTCGGTACACGCAGGTTTTGCAGTGCCAGCACCAGCGGCTTGTAGTTTTGCTCCACCACGTTGCCAATGTCCGGCCCACGTTCACCCATGGCCATGTCGGGGTCGGCCAGGTCTTGTCCGGCGCAAAAGCCCCGGCCAGCACCGGTGATCACCAGCACACGGATGGTTTTGTCTTCTTGCACCGTGGCCAGCGCGGTGCGCAACTCGGCGTGCATGGCCCCGGTGAAGCTGTTGAGCTTGTCCGGGCGATTCAGTGTCAGGCGGGCAATACCGTTCTGGACTTCAAAGCGAATGTTTTGGTAAGTCATGGCAAAACCTCAAACGTGAAAGCGGCGTTGCACCACACGGAAACGGTTCGCCACAAAGGCCGAGTCCGCATAACTTGCGTTGGCCGCCGGGTTGCCGCCGGTGCCGTGGTAGTCTGAAAACGCGCTGGACTGGTTGACAAACACACCACCAGTCAGGTTGATGGACAGCGCCACCTTGGAACGCCAGGTGGCGGCGGTCATGGCTTCGATCACTTCCGCTCGGGTGGAGTAGATACCGGCGGTCAACGCACCGTGGGTCGAAACAATACGCTCAGATAAGGCTATAGCGCTTGTCGTATCTGCGCAGCGCACTACAAAAGTGATAGGGCCAAAGCGTTCTTCCATGTAGGCGGCCTCATTGGTCGCATCACAGGCCAGTAGCACCGGGGTGTGCACTTGCGCCTTGGGAAACTCGGGGTTGTCGAGCTTTTTGGAAGCCAGCAAGACCTTGCCCAGCGTGCCACCATTGGCCAGCGTAATCCGCTCCAGCGTGGCGGGTGACTGCACCGCGCCCAACACGGCACAAGCCACTTCGGGCTTGGCCAGGCAAGCCTCCAAGGCGCGCGCCAGGTCAGCACACACCTCGTCATAAGTCTTGTGACCGTCTTCGGTGTCAATGCCACCTGCGGGCACCATCAGCGCCTGCGAGGTGGTGCACATCTGGCCGGAATACAGCGACAAGGTGAACGCCAGGTTACGCAGCATGCCTTTGTAACTGTCGGTTGAGTCGATCACGATGTGGTTGACCCCCGCCAACTCGGCATACACCTGGGCCTGGCGGCAGTGGTTGATGAGCCACTGGCCAAACACATTGCCACCGGTGAAATCAACCGACTTCACCGCCGGGTGAGTGACCAAGGCTTGGGTGGTTTCGCGCTGGTCAGGGATACACATCGTGACCAGATTGGGGTCAATGCTGTGCTCGGCCAACACCGCGCGAATGGTGCGCACCGTGATGGCGGCGGGCAAGATGGCGTTTTCGTGCGGTTTGACAATCACCGCGTTGCCGGTGGCCAGCGCGGCGAACAGGCCGGGATAGGTGTTCCAGGTGGGGAAGGTGCCACAGCCCACCACCACGGCCACACCCCGGCCGACTATTTCAAAATGTTTCTTCATCAGCAGCGGCGGGTTCTTGCCTTGCGGCTTTTCCCAGGTGGCCTCAGGCGGCACAAACTTTTGCTCACGGTAGGCGTAAGTCACGGCCTCCAGGCCGCGGTCTTGGGCGTGGGGGCTGCCTGCCTGAAACGCCATCATCCAGCCCTGGCCGGTGGTCATCATCACCGCGTGGGCAATCTCGAAGCTTTGGGCGTTCAGACGGTCCAGCATCTCGATACACAGGCCGGTGCGGCCCTCCACCCCCACCGCTTGCCAACCGGTCATGGCGGCCTGGCCGGCGTCGATCAGCGCCTGGATGTCAGACACCGGGTAGCTCACGTTGAGGTCAACGCCAAACGGTGAGTTTTCGCCACCCAGCCAGGCGGTGGTGCCGGGCTGGGACAAGTCGAATTTTTGCCCCAGGTGTGCGTCAAACGCTTTTTTGCCGTCATCTGCGGCGGTTTCACCATAGGTCTTGGGGCTGGGCATTTCGTTGTACGCCGCCCAGTAGCCACGGGTGTGGATGGCGTTGAGGGCAGCGTCGAGCTTGGCGCGGTGTTTTTCGAAAAGGGGATGTGTCATGTGATTGTTCCTGCGATGTTAAATAAAAACAATAGCTGCTTGCGCTTATGGGGTAATGGCTAGAGGCCAAAAAGACTTGAAAAAACGCTCAAAAATCAGCCTGGATAGGCTTGTACGGTTTGTTCAATCGCTCCAAAGATCGATGTACCCATGTGATCGGTCATTTCAATCCGTACCTGGTCGCCAAAGCGCAGGTAGGCGGTCTGGGGTTGGCCTGATTCAATGGTTTCGTACATCCGCACCTCGGCAATGCAGCAGTAACCGACCCCCCCGTTGGCGATAGATGAGCCCTGCAAGCCCCCCTGTTTGTTTGACACCGTGCCCGAGCCAATGATCGAGCCCGCACACAGCTCGCGCGTCTTGGCGGCGTGGGCGATGAGTTGTGCAAAGTTGAACACCATGTCGGTACCCGCATCGGGCTGACCAAACAAGGTACCGTTCAAAAACACAGTTAAGGGGCGATGCACCCGGCTGTCGGCCCAGTCAGCACCCAATTCGTCTGGGGTAATGGCCACCGGGCTGAAGGCTGACGCGGGCTTGGATTGGAAAAAGCCAAAACCCTTGGCCAGCTCCGCTGGAATCAGATTGCGCAGCGACACGTCGTTCACCAGCATCAGCAGCCGCACCGATTTGGCGGCATCCGCCACGCTGCAGCCCATCTTCACGTCGCCGGTGACCACGGCCACTTCGGCCTCCAGGTCAATACCCCAGTCGGTGGAGAGGGCATACACCGGGTCGCGTGGGCCGACAAAAGAGTCCGAGCCACCCTGGTACATCAGGGGATCGGTCCAGAACTCGGGTGGCAATTCCGCACCACGGGCGCGGCGCACCAGTTCCACATGGTTGACATAAGCCGAGCCATCGGCCCATTGGTAGGCGCGTGGCAGGGGGGAATGGCAGGCGGCTTGGTCAAACACGTCGGGCTTGGTGAAGGCCCCGCTGTTGAGGGCCTCATAGACCTGGCGCAACTGCGGTTCGCACTCCTGCCAGTCGTCCAGCGCAGCTTGCAAGGTGCGGGCAATGGCGGGCACGGCGCGGCAGTGGGTGAGTGCGCGGTTGACCACCACCAGAGTGCCGTCACGTCCGCCTTGTTTGAGTGTGGCTAGTTTCATGGCTTATTCCCCGGCGTAGCTGCCGTCATGCATCCAGCGGGCATGTTGCGGTGCTTTTTTGGTGATGGCCCATTCATTGAGCATGTCCCATTTGGCTTCGTCGAGCATCTTGGCCATTTGGGGCGTGCCGGTGTTGGCGGCCAGCTCCAGCCGGTGGCCGCTGGGGTCAAAAAAGTAGATGGATTTGAAAATGGTGTGGTCGGTAGGGCCCACCACCTCAATGCCGTCGGCTTCCAGCCTGGCCTTGGTTTCCAGCAGTTCATCGACCGTGGCCACTTGCATCGCCAGGTGTTGGGTCCAGGCCGGGGTGTTCATGTCACGGCCCATTTCGGGTTTGGTGGGCAGCTCAAAAAACGCCAGCACATTGCCGCCGCCGGCATCCAGAAAGACGTGCATGTAGGGGTCGGGCTCTTTGGTGGAAGGCACTTCGTTTTCGGCAATCGCCAGAATGAAATTCATGTTGAGGTACTTGCCGTACCACTCCACGGTTTGTTTGGCATCTTTGCAGCGGTAAGCCACATGGTGAATTTTCTGGATGTGCATGGGAATGCTCCTTAAATATCTTGGCGGGCAATTTGCATGGCTTCGCGCAATACAGCGATGTCGCCCACATGGTTGGCCAGCAGCAGCACCAGCTTGGCGTTGACCATGGCACTTTGCTCGTCGCTGAGGTCGCGGTGGGTATCAATCAGCGCTTCGTAAAAATCGTCGCCGGGTGTGAAGGCACGAAAGTAGCGTTTACCGGTTTCATTGAAGTTGGGTTGCAGGTTCAGGGACATGGCGTGCTCCTTAGTGAAGGTTGCAGGTGGCGCGGGCAATGGCCTGGCTGACCTGCCCGGCATCGAAACTGCGCCAGCGTGCGGCCACATGCTGGTCCGGGCGGATCAGGTAGGTGGTGCCCGGTCTGGTGTCATAACGCTCGGCGAAACGCCCGGTGTGGTCTTCCAGCAGCCGCAGACCCTGTGGGGCCGTGCCCGCTGTGGCGCTCACAAGAATCACCTCGGGTGTCAGGGCCCCGTTGGCCACGGCCGTGAAGCTGGCCAGCAGGGATGTATCCACCATGGAGGCATCGCTGACACACACCAGCACCATGAACCGATGGCCGACCTGATCCAGCAGCCAGGCATCCTGACCCTGCACCCGCATCGGTGCATCGTCCATCGGTGCGCCGGGCACCATGTCGCCTGAAAAAACGTCAGCATCCGGCGTGTTCAGCCGCGATTCGGTCAGGTAACTGGGCACCGACAAACGGCCCGAGTTGACCAGTGCACGGGCAAAGGCATGGTCACGTGCCAGGCTCAGCACCGCGTTGCGAAACGTCAGAGAGGTTTTGCTTTTGGGGGTGATGAAGTCGGTGGAGCGGGTGGAGTTGAGCAGGTTTTCATCGGCCGCAAACACACGCTCTTCAGAATAGCTGTCCAGCAACTCGGGTGGGGCTTTACCCTCAAGCACCAGCTTGAGTTTCCAGCACAGGTTGTCAGTGTCCTGAATGCCGGAGTTGGCACCGCGTGCGCCGAATGGTGACACCTGGTGCGCCGCATCACCCACAAACAGCACATGGCCGTGGGTAAAGGCATTCATGCGGCGGCACTGGAAGGTGTAGACGCTGACCCATTCCAGCTCAAACTCGCGCTCATCTCCCAGCATGGCCTTGATGCGCGGAATCACCTTCTCTGGTTTCTTTTCTTCTTCCGGGTCGGCCTGCCAGCCGAGCTGAAAGTCGATGCGGTAGACGTTGTCAGCCTGGCGGTGTAACAGCACCGATTGCCCAGGGTGAAACGGCGGGTCAAACCAGAACCAGCGCTCATGCGGAAAATCGGCCTTCATCACCACGTCGGCAATCAGGAACCGGTCCATGAAGATCTTGCCGTCAATTTCCAGGTTCATCAAACGCCGAATGCCACTGCGGGCGCCGTCAGCCACCACCAGCCAGTCGGTTTCCAGCGTGTAAATGCCGTCCGGTGTTTCCACCTGCAGCGTGGCACCATCACCTTGCGGTGTGACAGACAGCACTTTGTTTTTGAAGCGTAAGTCCAGGTTGGGCAGTTCCTGGGCGCGTTTCACCTCGAACTCTTCCAGGTAATACTGCTGCAGGTTGATCATGCCGGGGCGCTTGTGGTCTGGCTGTGGCAATAAATTGAAGTTGTACACCTCCTGCTCGCGGAAAAACGTGCGGCCCACGTTCCAGCTGACACCCTTGTCCACACAGGGCTGGCCCAAACCGATGCGGTCCAGCACCTCCAGTGCACGTTTGGCATAACAAACCCCACGTGAGCCCACCGACACGGTGTCGTCGTCGTCCAGCACCACCACGGGCACACCCGACTGTGCCAGCTCAATGGCAGCGGCCAGGCCCACCGGGCCAGCACCGACCACCACCACGGGGTAGCGTTTTTTCTCAGCGCCAGACTGCTCGGGCGGGCGGATGTAGTCAAATTTGGGATATTGGTAAGTGCTTAACATGGCTTGTCTCTGGTGTTAAATTTTTTGTGCCGATGTTGGGGTGACTTATTCCACCGCTTGCAGGCCGTGCCACATTTCCTTGTCACGCTCGGCCGTCCAGATGCGGGGGTGTTTGATGCCGCTGGCTTCGTCCACGGCACGGGTCACATCGAAGGGCAGGCAGTGTTCGTAAATGAAGACATGGCCAAACTTGGGGTCCATGGCCTTGCGGCAATGCGCCATGGCTTGTTTCAGGTTCATGCCTTGTGCCACCGCCTCTTTGGCTGAACTCAGCAAGGTGCTGACGAAATCACGGGTGTAGGCCAGTCCGGCGGTGACACGCTCAGGGGTGTCGAGCGCCGGGCCACGGCCAGGCACAATTTTTTCAGGCATCAAGGCAGCCAGCGCATCCAGGGTGGCGGGCCATTCTTCCAGCTGGGCATCGCCGGTGTAACAAGCCGCATCGGCTTCCATCAGGTCACCCGAGAACAGCACTTTTTCACTGGGCACCCAGACAATGGTGTCGCCCTTGGTGTGGCCGGGGCCGACATGCATGATCTTCACTTCAAGCTTACCCATCCACAGCGTCATCTCGTCCTTGAACACCAGGGTCGGCCAGGTCAGGCCGGGGATGGAGTCAAACGCATCAAACAGGCGCGGAAAACGCTCGTACTCACTCTGCATGTCTTGTGCACCACGCTCCACAATCATCTCGTAAGTGCCCTGGCTGGCAATAATTTCCTGCATGCCGGCATCTTTGTAGCCGGAAGCACCCAGCACCCGCACCGCGTGGTAATGCGACAACACCACGTATTTGATGGGTTTGCTGGAGATTTTGCGAATTTCGGCAATCAGGTTTTGCGCCATCACCGGCGTGGCCAGGGCATCACAAATCAGCACCGAATCGTCGCCAATGATCACGCCGGTGTTCGGGTCGCCCTCGGCGGTGTAGGCCCAGCAATGCTCGGAGAGCTGGGCAAAGGTGGTCTTCTTGACCTCCAGGTCGGCTTGGGATGCGAATTTTTTGGTCATGTGGTTTCCTTGGGGGTGATGTTGGTGTGGTCCGCAGAAGTGGGGTCAGAGCCCCATTCGGAGGGGCGTTGGTTGGTGATGGCGGCAGCTGTGGGCCGAATGGGGATCCGACCCCATTTCTGCTGCAGCGCGGGTTCATAGCGAAACATGTGACTCACATCCCCAGGTACGCAGCACGCACCTGTTCGTTGCTGATGAGTTCCTGTCCGGTGCCGGTCAAAGTGACCGTGCCGGTTTCCAGCACATAACCCCGATCCGCAATGGCCAGCGCGGCAAAAGCGTTTTGCTCCACCAGCAAAATCGTCATGCCTTGGGCCTTGAGGGTCTTGATGACGTTGAAGACTTCTTCCACCAACAAGGGGGCCAGGCCCATGGAGGGCTCATCCAGCAGCAATAGCTTGGGGCGGCCCATCAGTGCCCGGCCAATCGCCAGCATCTGCTGTTGGCCACCCGACAAAGTGCCGGCAGGTAAGGCGCGTTTTTCTTTCAGGATGGGGAACATGGTGAAGATTTTTTCCATGTCACCTTCGGTCTGATGCCGGGGCTGGGTGTAGGCCCCCAGCTTCAAGTTGTCTTCGATCGAGAGGGGGCCAAACACTTGCCGACCTTCCGGGCTTTGGCAAATGCCGCAGCGCATACGCAGGTCGGAGCGTAATTTGCTGATGTCTTGGCCATCGAGGTGAATGCGGCCCGCGCTCATTGGCTGCACGCCAGACAGGGTGCGCAAAAACGTGGTTTTGCCAGCGCCATTGGCGCCTACCAAGGCCACGGTTTCGCCCCGGCGCACTTCAAGGCTGATGCCCTTGAGCGCCTTGATGCGGCCATAACAACTTTCCATGCCTTGTACTCTGAGAATCACCTCACCTTGGGCGGGTGCTGCGCTGGCTTGAAGGTCGCCCACACTGCTGGCCCCAAGCCCAATCGATTCGGGGGCCAGGCTGGCAATGCGGTGGTACAGCTGGCGAAACTCGGCATTGGCCTTGTCGCCGAAAAGAGGGTCCTTGTTGTCCAGAAATGCGTGGTTGATCTCGGCCCAGTCGGCATCCAAAAAGCTGCTGCGTGCCAAGGGCAAGACACTTTTTTCTTCGGTGCGGATGTGGGCTTTCAGGCCAACGGTGTAGTCGCGTAAGGCCTCTGCCAATAGGCCAACGGTGAACTGCCCCCTGGCCGCTTCGGCAACCCGGAGGCGCAAGGTGGACAGCTTGGCGGGGCCGTCGCGGTGTTCGGTTTGCAGGCTGTCCAGCACAGCGGCGGCATCGGGGTTGCGCAGGCGCAGCAGGCGGAACAGGTAGTCGTCTTCCTTGGGGTGGTGTGAGCGGTCGACAAACTGTTCGATGTAGTCAAACACCGAGGCAAAAAAGGCTTGTTCAACCGCAGCGCCGTGCTCGATCTCACTGGCGACCTGGTCAATGGTGGTGGCCAAACGCCACAGGTTGCTGTGGTCCTGGCTGATGAGGGTGAGTGCGTCCATGGTGGGCCTCGGGTTCACGCGTGTGCGCCAAGGTAGGCGGCAATCACGTCAGGGTTGCGGCGCACTTCTGGGCCGGTGCCTTCGGTCAGTTTTTTGCCATAGTCCAGCACCAGAATGCGGTCAGAGAGGTTCATCACCATCTTCATGTCGTGTTCCACCAGAACCACGGTCACTCCCGAGTCAGCCACCTTGCGCACCAGTGCGTCAACTTCAATGGTTTCCTTCGGGTTCAGGCCGGCAGCGGGTTCGTCCAGAAATATCAGGCGTGGTTTCATGGCCAGGGCCCGGGCAATTTCCAGCCGCTTCAAGGCACCGTAGGGCATGCTGTCGGCACGTGCGTTCACATAGGCTTCAAGCCCGACAAATTGCATCAGCTCAGCGGCTTCTGCGTGTAATTCGCGGTCACGTTGTTTCAGTGCGGGCCAGCGCAAAGCGGCTTTGAACAGGTTGCGATCCAGCCGCAGATGGGCACCCACCATGACGTTTTCGATGGCGCTCATGTTCATGCAGATTTGCAGGTTCTGGAAGGTGCGCGCCACACCGCGCCGGGCCAGTTCGTCGGGGGCTTTGCCGCCAATCGATTCGCCGTCGAGCAGAATGCTGCCGGTGGTGGGGGTGTAAATGCCAGTGATCAGGTTAAACAGGGTGGTTTTGCCCGCACCGTTGGGGCCGATCACCGCGTAGACAATGCCTGCGTCAATCGTGAAGCTGACGTTTTGCACGGCCTTGACACCCCCAAAGTGGATTGACAGGTCTTTGACTTCAAGCAAGGCCATGCTCATTCACCTTTGCCAAATTTGGCTGCCAGTGTGGGCACCAGACCCTTGGGCAGAAAGATCATGCACACCATCAGAATCGTGCCGAACGCAACGGTTTCCCAGCCTTCAAAAGATGTCAGGGCTTGCGGCAGTGCAGTGAGTAACACCGCACCCACCACCGAGCCATAGACCGAGGCCATGCCACCAATCACCACCATGGTGACCAATTCAATGGAGTGGAAAAAGTCGGCCAGATTGGGCGTGACAAAACCCACGTAATGGGCGGTGACGCTGCCCATGATGCTGGCAAACACGGCGGACAGCACAAAAATGGCGACCTTGTAGCGCACAACATCAACACCCACCACCTTGGAGGCCACCTCACTGCCATGCAAGGCCCGCAAGGCCCGGCCAAAGGGTGAGTCGATCAGGTTGAGGGAGGCCCAGACACTGGTTGACAAGAGCACGGCAACGATCCAGTACCAGTGTTTGTCGCCCGAAATCTCGAACCCGGCCAGGCTCATGGGCGGCACCGGCATGCCGTCCGGCCCGCCAGTCCAGGCCGCTTCGGTGCGCACCACAATGTTGATGATGATGCCCAGGCCCAGCGTGGCCATGGCCAGGTAATGCCCCTTGAGCTTGAAAATCGGCCGCGCCACAAGGGCAGCCAGCAGACCGGCTGCGGCAGCGCCTGTGGCCATGGCCAGCAGCGGATGCCAGCCTAAGTGGGTGGGCAGCGCCGCAGTGGCATAGGCCCCAATCCCCAGAAAACCGGCATGGCCCAGGCTGATCTGACCGGCAAAACCAATCAACAGGTTCAAGCCCAGCACAATCACGGCATTGATCGCCATGCGAATGGCCAGATCCACATAAAAACTGTTGGGCAACACAAAAGGCAGCACCAGCAGCACTGCCATGATGATGTAGAGGCCCATAAAAGGGTTCTTTTTCATGCTCAGACCCGGTCGGTGGTTTTGCCGCCAAACAGGCCACGCGGCATAAAAAACAAGATCAGCAGAATGAGCACAAACGGCATGGCATCCTTGTAGGACGACGAGATATAGCCCGCGCCCATGGCTTCCAGAATGCCCACCAGCAAACCACCCAGCACCGCACCCAAGCCGTTGCCCAGGCCTCCCACCACAGCGGCCACAAAACCCTTGAGCCCGAGCATGATGCCCACGTCGTAGGAGGTGAGCGTGAGGGGGGTCACCAGAATGCCACCCAGGGCACCCAGTGCGGCCGACATGGCAAAACTCAAAAACAGCACCCAGTTGGTGTTGATGCCCACCAGTTCGGCCGCCACCCGGTTGAAGGAGGTGGCCAGCATCGCCTTGCCGTGCAGGGTGCGGTTAAAAAAGTACCACAGCGCCACCACCACCACAGCGGTCACGCCCAGAACCCACAGGCTTTGCGGCATCAGTGTGGCCCCCAGAATTTGCAGTGGCACATCACCCGAGAAGGCGGGCAGGCTGAAAGTGTTTTTGCCCAGCCAGACCTGGATCAGCCCGCGAATCACAAGTGAGGCACCAATGGTGATGATGATCAGCGTGACCGGCTCAGCGCCCTTGACCGGTTCGATCGCCAGTTTCTCCACGACCACACCAACGATGGCGGGTACCACGATGGCCAACACCAGTGCCACCGGCAGAGGCAGCCCCGCTTGAGAAAAATACACCGCCAGCATGCCGCCAAGCATGATGAATTCACCTTGTGCAAAGTTGATGACGTTGCTGGCGTTGTAGATCAGCGTGAAGCCCAGGGCGGCCAGGGCGTAGGTGGCCCCGACGGTGATGCCCGAGAACAAAAATTGCAGAAATTCGGCCAGCATCAGGCGCTCCAAAGGGCGAGTTTCCACCGCCCTTGGTGGGTTGACAACTTCATCATGCACTGTCTCCGGTTTATCAGAGCCCTCTTGGAGGGCTCATTCATTTATGACCGTGATTCTGAAATATGGAATTAGTTCTGTCAATCGATATTTGAAAATTTTTTTAGCGAAGCAGAAAACGTCTGGAATTTCGGAGGGGTCGCCTTGGGTGAGAAGCGTCACTGATGAAGCAACGTGCTCCTATAATGAGAGCATCTTGCGCTTTATTTATAAGCGCTTTAGGCTAATTTGTCTTGTGAAATGTGGCCCAGTCGCAAAGACAACTCATCGGCGCAGCGCTTTAATGCCGTGACGACCTTGCTGTTCGGGGAGAGATCAATCATGTCTTTGACACCAATCGCCAGCACCGACAGCGTGATTTCATGTTTGAAGTTGAACACTGGCGCAGCTGCGGCAGCCACCCCCGGCACCAAGTGGTAGTCACTGACAACCGACACGTGGTCAGCCCGCACCTGTGCCAGCATGGCATCTATGCCAGATGTGCTCTGAAGCTCTTCCGGCAGCGCCAAGGTGGCGCGCTCACGGCCAATCAGGGCTTCGGTTGTCGTGCGCGGCAACCAGGCGGCAAACACCCGGCCGCTGGCCGAAGTCAACAATTGCAAGGCGGTACCTGTGACCACGTTGACGGTGATCGGGCGGTAGGGTCTTAACGACCGAATGATGACCGGGCCGTTGTCGCTCCATATCGACAGTGCGGTGGTCTGGTTGATCTCGTCGCGCAATTCGGCAATTGCGGATAAGCCGAGCTTGACGCGGTCCAATCGATCCACGGCAACCAAGCCCAGGCTCAATGCAAATGGCCCGAGGTCATAACGAGAGGTCATGGGGTCTTGCTCGACCAGGCCCGAGCGCACCAGGCTGACAATGTAGCGGTGCACTTTGGAGGCCGACATGTCCGCCGCAGCGGCAATGTCCTTGAGCATCATCGAGCGGTGCCCCCCACTGATGGCGCGCAAAATGGTCATGCCGATTTCTAAAGACTGAACACCGTTTTTACCCTCAGCATCACGGGTTATGGTTGTCTTGTGTTGGTTCGGCATAGTGACTGAATGAATAAAAAATGCCGTCAGGCATAACGGAGCTGTAAAAAAACCAGTTTCCCCACAACACCCGCCTGACCTTCAGGGTACGACAGCGGGGTGGTGAGAAATTTTTCTTGCATGCCCAAAGTGTGCCGCAATTTCAGTGATTTTGGCGCTTGGTGTGGCTGCTGTGTCTTTGGATTGAGAACATTTCCCGGTCTTTGGCCCCGCACCGGTTGGGGGATGTCCAACTGATGACAACACGGCAAAAAAAATGGCCCGAGCGAAAAAACGCTAAGGCCATGATGGAGTGAAGTATTTTGGTGGGAACTGAGAGATTCGAACTCTCGACCGACGGATTAAGAGTCCGCTGCTCTACCAGCTGAGCTAAATTCCCGTTGTCATGCTTGGTTGATGACAAGCCCGAAATTCTAGCTGGAATTCCAGGCTTGTCAGTGATGGCTGACAAGAAAATTGAACGATCACATCAGCAAGTGTTCCCCCGCGTTGTCACCCCCGAGCGTGACGTAATTCACTTTGCGGATGTCCATCAGTTTCTTGCCGCCTGAGTAGCTGATCGAGCTTTGTACGTCTTGCTCCATCTCGATCAGCGTGTTGGCCAGTTGGCCCTTGATCGGCTCCAGAATACGCTTGCCTTCCACGTGCTTGTATTCGCCCTTGTTGAAGTCGCTGGCTGAGCCGTAGTATTCCTTGAACAGAGTGCCATTCACTTCCACTGTTTTGCCAGGGCTTTCCTCGTGGCCGGCAAACAGCGAGCCAATCATGACCATGGTGGCTCCAAAACGGATGCTTTTGGCAATGTCGCCATGGTCGCGAATGCCGCCATCGGCAATGATTGGCTTTGTCGCCACCCGGGCGCACCACTTCACTGCGCTCAGTTGCCAGCCGCCGGTACCAAACCCGGTTTTGAGTTTGGTGATGCAGACCTTGCCTGGGCCAATGCCGACCTTGGTGGCATCGGCTCCCCAGTTTTCCAGGTCAATCACCGCCTCGGGCGTGGCCACGTTGCCGGCAATGATGAAGGTGCCTGGGATTTTTTCGCGCAGGTAGGCAATCATGTTCTTCACACTGTCGGCATGGCCGTGGGCAATGTCGATGGTGATGTATTCCGGTGTCAGACCCAAGGCCACCAATTTGTCGACGGTGTCGTAATCGGGTTTTTTAACCCCCAGAGAGATCGACGCATACAAACCCAGCGTGTGCATGTCCTGGACAAACTTCACGTTGTCCAGATCAAAACGGTGCATGACGTAAAAGTAGTTGTTTTGCGCCATCCAGATGCAAATGGCTTCACTCACCACGGTTTTCATGTTGGCCGGTACCACTGGAATGCGGAAACGCCGTGGGCCTAATTCCACACTGGCATCACATTCAGAACGGCTGTCGACCCGGCATTTGCGGGGCAGCAGCAAGATGTTGTCGTAGTCAAAAATTTCCATTGGATCAGGCTCCTTGCTAGACGTGGGCCTGCTGGGTAGCCACAGGCATACGTCGGGTTGAAAGAGAGCGCTTGGAATGCCGTACCGGTTTCAGATGCCTGGCGCGGTGAACAGCACACAGGCAAAAAAAACCGGGCTGCAATTGCTTGGGCCCGGTGCTTGATTGTAGAAAGGTCAAAGCGGCTGCGGTATATGAATTTTGCTATAGGGTCTACAACGTGGTTCACAGGGCGGGGCAGGGGCTGAGGATTCGGCGCTGCTTTCTACAATGCCCCCATGTTCTCTGAAAATACCCCCCAAAGCCCGGACGCAGGCCTGCTGCACAACCTTAACCCTGAGCAGCTGGCGGCTGTCACGCTGCCGTCTGAGCACGCGCTGATCCTGGCCGGTGCGGGTTCCGGCAAAACCCGGGTGCTCACCACCCGCATCGCCTGGCTGCTGCAAACCGGTCAGGTCTCACCCGGTGGCATCATGGCGGTGACCTTCACCAACAAGGCCGCCAAGGAGATGATGACCCGCTTGTCTGCCATGCTGCCGCTGAACGTGCGCGGCATGTGGATTGGCACCTTCCACGGCCTGTGCAACCGCCTGCTGCGGGCCCACTACAAACTGGCCAACCTGCCGCAAACCTTTCAGATTCTCGACACCCAAGACCAGCTCTCCAGCATCAAGCGCCTGTACAAACAGTTTGGCATTGACGACGAACGTTACCCGGCCAAACAGCTGCAGTGGTTCATTGGCGGCTGCAAGGAAGACGGCCTGCGCCCAGCTCAGGTGGTGGCGACTGACCCCGAAACCCGCAAAAAAGTCGAGATTTACCAGCTCTATGAAGAGCAATGCCAGCGCGAAGGTGTGGTCGATTTTGGCGAGCTGATGCTGCGCAGTTACGAGCTGCTGCGCGACAACGACCCGATCCGCGAGCACTACCAACGCCGCTTTCGCCACATCTTGATTGACGAGTTTCAGGACACCAACAAGCTGCAATACGCCTGGATCAAGATGCTCGCAGGCACCGGCGCACACAGCAGCGTCGATGGCGCTTTCCAGCCCACCGGCTGCGTGCTGGCCGTGGGGGACGATGACCAGAGCATCTACGCCTTTCGCGGGGCGCGGGTCGGCAACATGGCTGACTTTGTGCGTGAATTTGGCGTGCGCCACCAGATCAAGCTGGAGGAAAACTACCGCAGCGGCAGCAACATCCTGGACAGCGCCAACGCGCTGATCAGCAACAACAGCAAGCGCCTGGGCAAAAACCTGCGCACCGCCCAAGGGCCGGGTGAACCGGTGCGGGTGTTTGAGGCCACCAGTGACTTTGCGGAGGCCAACTGGATGGTCGACGAGATGAAACAACTGGTGCGCGAAGGCCACGAGCGCAAGGAAATCGCCGTGTTGTACCGCTCCAACGCACAAAGCCGTGTCATCGAAACCGCGCTGTTCAACGCTGGTATGCCCTACAAGGTTTATGGTGGCCTGCGCTTTTTTGAGCGTGTCGAAATCAAAAACGCGCTGGCCTACCTGCGCCTGCTGGAAAACCCGCGTGACGACACCAGCTTTATGCGTGCGGTGAACTTTCCGCCGCGCGGCATTGGCGCACGCAGCCTGGAGCTGTTGCAAGATGCCGCCCGCGCCACCGGCTGCGCCTTGAGCGATGCGGTCAGCGGCCTGGGCGGTAAGGCAGGCAGCAACATTGGGGCCTTTCTGGCCGGTATTGACGTGCTGCGCGAACAAACCCAGGGCTTGAGCCTGCGCGAAACCATTGAACTTACGCTGGCGCACAGTGGCTTGATCGAGCACTACAAAGCCGACCGCGAAGGCGCAGACCGTGTCGAAAACTTGGAAGAATTGGTCAACGCCGCCGAGAGTTTTGTCAGCATCGAAGGCTTTGGCCGTGATGCGGTGGCGCTGCCGGTGGACGAGCTGGGCCAGGCCTTGACGCAATCGCCCGCTTCCCAAGGCCTGGATTTGAATCAGCCCGTGGTGGACATCCCCGCGCCCGATGCTGAGACCGGCGAAACCCTGTCACCGCTGGCCGCCTTCCTGACCCATGCCGCACTGGAAGCCGGTGACAACCAGGCCCAGGCCGGGCAGGATGCCATTCAGCTCATGACGGTGCATGCCAGCAAGGGGCTGGAGTTTGACTGCGTGTTCATCACCGGCATGGAAGAGGGCTTGTTCCCGCACGAAAACTCCATGACAGACCGCGACAGTCTGGAGGAAGAACGCCGCCTGATGTACGTGGCCATCACCCGGGCCCGTAAACGCCTGTACCTGAGCCATTCGCAAACCCGCATGCTGCACGGCCAGACCCGCTACAACCTGAAAAGCCGCTTCTTTGAAGAGCTGCCCGAAGAAGCCCTGAAGTGGATCACGCCCAAGAATCAGGGCTTTGGCGGTGGCTTCGGTTCAGCTGGGTTTGCTTCAAATTCAGGAGCTCCTCGCGCATATGGTACGGGGGCTAGAGGCCAATTTGGCACTGATTATTCAAAATACACCAGCGCCGCGGCCCCGGTGCCGGCGCAAAAAGCCCCTCCCGGCGGCTTGCAGGTCAAACAAAAAGTGTTTCACGCCAAGTTTGGCGAGGGCACGGTGCTGAGCCTGGAGGGCAGCGGTGACGATGCCCGCGCCCAGATCAACTTCCCGCGCCACGGCATCAAATGGCTGGCGCTGAGTGTGGCCAAGCTGACACCGGTGCCTTGAGGTCGAGCCCAAGGAGAGCCATGGGCTCCGTGTCAATGGGCAAATCGATGGGCAATTCTGGCAAATTCTTCCTGCAATTCCAGAAAGATCTCCACCAGGGTGGGGTCGAAGTGTTTGCCCTTTTCAGATGTGATATCGGCGACCGCCTTGGTTGCCGGTATAGGGTCTTTGTAGGCCCGCCGGGTGGTCATTGCATCAAACACGTCAGCCAGCGCCATGATGCGGGCGGCCAGGGGAATCGCCTCACCTTGCAGTTGATCCGGGTAGCCCGAGCCATCCCAGCGTTCGTGGTGTGAGCGTGCAATCTGGCGCGCTACTTCAAGAAAAGCCAGCGGTGTACCCAGGCTTCGGTAGGCTGAACGATCTGCATCCTTGACGCGTTGCATGGCCAGTGCGATGGCATCACTGCCGATCTGGCTATGGGTCTTCATGGTTTCAAATTCTTCTGCTGACAGCCGCCCGGGTTTGCGCAAGATATGGTCTGGAATGCCGACTTTGCCGATGTCATGCAGGGGCGCGGCCCGCACGATCATTTTCATCTGCTCTTCTGAGAGTTGCTCCCGGTATTGCGGGTGCTGACGCATGGCACTGGTCAACAGCTCCACATACGACTGAGTCCGGAAAATATGGCCACCGGTATCAC
>VIKI01000255.1:0-3400 GCA_008080595.1 Comamonadaceae bacterium
AACATGAACATGAACATGAACATGAACATGAACATGAACATGAACATGAACATGAACATCACCACGATCACGGGCATGATCACCACCATCCGCATGACCATGACCATGACCACGCACATGACCATGGTCACAGCGCCCAGTCGCTGCTGTTCATCGAAAACGTCGGCAACCTGGTGTGCCCCGCGCTGTGGGACTTGGGCGAACAGGCCAAGGTGGCCATCCTCTCGGTCACCGAGGGCGAAGACAAGCCGCTCAAATACCCCGACATGTTCGCCGCCGCCAAGCTGATGATCCTCAACAAGATCGACCTGCTGCCGCACCTGAACTTTGACCTGGCCCGCTGCAAAGACTACGCCCGCCGCGTCAACCCCGGCATCACCATCCTGGAGCTGTCCGCCAGCACCGGCGAAGGCATGCAAGCCTGGCTGGACTGGCTGCTGGCCGACCCGGCCCACACTCAGCAGCCCGATGCCCGCCAAGCCCGCATTGCCCAACTGGAAGCCGAGCTGGCGCAACTGCGGGCAGAGTCCGCCTAAACCATGGCCCGCATCCTGGCCTGCGGCGCGTTCCTGAAAAACGCCGCCTGTCTGCTCGACACCCAAGCGCCGGGCACGCCGTTGTGGTCAGCCGTGCATGGCGACCTGTCCGACCCCGCCGCCTGCGTGGCGCTGGAGCAATCGGTGCAGGCGCTGCTGGCGCAGGCCGGTGGCCCCATCGATGCCGTGGCCCACGACCTGCACCCCGACTTTTTCAGCACCCACCTGGCGCTGCTTCACTCAGCCGGTGCTGGGCCTGGCGCTGGACGGGGTTGGCCTGGGAATGGATGGCACAGCTTGGGGTGGCGAAGTGTTGCGGGTGGACGGCGCACACTTTGAGCGCGTTGGCCACCTGCTGCCGCTGGCGTTTGGCCCATGCCGAAGCGCTGTTTGCCCTCGGCCACACGGCTGAGAGTCGCGCGGCCGCTGAGCGTGCAATAGCCAATGCGCCTACCGCTGAAAAGAGCGCTGAGCTCACCAAACATTTCAGTGCAATTCTTGGGGCTTCCCGTGGCGCGGCTGGCTAACATGACTATTCGTCAAAAGCAGAGGAAAAAGAGGCCAGGTGAAATTAAATCTATAGCATCCTGCGCAATACAGATAAACGATATCGTCTGTTTTTATTCAACTTCCAAGGAGTCATCACTATGTGCTTAGACAGTCCCACTCGCGTGGTGAGCATTTGGCCTTGTCAGGCCGCGGCGACTTTGTGGCTGGATGCGCGCGTGACGGTGGCAAAGGCCTGTGCGGCCAATTCACGCTTACTTTGCAGCAGCAATTCGACTTCGGATGGTGTCAGCCGTCTCAGTTCGGGCGAGGTACCGAGCTTCTGATTCAGTAAGCGCGTCGAAGGCGTGAGCGAATCGTTCAATCCACCAGTTTTCAAGTTCTTGTCCATGTTTAAGCCTCAATTCTTGCAATCGTTCAGCGCTGGGTGTCAGTTTGGCGGAGTGGGGTTTGCCTGTCAAGCATACCGCTGCCAACACTTTTCCCCCTTGGGACTCGATAAAGCCTTTCAAATTGGCCAGGGTGCCACCCATTCCAACAAAGTCATCAACCAGCACGTATTCACAGCCAGACTGAACCACCCCGTCAAACTCGGCTTGCCTGGCCAAACGCGAAAAACCATCAGCCCCAGTGTGTGCGACCACGTTGACTTGGGCCACTCCCACATCATGAGGCCATCCAGTAGCTTTGCTGATTTCGACGGCAAAGCTCTCGGGAATGGCATTGACACCTTCGCGTTCGTAGGCGTGGGCACTGACCAAAATGGGTGTGTGCCCACGCAACAGCTCTACCAGCCGGATGTTTTGCACCTCGCTCATGGTGTCATTGACCAGCGCGGTTGCAGCAAAACCATCTCCAGCCTTGGCCGCCCTGTAAGCGGGATGCTGTTTAACCGCCGATTCGTTGGCGTGAATCAGAACATCAGGGAAGCTTCCCCAAGGCGTGCGTGGCGAGCAAAACGAACGTGTCATAGAGGGCCATTTTTACACGCACCGATCAATGCAAAAACCATAGCTGCTTACGCAACTCAGAAAAGCGCTACAGCAGATTTTTATTCAAATTGTGTGGAGACTTCACCATGTGCCTAGCCCTCCCCGCCCGAGTGGTGGAACTGTTACCCAATCTCCGCGCCATCGTCGACCTCGGCGGTGTGCGCAAAGACGTCTCCATTGACTTGGTCGACGATGCCCAGGTGGACGACTACGTGATCATCCACGTCGGTTACGCCCTCGGCAAAATCGACCCCGAAGAGGCGCAGCGCACGCTGGCGCTGTTTGCTGAGCTGGCGCAGGTCGAAAGCCAGCCATGAAATACATCGACGAATTCCGCGACGGCACGCAGGCCCGTCACATTGCCGCCAACATTGCCGCCGAAGTGCGCCCCGGCATCAGCTACAACTTCATGGAGTTTTGCGGCGGCCACACGCATGCCATCTCGCGCTACGGCATTACCGACATGCTGCCGCCCAGCGTGCGCATGATCCACGGGCCGGGTTGCCCGGTGTGTGTGCTGCCGATTGGCCGGGTCGACCTGGCGATTCGGCTGGCGCTGGATCGGGGTGTGATGCTTTGCACCTATGGCGACACCATGCGTGTGCCGGCCTCGGATGGCCTCTCGCTCATCAAGGCCAAGGCGCGTGGGGCGGACATTCGCATGGTGTATTCGGCTGCCGATGCACTCAAGCTGGCCGAGCAGCATCCAGACCGCGAGGTGGTGTTTTTTGCCATTGGTTTTGAGACCACCACGCCGCCCACCGCCCTGGTGCTGCGTGATGCGGCTGCGCGGGGTGTGAGCAACTTCAGCGTGCTGAGCTGCCATGTGCTGACCCCCTCGGCCATCACGCATATTCTTGAATCTGCCGAGGTGCGCGAGTTGGGCACGGTGCCGATTGATGGCTTTATTGGCCCGGCCCATGTCAGCATCGTGATTGGTTCGCAGCCCTATGAGCACTTTGCCCAGGAATACCGCAAGCCGGTGGTCATCACCGGGTTTGAGCCGCTGGATGTGATGCAGGGCATTTTGATGCTGGTGCGCCAGGTGAATGCCGGGCGTGCGGAGGTGGAGAATGAGTTTTCCAGAGCCGTCACGCCTGCGGGCAACCTGGCGGCGCAAAAACTGGTGTCTCAGGTGTTTGAATTGCGTGAAAGCTTTGAGTGGCGTGGCCTGGGTGAAGTGCCCTACAGCGCTCTGAAAATTCGCCCGGCTTTTGCTGCCTGGGATGCCGAACGCAAGTTTGACCTGCACTACGCCAGCGTGCCCGACCACAAGCAGTGTGAATGTGGGGCCATTTTGCGCGGTGTCAAACGCCCGGCCGACTGCAAACTGTTTGGCACGGTGTGCACCCCCGAGAGCCCGAT
>VIKI01000255.1:3435-7175 GCA_008080595.1 Comamonadaceae bacterium
GAAGGGGCCTGCGCCGCCCACTATTCTTATGGCCGATTCAAAGACATTGAGGTGGTATCCGCATGACAACCAAGAAGAACTATCTGCGCCCGGTGGATTTCAAACACGGGCACGTCGACATGACCCACGGGGCCGGTGGCCGCGCATCGGCCCAGCTGATTGACGAGCTGTTTGCCCGTGCGTTTGACAACGAGTACCTGCGCCAGGGCCATGACGGGGCCTTGCTGCCCTTTCCGTCTGAGGGGCGGCTGGTGCTGGCCACCGATGGGCATGTGATCTCGCCGCTGTTTTTTCCGGGCGGTGACATTGGTTGCCTGTCGGTGCACGGCACGATCAACGACGTGGCCATGTCAGGGGCCAAGCCGCTCTACTTGTCGGCCAGTTTCATCATCGAAGAGGGCTTTGCCCTGGCCGATCTGAAGCGCATCGTCGAATCCATGGCCGCCGCCGCCCGTGAGGCCGGTGTGCCCATCGTCACCGGTGACACCAAGGTGGTGGAAAAAGGCAAGGGCGACGGTGTCTTCATCAGCACCACCGGGGTCGGTGTGGCCCCTCCTGGCTTGTGTATTGATGGCCGCCAGGCCCAGGTGGGTGACGTGATTCTGGTTTCCGGCACGCTGGGCGAGCATGGCGTGGCGGTGATGTCGCAGCGCGAGTCGCTGGAGTTTGACACCGCCATTCAATCTGACACCGCCGCCCTGCACACGCTGGTGCAAACCATGTTGCAGGCCTTGCCTGACCCCCACACGCTGCATGTGTTGCGCGACCCGACCCGTGGTGGCCTGGCCACCACGCTGAATGAAATTGCCCAGCAATCCGGCGTAGGCATGCTGATTGAAGAAGCCGCCATTCCGGTGTTGCCCCAGGTCGAAGCCGCCTGTGAATTGCTCGGGCTGGACCCGCTCTACGTGGCCAATGAAGGCAAGCTGATCGCCCTGTGCGCCCCCGAGGTGGCCGACACCTTGCTGGCCGCCATGCGGGCGCACCCGCTCGGGCAGGGCGCGCAGCGCATTGGCACGGTGACTCAAGACGGCAACTGCTTTGTGCAAATGGCCACCCGCTTTGGTGGCCGCCGCGTGGTGGACTGGCTCAGCGGCGAGCAGTTGCCACGGATTTGCTGATGCCCTGGTCATGCGCATCCTCTTGCTCACCCACAGCTTCAACAGCCTGACCCAGCGTTTGTTTGGCCTGCTGCGCCAGCAAGGGCATCAGGTCTCAGTCGAGCTGGACATTGCCGACGCGGTCACCGAAGAAGCGGTGGCGCTGTTCAAGCCTGATCTGGTGCTGGCCCCGTTTCTGAAGCGCCGCATTCCTGAATCGGTCTGGTCGCGCACCGTGTGCCTGGTGGTGCACCCCGGCGTGCCGGGTGACCGCGGCCCCAGTGCGCTGGACTGGATGCTGACCCGGGGTGAGGCGCAATGGGGTGTCACGGTGTTGCAGGCCGTGGCCGATTTTGATGCCGGTGAAGTCTGGGCCTGGCAGCCCTTTGCGGTGCGGCCACAGGCCACGAAGTCCAGCATTTACCGCCGCGAGTTGACCCAGGCAGCGGTGGTGGCGGTAGGGCGTGCGCTGGCGCGGTTTGTGCCGGGGCAACTGACTCCCGCTCAGGATGCTCAGCTGGCGGCCCCCGGTGCAGGTCAGTGGCATCCCCTGATGACACAGCACGAGCGCCAGATTGACTGGGCCCAAGACAGCACCGCCACGGTGTTGCGCAAAATCGCCGCCGCCGATGGTTCGCCGGGCGTGCTCGATCAGCTGTTTTCACAGCCTTGCCGTTTATTTGATGCCCACCCCGCCAGCCCGGCCATCGTGCGCCAATTTGTCGACAGCCCACCGGGTGCGCTGCTGGCCCGGCGCGGCCCGGCCTTGCTCAAACGCAGCACGGACGGCGCGGTATGGATCGGCCATGTGCGGCTGGAGGGCAGCCCGGCAGCGCCCGCCCGATGTGACGGCGTTCTCAAACTTGCCGCCACACGGGTGTTCGCCGCCCCCGCAGCCGCTCTGCCCGAGCTGGCTGTGCCGCTGATGCGGGAAGAGGGTGAAGATGAGTGGGACGAACTGCGTTACCGCGAAGTGGGCACTGACGGCGCACGGGTGGGCTGGCTCGACTTTGAATTCCATAACGGTGCCATGTCCGAGCGCCAATGCCAGCGCCTGTGTGAGGCCTTGCAGTGGGTGCGCACCCGCCCGACCCAGGTGCTGGTGCTGGCGGGCGGGGCAGACTTTTTTTCCAATGGCATTCACCTGCATGACATTGAGGCGGCCCAGCGTGTGGCCGGCGACAGCGCTGCCGATGCCTCCTGGCGCAACATCAACGCCATGAACGATGCCACGCTGGAAGTGCTGACCCTCACCGACCGCATCACCGTGGCCGCGTTGCAGGGCAACGCCGGGGCGGGCGGCTGTTTTCTAGCGCTGGCGGCGGATCTGGTGTGGGCCCACGCTGGCGTGGTGCTCAACCCGCACTACAAAAACATGGGCAATCTGTATGGCTCCGAGTATTGGACGTATTCGCTGCCGCGCCGCATCGGGGATGCGGCCAGCCGTGCCCTGATGCAGCAGCGCTTGCCCTTGAGCGCCCCCGAGGCGGTGGCCCAGGGCGTGCTGGACGACTGCTTCGGGTCAGACCGGGCCGCATTTGCCAGCCAGGTGCTGGAGCGCACGCTGGCCATGGCCGGGGCAGCCGATCTGGCGGCGCGGCTCCAGGCCAAGCAGGCGCAACGCCAACGTGATGAAATGCTCAAACCCCTGGCCAGCTACCGCGCCGAAGAACTCACTCAGATGAACCGCAATTTTTATGGCTTTGACCCCAGCTACCACGTGGCGCGGCATCACTTTGTTTTTCGCAAGCCGCACGCCTGGACCCCGCGCCATCTGGCGCTGCACCGTGAGTTGAAGCCTGCTGCCAGCAGCGCCAAGCCGGTATGACAGCCACGCCCCCATGCACGCCCTGCTGCGCCGCATTAAGCGTAATTTATATAAAAACAGCCTGTAGCCATTATAAACAATGCGCAAGCAGCTATTAATAGTATAGTAATTCAATGTCCTCATCCGCATCGCCCATCCCCCGCAATCCGTTGCCACTGGTCTTGGTGGTTGACGACGAAACCCATTCGCTGGAAGCCATTCGGCGCAATCTGGACGAAGACTTTTCTGTGCTCACCGCCAGCTCTGCCGACGCAGCGCATGCCCTGCTGGAGCAGCACGACGTGAGCGTGATCCTGTGTGACCAGCGCATGCCTGGCACCACCGGGGTCAAGTTTCTCAAGAGTGTGCGTGAGCAGTGGCCCGACACGGTGCGTATCATCATCTCGGGCTATACCGACTCGCAAGACATCATTGCCGGCATCAACGAGGCTGGTATTTACCAATATGTACCCAAGCCCTGGCTGCCCGAGCACCTGCTGGCCACGGTGGCCAATGCGGTTGAGGCCCGCACGCTGCAAATGCAGACCCAGCGGCTGAACCTGGAGCTGCGCACCAGCGCCCCGGTGCTGCGCCAGCGCAAACAGGCCTCATTGGCCAATGCCCACGCCGCCTTTGACTTTGACCGCATGGTGCGCGCCCCCGGCAGCCCGCTGGATGCGGTGTGTGAGATGGCCGCCCGCGTCGCCCGCTATGATTTGTCGGTGCTGGTCACGGGCGAATCCGGCAGCGGCAAAGAGCTGCTGGCGCGTGCCATCCACTACGCCAGCCCACGCAGCGAGCGGGCTTTTGTGATGGAAAACTGCGCCGCCATG
>VIKI01000016.1 GCA_008080595.1 Comamonadaceae bacterium
GTGCAGCCGGGCATCGGCAAAGCGGGCAAATTGCAAAGACAGGGTGAGTTGGTTCATAAAAGAGGTGTTTTTACAGAAGAAAATGGCCTGTAGCGCTTATTTATCATGCGCAAACAGCTATTTATTTTATAGCAATCATTCAGTTACCGGATTTCTTGCGGCGGGGCGCACGTGCGGCCACATTGGCTTTGGGGGCCGCTTTGGCACGTGTCGGTAGCTTGGGTGGGGTGTGCACCGGCAGCGGAGTGGCTTCAAACGGGGGCATGGGCAGCGCATCGTCACGCGGATGGGGCGGGATGCGGCCCGGCGCGTCGTAGGCATCCACAATGCGGGCCACCAGCGGATGGCGCACCACATCGGCACTGGTCAGGCGGCAGATGGCAATACCTTCCACGCCCTTGAGCACCCGTTCGGCATCAATCAAGCCGCTGAACTGGGTGGTGGGCAGGTCAATCTGGCTCACATCGCCGGTGACCACGGCTTTGGAGCCAAAGCCAATCCGGGTCAAAAACATCTTCATCTGCTCGGGCGTGGTGTTTTGGGCTTCGTCCAGAATCACAAACGAGGTGTTCAGGGTGCGCCCGCGCATGAAGGCCAGCGGCGCGATTTCGATGCTTTGGCGCTCAAAGGCTTTTTGCACCGCCTCAAAACCCATCAAGTCGTACAGCGCGTCGTACAGCGGGCGCAAGTACGGGTCAATTTTTTGCGCCAGATCACCCGGCAGGTAGCCCAGGCGTTCACCGGCTTCCACTGCCGGGCGGGTCAGCACAATACGCTGCACCGCGCTGCGTTGCAAGGCATCCACGGCCATCGCCACCGCCAAATAGGTTTTGCCAGTACCGGCCGGGCCAATGCCAAACGTGATGTCGTGGCTGGCAATGCTGTCGAGGTAACGCGCCTGGTTCATGGAGCGGGGTTTCAGGTCGGCACGTTTGGTTTTGAGCGAGGGGCCGTCTTCGCCGTTGACATCACCGTCGCCCGAGAGCATCAGCTGCACCGTGCGCGGCTCAATCGGACGGGCCGCCATTTCATACAGGGCTTGCAGCATCTCCATGCCGCGCTTGGCGTTGGCTTTGAGGCCGTCCACCTTGAACTGTTCGTGCCGGTGCGCAATTTTGACCTGCAAGGCGGCCTCAATGGTGCGCAAATGCTCGTCAGTCGGGCCACACAGGTGGGCCAGGCGGGTGTTGTTGGGTGGGGAAAAAATATGGCGAAGGATCACGTTGATAATTCCAGAAAGAGGGACTGTTCCCCC
The DNA here is from genome assembly GCA_008080595.1 of Comamonadaceae bacterium. GTDB lineage: Bacteria > Pseudomonadota > Gammaproteobacteria > Burkholderiales > Burkholderiaceae_C > Rhodoferax. Next base: position 1,256 of record VIKI01000016.1, read on the forward strand.
ATGATAGGCAAAAAATGATCGCAAAGTTAACCGGTACGCTCGACACCAAAAATCCGCCCGCTGTCGTCATCGACTGCCATGGCGTAGGTTACGAGGTGTTTGTGCCCATGAGCACGTTTTACAACCTGCCGGAGCTGGGCAGCAAGATCACGCTGCTGACGCATTTTGTGGTGCGGGAAGATGCGCAAATTCTGTATGGTTTTGCCACCGCCCAGGAGCGTGAGGGGTTTCGTGAGCTGATCAAAATTTCGGGCGTGGGGCCACGCACGGCGCTGTCGATCCTCTCTGGCATGAATGTGACCGAGCTAGCGCAGGCCGTCACCTTGCAGGAGGCGGGCCGACTGATCAAGGTGCCAGGCATTGGCAAAAAAACCGCCGAGCGGCTGCTGCTGGAGCTCAAAGGCAAGCTCGGGCCCGACATTGGCGTGGTCGCCAGCCTGGCCAGCGACGCGCAGAGCGATATTTTGCAGGCATTGCTGGCGCTGGGTTACAGCGACCGTGAGGCCGCTGTGGCGCTGAAAGCCTTGCCCAAAGAGATTGGGGTGAGCGACGGCATCAAACTGGCGCTGAAGGCACTGGCCAAATAAGCGCAACGTCTTTTCACTGCGCTTCTCGCACCGGCCGGCCATTGAGCGGCTGAACTGGGCGGGCATTGTTGGGAAACAGTTGCTGGAACAGGCGGATTTGCTCTTTGCTGAGCTGGGTCGGTGTTTTGAGCACCATCCACAACACGCCTTCGGTGCAGGGCGGCGTGGTGAGTGAGCCAATGAACTGGTAATAGCGCTGGTCTTTGGGCAGCAACTCGTTCATGTCGACGATGCCGCCAGGCATTCGCACCCGGTCACTCGTGTCCAGCGGCATGTAAGTCCACACCTTGTTGATCAGCGGGTTGGCCACGCCGGGATCCAGCAGCACGGCCACCACCGCCAACTGGCCTTCATTGTTTTTGTGCACCAGGTGCGCCACCATGGCGTAGTTGCGGTAGTTCACCTGCTCCTCGGACGGGGTGTGAAAGTGGAACTGCACCAGCTTGTAGACCGAGCCGCGTACCGTCAGGGTGTTGTCACCGTACAGGTCGACCTGGATGGTGTGGCCGTTGTTCACCACCGTGCCGCTGGAGGCGGTGTAGTTGAACTGCAGGGGCTCAGCCGGGCCTTGCAAGGTGACGGATTCCTCAATATTGATGGGTGACTGGCGTTTGCCAATGGCACACACGTTGAATTCGGGTTTGAGCTTGCCCCAGTTTTGCGGGCCGTTTTCGCCCTCATAAGCCCAATGCGGTTCACCGCCGCCATGGGTGTTGTCGCCATGTGCACCTGTGGCCGGAGCTTCGTGGCCGGTGAGCGCGGCGGCCTTGGCCTGGATGTAATCCCGGCTGGTTTTGGGATTCACCACCGGGGCTGCCACGGCATGTGCTGCCGGGCGGCGTACCGCTGCGGGGGCTACGGCATGGGCTGCGGCCGGTGCGGCATGTTCTGCCACGGGAGCGGCGTGGGCCGCTGCGGCAGGGGCATGTGCTGAACCGGTGGCGGTGGATTTGCTGGCTGCGGGTTTGAGTTCGGGCTTGTCTTTGATGACCAGGGTCAGGCTTTTCCTGTCGATCAACTTGTCCCGCAGGGCGGCTTTGATGTCCACCGCAAGGTCTTTGCCTTCCGGGGCAGAGGCCTCTTCGGCTGGTTTTTTTGCGGGCGTGATTTTCTTGACGGTGTGGGCAGGAGCCGCTTCATGTGCGGCGGCGGGTTCTGCGGCATGACTCAAGGGGGGCATCAGTGCTGCCAAAAAGAGCCCGGTCATGCCACACATCACCCAGGTTTTCCAAGGGTAGGCTATTGAATCGGCCTCAACGCGGCAGATGAGTGGCTTGGCAATGGGTTGGGGCATGGTTTTCATGGCAGGCATGGGTCAAATGCTGACCTTGTAAAGGGTTTTTATAACTTGTTATCGGCACGGGGCGGCATCAGCTTAAGCGTACCGATGCCAGACACGGCGCTATAGTGCCATTTTGTTTCAAAACCCGAGTCTGCCTTGAGTATCCAAACCGACGACTTTGCCCCCGCGCCGCCCAAACGGGTGGTGTCCAACGCGCCCGCATCCCCCAATGAAGAGGCGATTGAGCGTGCCTTGCGCCCCAAGCTGCTCGATGAATACGTCGGCCAGGCCAAAGCCCGTGAGCAGCTGGAGATTTTCATCAACGCCGCCAAGATGCGCGACGAGGCGCTGGACCATGTGCTGCTGTTTGGCCCGCCTGGCCTGGGCAAAACCACGCTGAGCCACATCATTGCCGCCGAGCTGGGGGTGAACCTGCGCCAGACCAGTGGCCCGGTGCTGGAAAAGCCCAAGGATCTGGCGGCACTCCTGACCAATCTGGAAAAGAACGATGTGCTGTTCATCGACGAAATCCACCGCCTGAGCCCGGTGGTGGAAGAAATCCTGTACCCGGCGCTGGAAGACTACAAAATTGACATCATGATCGGCGAAGGCCCGGCGGCACGCTCCATCAAGCTCGACTTGCAGCCCTTCACCCTGGTAGGAGCCACCACCCGCGCTGGCATGCTGACCAACCCGCTGCGGGATCGCTTTGGCATTGTGGCGCGGCTGGAGTTTTACACGCCCGAGGAACTGGCACGCATCGTCAAGCGCAGTGCGGGCCTGCTGAATGTGCCGACCGATGAACAGGGCGGCTTTGAGATTGCCCGACGCTCGCGGGGCACGCCGCGTATTGCCAACCGCTTGCTGCGCCGGGTGCGCGACTATGCCGACGTGAAGGGCTCCGGCGAGATTACGCTGGACATTGCCAACCGCGCCTTGCACATGCTCGACGTGGACCCGCAGGGCTTTGATTTGATGGACCGCAAGCTGCTCGAAGCGGTCATCCACCGTTTTGACGGCGGCCCGGTCGGATTGGACAACATTGCCGCCAGCATTGGCGAAGAACGCGAAACCATTGAGGACGTGATCGAGCCGTATCTGATTCAGCAGGGCTATTTGCAGCGCACGCCACGCGGGCGCATTGCCACCTTGGCGGCGTACCGGCATCTGGGGGTGACACCGCCAGCCAATCAGGCTTCGATTGACTTGTTTGGGGTTTGATACCAGGGTAACCCCTTTTTTCGCTGGTACAGTTGACGGCATCTATGGATGCCTGATGGCTCGGAGGCATCCGCACTGTCAGGTATTTCAGAACATTGGCAAACCCTGTTGAGGCTGAACATGTCACCCCTACCTTTTCAATTGCTGGTTTCGCTTGCCCTGATCGGGCCGACACTGGCGCACGCCGCGCCGCCCGAACTGGACGGTACCCTGCGCAAGATTGCCTCCAGTGGAAGCATCGCACTGGGTTACCACGAGTCCACACCACCGTTCACATTTCGAACGGCTGACGGCAAGGTCATGGGGTACTCGTATGACTTTGCGCTGAAGATTGCCGAGGCCGTCAAACGGGAATTGAACTTGCCTGCGCTGCAAATCGTGCAAGTGCCCTTCACCACCCAGAATCGATTTCCGACCATTCAAAACGGCAGCGCCGACCTGTCGTGCGGGGCTACCACCAACACCTTGGAGCGGCAAAAGATCGTTGCTTTCTCCAACACGATATTTGTGGCCGGCTCAAGGCTGATGACGCGCAAGGACTCGGGCATCAAAGACTTTACCGACCTGACCGGCAAGAACGTGGTGACCTTTGCCGCATCCACTTCCGAAAAAATGCTGCGCAAATTGAATGCCGAGCAAAACCGGCGCATCCACATTGTCAGCACCTTTGATCGCGGCGAAACCCCGTTTTCTGTGCTGCAAGCCAGCCATGCCGATGCCTACATGATGGACGACGTGCTGCTGTACGCTGCCATTCACGAGACCTGGCGTCCGGCTGAGTGGACGGTTACCGGCACGCCCCAGTCGTTTGAAGCCTATGGCTGCATCCTGCGCAAGGATGATCCGGCCTTCAAAAAAGTGGTTGACCAGGAGATTGCCCGCATCATGAAGTCTGGTGAGGCGGATGCCATCTACCGCAAATGGCTGCTTTCGCCCATTCCGCCCAAAGGCATCAACTTTGGTTTGACCATGAGCGATGCCATGGTGGATCTCTTCAAGAACCCCAATGACAAACCGTATTACTAAAGTTGGCAAGTCGAAGTGTTGACTGCCATGCCAGTAACCGGCTCATTGTTCAAAAAATACGCACTGTTCTTTGGTGCGCTGGTGGGGGGATCACTGTTGATCAGCGGGTTGCTGGATGTTGCTTTTTCGTATCAGGACAACAAGCAAGCACTGATCCGTCTGCAGCAGGAGAAGGCCCGTAGCGCAGCAGATCGTATTGGGCAGCATCTGTTTGATCTGGAGCAAAAAATCAGCAGCACGGTGGCCGTACCCAACGGCCTGTCCAACCTGGATCAGCGCATGGTTGAAATCCAGCTGCTGCGGCGCACCGCCGCGATCCGGGAAATCGCCTTGCTGGACCCCCAGGGGATCGAGGTTTTGCGGGTGTCCCCATTCAATGCCGACGTGCTGCGCAGCGGTCGCGACCGTTCTGGCGAAGCGGCTTTCCAGCAGGTCAAATCCGGCAAGCCCTACCGCAGTCCGGTTTACTTTCGTGACAACTCGCTTTACATGACCGTTGCCATGTCGGTGGGGCCTGAGGCCTCCGGCATCACTGTTGCGGAAATTGACCTTCAGTTTTTACTGGCGGGTATCACGAAAATCAAGGTGGGCGACACCGGTCATGCCTATGCCGTAGACACCCAGGGTCGCCTGATTGCACATCCCAACATTGGCCTGGTGCTCAAACACAGCAGCATGATCGACCTGCCACAGGTGCGGGCGGCGATCCAGGATGCCACGCAAGACAGCGGCGAGTTTGTCGATGCCATCGACCTGGACGGCAAACAGGTGCTGACGGCCTTTGGTGTGATTCCGTACTTGGGCTGGTTCGTTTTTGTTGAAGAACCTATCTCGCAGGCCTTCCATCCTTTGTACGCCCAGGCCGTGCGCAGTGCCTTGCTGATCTTGGTTGGCATGGTCGCCACGGTCTTGGCGTGTGTAGCCTTGGTTCGTCAGATGGTCAAACCCATTCACGCCTTGCGTGATGGTGCCAAGCTGATCGGGCGTGGTGTGTTTGACCAGCCGATCACGGTGCACACCGGTGATGAGCTGGAGGAGTTGGCCGGTGAGTTCAACCGTATGTCCAGTCAATTGCATGATTCCTACACAACCCTAGAACGAAAAGTTGCCCAGCGTACACAGGAGCTGACTGAAAGCGAGCGTTTGCTGCGCCAGGCACAACGGATTGCCGGTTTGGGCAGTTTCACCTGCAACCTGAAGACCGGGGTGTGGACGAGCTCGGAAGTGCTCGACGAAGTGCTTGGCATCGACAAGGCTTATGAGCGAACGGCCCAAGGCTGGGATGCGCTGGTCCATCCTGATGACTTGCCCGCCGTCAAGGAGGCCTTCAAGTCAGCCGTGCTTGACAAGAAAAAGGCCATGGACAACGTGTTGCGGATCATTCGACACCATGACCGAGCCGAGCGTTGGGTGCATGGGCTGGGCCGGGTTGAGTTTGCCCCTGACGGCACCGTCCAATCCCTGCATGGCACGATTCAGGACATTACCGAACGCCAACAGATGGAAGACCAGGTGCGACAACTGGCGTTTTACGACCCGCTGACGGAGTTGCCCAATCGTCGACTGCTCAACGACCGCTTGAACCAGATGCTCATTGCCGGACGGCGCACGGGGAGTTATGGTGCGTTGATGTTCCTCGATCTGGACAACTTCAAACCACTCAATGACCGGTATGGCCACGCCGTGGGTGACCGGCTGCTGATCGAAGTGGCGCAGCGTCTGACCCAATGTGTGCGCAAAGCCGATACCGTGTCGCGATTTGGTGGTGACGAGTTTGTGGTGATGTTGTGTGAGCTCAGCAACAACCGGGCCGAAGCCACGCTACAAGCCCAGGTTGTCGCGGAAAAAATTCGAGCCAGTCTGTCTGAGCTTTACAGCTTGCCGGTTCGGATCGAAGGAAACACGTTGACGACAATCGAGCACCGTTGTTCTGTCAGCATTGGTGTGATGGTTTTTAATTGCGCCGAAGCCATGGCCGACCACATCCTGAAAGGGGCTGATGCGGCGATGTACCAAGCCAAGGATGCCGGACGCAACTTGGTGCGCCTCTATGCCGATGTGGCCCCCAGTTGAGCGCGGTCACCGAGCCGCATCCCTCTAAGCACTGCCCTCATCCAGTACCGCCACATCCAGATGGCTGGTATCGCCCCAACCCACCAGCGTAAAACCTTCGGGAGTCCACAACAGGCGGTTGATGGCAGCATTGCCCAGATGCCAACTGCGCGGGGCTTGTAATTCCTGACCGGTAGCCAGGCGGTAAAGCTGGTCCAACACACCGCCGTGTGCCACCAGCACAATTTGCCCGCCCAGATGTTGCTGTGCCAGCGCCGTGGCGGTGTGTGTGATGCGTTCACGCACAGCCAGCAAGGATTCACCACCGGGGGGAGCCCAGTCTGGGTCGCGCTTGCGCCAGCGCATGGAGTCTTCGGGCCACAGCGTTTCCAACTCCGTGTAGGTTTTGCCCTCAAAGCTGCCAAAGGCCCGTTCACGCAGGCCGGTGTCGGCTTGCAGTGGGGCCTGGGTGGCGTGGGCAATGGCATGGGCGGTTTGCCAGGCGCGTTGCAGGTCGCTGGCGTAAATGGCATCCACCGGCTCATCCCTGAGCGCGTTGGCCACTTGGCCGGCCTGCCAGATGCCCTGGGGATTGAGCGCGATGTCGGTATGGCCTTGCAGGCGGGAGTCTACGTTCCAGTCGGTTTCACCATGGCGGATCACAATCAGGCGAGTCACCCTCATCTGGGTATCTCGATGTTGACGCGCCGCACCCCGGTGGGCGGCTGGGGGAAGCCTTGAAGTGCCGCATCCAGCAGGGCGGCCAAAATGGGGGTGTTGTCACTCCACAGCCCGTCATGGGTGGCGTGGCTTTCAAACACCACGGTTTGTGAGGCATCACGCATGATCAGGCTGACCTGTCGCCAGTAGCTGGGTTGTGCGTCCAGCCCCGGAAACAGTGCGCCCCGGTTACCAATGCTGATGGCCCCATTGCCAAACACCCAGCCCAGCCCAATGCCGATATTCATGCCGCTGTGGTGGGGGCTGCTTTCCTGCCGTTGCACTGCCGTCACCTGAACGCTGATGGAGGCTGTTTCGGCGTATTTCAAGCCAACTTTGGCCAGGGCTTGCTGCGCCAGTTGTTCCAGCTGCGCTTGTGCCGGGTCAGCTTGTTGCGAGGGCAGGCGGCTAAAGCGGTAGCTTGAACCGGCGGCCACGGCTTGGGGCGCAAAGCTGTTGACCTGAGCATCCACCAGCCGTGTGCTGGCACAGCCAGATAATGCAAACGCTATAAAAATAGTAGCCGCTTGCGCATATTTGATAAGCGCTAGATGCATATTTACCTCCTAAAGTTGCACCACAGACAGGCCCGGCAAGCTGGGTAGCGGGAATTCTTCGGCATCAAAGGCCTTGTCGCCATTGTCATCGGCAGTGCCTGTGATGTGGATGTTTTTGAAGTCATAACGCTTGCCATCCATCAAATGCGAGGGCACCACGTTTTGCAGCGCGGTGAACATGGTTTCGGTGCGGCCAGGGTACTGGCGCTCCCACTGGTTCACCATGCGCTTGATTTCCTGGCGTTGCAGGTTTTCCTGGCTGCCGCACAGGCTGCACGGGATGATCGGGAACTGACGGTGTGCGGCCCAGGCGATCAGGTCTTTTTCAGCCACATGGGCCAGCGGGCGGATCACGATGTGGCCACCGTCGTCACTTACCAGCTTGGGCGGCATGCCTTTGAGCTTGCCAGCGAAGAACATGTTTAAAAAGAAGGTGTGCAACATGTCGTCGCGGTGGTGGCCCAGGGCAATTTTGGTGATTTTGAGCTTGTCGGCCACGCCGTACAAAATGCCCCGGCGCAGGCGGCTGCACAGGCTGCACATGGTTTTGCCCTCGGGCACCACTTTTTTGACAATACTGTAGGTGTCCTGGGTTTCGATGTGGTACTCAATGCCCAGCTTGCTCAGGTAGTCGGGCAGGATATGCGCCGGAAAACCAGGCTGTTTCTGGTCCAGGTTGACGGCGACGATGTCAAAGTGGATCGGGGCGCGTTTTTGCAGTTTCAGCAAGATGTCGAGCAGGCCAAAGCTGTCCTTGCCGCCGCTCACACAGACCATCACGCGGTCACCTTCCTCGATCATGTTGAAGTCGATGATGGCCTGCCCGACCTGGCGGCACAGGCGTTTTTCGAGCTTGTGCACTTCGCGTTCGATTTTGGTTTTTTTGGATGTGGCAGGAATGGCTTGGTCAGGTGTCGCCACAATTTCGGGTTCGGTGCAAAAGGTCGTCATGGTTGTTTTAAATCATTTTCTGGGGTGATGGCTGGCACCGGGCTTTGGATGAGGTTTTTCAGGTTGCGCATCAAAATCAAATGGGCGGCGCACAGCAAGGTGCCACCTCTTCCGCGCACTTGACTCAGTGCCAAGGCGCAGCTTGCGCCTTGAGTTGACGAAACAATGGGGCAGGAAAGTCAAGCGAGGTTTTCATGCCCGGATTCTATTTGGGCTGCATTTTTATATGCTTATATTTTTACCACTGCCCGGTTTCCATGCGAATCGCCACCTCGCAGTCGGCAAAAATTTCCAGCTTGGCAATCTTCACCCGCACGCCTTTTACGCCGGGCAGTTGCATCAGCCGGGTAGCCAGTTTGCCGATCAATGTTTCGAGCAGGTTGACGTGTTCGGCGGTGCATTCGTCGATGATGATTTTGCGCACCTTGCGGTAGTCCAGCACGTGCATGATGTCGTCGTCCTTGGGCAACAGGGGCTGGTGGCCCAGGCTCAGTTCGGCATCGACCTGGATCGGCTGCGGGGCGGTTTTTTCGGACTCCAGAATGCCCAGGTTGGCATCAAAGCGCAAGCCGGTTAATGTCAGAATTTGCTGGCCTACGGCGTGGCTGTGGGGTGTGGTCATGGTGCGTGGGGGGGGGTAAGGTGCAGATCAAAGCAAAGAGAAGTCGCGCTCGAATTTCATCAGGTGCTGACCGCCATCGACCAGCAGTGTGGTGCCGGTGATGGACTGATTGCTCAGGGCAAAAGCCACCGTGGCGGCCACATCGGCGGCAGTGGACGAGTGGCCCAGCGGTGAGAGTTTGTGCAGCGCTTCAAATTTTTCAGGGGTCAACATGTGGCTGGTGAGCGTCAGGCCGGGGGCCACCCCCACCACCCGCACGCGCGGAGCCAGTGCCAGCGCCAGCATGGTGTTGGCCGACTCCAGCGCCGCTTTGGACAGGGTGTAGCTGACAAAGTCGGGGTTGGGGTTCCACAACTTTTGATCCAGCAGGTTCACCACCGCGCCTGTGGCATCGCGGCTGGCCAGGTGCTCATGCAGCGCCTGACTGAGCAAAATCGCCGCCCCGGCGTTGGCTCGCATGTGTTTTTCCATGGCGGCAAAGCTGAAGGTCTGGGGGGTGTCATGCTCAAAGGTGCTGGCACTGTTGACCAGCGCGTCCACATGACCGAGTTTCTCAATCACCTCAGGGAACAGATGCCGTACCGCAGTTTCATTCCCAAGATTGGCACGAAAAGAGGCACTAACCCCCGCCAATGCTGCGCAAGCAGCTACTGTTTTACGAGCATCTTCAACCGAATCACGGTAATGCACAGCGACCCGCCAACCGGCTTTGGCCAGAGTCAGGGCAATCTCGCGCCCCAGGCGTTTGGCGGCTCCGGTGACCAGCACCGTGGGTTGGCGCGGCAAGTGGGTCGCGGCGGTGAAGTCAGGATCAGATTCGAGGGAGGACATTCGGGGACAATTCCAGACTATGACAACACAGACAAGTTTAACGAGTGCGCTTTCAGAGCGCATCACCCAAGCAATCCACCAGGCCGGTGGCTGGATCGGTTTTGATACTTTCATGGATTTGGCGCTGTATGCCCCCGGCCTGGGCTACTACGCCCATGGCAGCACCAAATTTGGCACCTTGCCCTACACCGTACAAGACGGAGCCAAGGTGGCCGGCAGTGATTTTGTCACCGCGCCGGAAATCACCCCGCTGTATGGCTGGACGCTGGCCAAGCAGGTGGCGCAAGCCTTTGAGGTCACGGGTACGCACGAAATCTGGGAATTTGGTGCCGGCTCTGGCGCACTGGCGTTGCAAGTGTTGCAGGCCTTGCAAGCCATGGGGGTAGCCGTGTCGCGCTACACCCTTGTGGACATTTCAGACAGTTTGCGGGCGCGTCAACAAACCACTTTGGCAGCCTTTGCCGATCAGGTACGCTGGGTCAACAGCTTGCCAGACGACATGCAGGGCGTGGTGCTGGGCAACGAGGTGCTGGATGCCATGCCGGTGAAATTGCTGGCGCGTGTAGGCGGCGTGTGGCATGAGCGCGGTGTGGTGCTGGGGGCTGCCGATGCCGCAGGCACGCCCGGCTTTGTCTGGCAAGACCGAGCCACGGAGTTGCGTCCCTCTTTGGCGATTCCGGGTGAGCACGATTACCTGACCGAAATTCACCCGCAAGGTGAATCCTTTGTGCGCACCCTGGGCCACAAACTCAGCGCCGGGGCCATTTTCCTGATCGACTATGGTTTCCCCGAGTCTGAGTACTACCACCCGCAGCGCCACATGGGCACAGTGATGTGCCACCAGGCCCATCAGGTGGACGATGACCCCTTGAGCCGGGTTGGCCAGAAAGACATCACCGCCCACGTCAACTTCACCGGCGTAGCCATGGCGGGTAATGAGGCTGATCTGGGCGTGCTGGGCTACTGCAACCAGGCCCGGTTTTTAATGAACTGCGGTTTTCTCACCCAGCTGGAAGCGGCAGACCTGCCGACCCGGGTGATGGCGCAAAAACTCATCATGGAGCATGAAATGGGTGAATTTTTCAAGGTAATCGGGTTCTACAAGGGTGAGCCCTGGCAGGCCCTCGGTTTTGATGTGGGCGACAAAACCCACACCCTGTAGGGCTGCGCCATGATTCGCTGGCTGATCGTTGTTTTTCTGGTGCTGGTGCTGATCAATGGCTTCACACCGTGGCTGCAAAAACTGGGCTTTGGCCGCCTGCCGGGCGACTTGCGTTTTCGGCTCTTTGGCAAAGAGTTCTTCATTCCCCTGACCAGCACCATCATCCTGAGTTTGGTGGCTGCGGCCATTTCGCGTTTTCTTTGAGTCCTTGTTGATGCGGATCAAATTTGGCGTATTTCGCAGGCATAGACTGTCTGCAAACAAATGCCTTTGGCGTGGGATTCAAACCACAGGGATGTTGGCCAGAGCAGGGTCTCTTGAGCAGGGTCTCTTGAAATGTAGGCGATTGTTTTGAAGAACTTTTTTGTCAGATTGCAGGCTTGGCATGACGAGCACAACCAGGTTGCCCATGAGGCGCTGTTGGAAAACCTGAGCCGCTTGCCCTGGATTCTGGCGGCCATGTTGCCATTGCTGGGCTTGGGGTGGTATCTGGCTTGGGGTGGTCATGCCAACCCCAACCCCGCAATCACTCGGTGGTCCGGGTTGATTGGCTGGATGGATCTGGTGATGTTGCTTGGCCTGTCTGCTTTGCTGATGGTGGTGCGCTGGCGCAAGCTCAACGAACGTGTGACCCCGCTGAGCCGCCTGTTGCCTGGCGTGCTGGCATCTCTCTTTGTTGGTTTTGGCCTGACTTTGTCTACGCTGTCGCAGTGGTTTTTGCCATCGGCCACCATGTATGTGCTGAGTTGTGTATTCGCAGGCACCTTGCTGTTGATACGCCCCAGCATCATGGCGTTGATTTATCTGACCAGCCTCGCCATTTTTTATACCGTGCTAGGCCACACTGTGACGACTTGGGGTGTGCTGGTGATCATGTGTTTTCATGGTGGCCTTGCGGCGGCCCTGGGCATGTGTTTGTCACTGTTGCTGTGGCGAAGGTACACCTTGACCGAACTGTTGCACCGACAAGTGCAAGCCCAAGGCCTGGCCCTGGAAGCCCAAAACGCCGAACTTGCGCTGCAGAAGATCCGGCTGGAAACGCTCTCCCATCACGACCCTTTGACCGGCCTGTTGAACCGCCGGGCCTTTGAAATCCAGGCGGATATGGCCCTGAGCCGGGCTCGCCGTGATGGCACGGGTTTGGCCGTCATCATGCTGGATCTGGATCATTTCAAGCGTGTCAACGACCAGCATGGTCACCCCGCAGGAGATGCAGCCATCAAATTCATGGCCCGTGTGATCCAGAGCAGCGTGCGCGACACCGATCTGGCGGCACGTGTGGGAGGTGAGGAGTTCATGCTGTTGCTGCCTGCCACCAGCGCACTTGCGGCGGGTGGTGTGGCCGAAAAAATCAGGCAACGTGTGGCCTTGACCTCCATCGAGGTGGGGGGTGACCTGACGGTGCGGGTGACCATCAGCGCGGGTGTCACGGCCTGGGAGGTGGGTCATGTCGGCAGTTTTGAAGACCTGTACGCCGCCGCCGACGCTGCCTTGTACGCTGCCAAACGTGCTGGTCGTAATCGGGTGATGTTCTCCGATGGGGTTGCCCATGCACAAAATAAGCCTGTAGAGCTTATTCCTCAAGCGCATTAAGCTCTTATTTTGATGATGAAAAATTTGAACCATTTGCGTCATCAACTGGCACGGTGGCATGTACAGCACAACCAGGTGGCGGATCAGGCTTTGCTGGAAAACCTGGGGAGATTGCCTTGGATTCTGCGGCTTGTGGTGCCACTGATGGCCATTGCCTTCTTGCGTGCCTGGTTCTATCCGACCCATGGGGTGCGTAGTGCCGAGCTGTTTTTTCGCTTGATTGCCTGGATGGATTTGGTGACGTTCATTTGGCTGGCTTTGCTGTTGTGGTTGATGCACCTCAATCAGTGGTCCCGGCGGATCACTCCATTCAGCCGATCTCTGCCATGGGTCTTCACGGTTCATTTTGTGCTGTTGGGTGCGGTGATTTCAAGCATGTCGCCCTGGACACTGCCATCCTCCACCATGTATGTGCTCAGTTGCGTTTTTGTCGGCACATTGTTTTTGCTGCGCCCACGCTGGATGCTCCTGATGTATGCCAGCAGTTACGCGGTCTTGTTTGTCGGCGTGGAGTGGTCTACAGAGGCCTGGAATATCAAGGAAACTTTGCGGTTTCACGGCGGATTGTCAGCCGTTTTGGGAGCCTGTTTGTCGTTGGTGCTGTGGCGCAGGTACACGGTGACAGAGTTGTTGCGAAAAAAAGTGGCTGTTCAAAGCCTTCGGCTGAAAGCCCAGAATGCCAGACTGATGCAACAAAAAATTCAACTCAAAAGCCTGTCCTTGCATGACCCCTTGACGGGTTTGCTGAACCGCCGCGCCTTTGAAGCCCAGGCTGAGCATGCGCTCAGTCGGGCTCGTCGTGATGGCTCGGGTTTGGCCGCAGTGATGCTGGATTTAGACCATTTCAAGCGGGTGAACGATCAATACGGTCACCCCGCTGGGGATGAAGTCATCAAATATGTGGCTGGAGTGTTGCGCAGCAGTGTGCGTGAGTCTGACTTGGTGGCCCGTGTCGGGGGCGAAGAATTCATGGTGTTGCTGCCGGGCACGGCTCAAGATGCCGCCATAGAGGTGGCAGAAAAGATCCGCAGACGGGTGGCGCAATCTCCGGTACGGATGAGTGCCGCCGAACAGGTCGACATGACGATCAGCGCCGGGGTAGCCGCATTGACTAACAAGCATCTTGGCGAGTTTGCCTTGTTGTATGCCGCCGCAGATTTGGCGCTGTACCAAGCCAAGCGACTGGGGCGCAACCGGGTCGAGGTGGCCGAGACCGTTTCTTGAAGCGGTTTAGAGGATGGGTCGAGGTGGTTGCCCTTGAATTTTGATCCGGCAACAGCATGTTCTAAGCCAGAAAGGTTTCACCATGACAGATTCATTGCACATTGTTTGCCCCCATTGCCACACCACCAACCGCGTGGTTTCCGACCAGCTTGGGCATGCGCCTGATTGCGGCAGTTGTCACCAGCCGCTGTTTGTGGCGCACTCCACTGCGCTGGATGAGGCCAGTTTCGAGCGCCACATTGGCCGCAATCACATCCCCGTACTGGTGGACTTTTGGGCCCCGTGGTGCGGCCCGTGCCGCCAGATGGCCCCTGGTTTTGAGCAGGCTGCAGCCCAGCTTGAGCCGCATGTGCGGGTGGCAAAAGTGGACACCGAGGCCCATCAGAATCTGGGGGCTCGCTTCAATATCCGCAGCATTCCCACCCTGGCTTTGTTTGTCGGTGGGCGAGAGGTGGCACGCCAGGCCGGAGCCATGGGTGCGGCCGACATCGTCCGCTGGACGCAGCAGCACCTGCCCAAGCGGTAACGTACTGGGCCGGTAACTCGGGTGGTTTCCTGGGCTTAGCATCCTGCTACATTGACCTGCCAAAACCCTCCATGCACTCAGCTCTGCAAACCGTTGCCCATATTGAACGCACCATCCGCCCGTGGGGCTGGTATGAAACCGTGTCTGAAGCACCGGGTCACAAAATCAAACGGATTGGGGTGCTGCCAGGCCAGCGCATCAGCCTGCAAAAGCATCAGCACCGGTCAGAGCATTGGGTGGTGGTGCAAGGTATGGCCCGGGTTACCCTGGATACGCTCACTTTTGATTTGAAAACCGGCGAGCACTGTGACATTGCCTTGGGTCAAGTACACCGCCTGAGCAACCTGACCACACAACGGGTTGAGATCATTGAAGTACAGTTTGGGACTTATTTGGGTGAAGACGATGTGGTGCGCCTGGTGGATGATTACGGACGCGCCTGAACACAACCTGGCGTGGCGGTCGCCGCGCTGACCTCTTGACGAAATGACTTCTATGACGCACAACGTTTTGACCAACATTTTTTGCCTTCCCTCAGGCAGTTCCCCAGTGGCTTGTGTGGACATTGGGGGCACGAAAGTGGCCGTCAACATGGTGGATGAGCACGGTGCTCGGGGCAAGCGGGTGGAGCCTACCGCCACCACCGGGGCCAATGATGCGCTGGCCGTGCAAATCATCCGCATGATCGGGCAAAGCTGCGCCGCAGCTGGCATTGAGCAGGCTTCGGTGGCCAGGGTTGGGGTCTCGTCATGTGGCCCGTTTGTGCTCAACAAGGGTCTGGTGGAACTGGCTGCGCCCAACATCTGCGGCGGCCAGGCTGGCCCGGCACGGGGCTTGCCCAATGACTGGAAAACGGCTTTGCTGGAAGCCCCGTTGCGTGCACGCTTTGCCCATGTGCGGGTAGCAAACGACTGCATTGGCGCACTGGAGGCCGAGCGCCGCTGGGGAGCCCTGCAAGAGGGCGGCGTGCCTTTGGACAACTGTGCCTATGTCACCTGGAGTACCGGCATTGGCACCGGGGTGTGCGTGGACGGCCATGTGCTGCGTGGCAAAAACGGCAACGCAGGCCACGCCGGGCACATTTTTGTCAGCGACAACACCGATGCCTTGTGCGGCTGCGGCAACACCGGTGATGTGGAAAGCCTGGTTGCTGGAAACGCCATTGCACGGCGCTTTGCCCCCGTAGGTTACCTTGATGCAGCTGCACTTTTTGTAGCTGCCTACGCAGGTGATACAAGAGCTATAGGCCTGATTGATGATTTATGCCAGGTGATGGGGCGAATGCTCTATAGCATGATTGTCACGCTGGATCTGCAACGTATCAGCCTGGGTGGTAGCGTTTACTGGCATCACCGCGACTATCTTTTACCGCGCCTGCAGGCTGTGGTCAAAGGCAAATTGCCACCGCTCACCGACGGCTGTGAACTGATCAGTGCCGGATTGGGTGAGCGCGTGGGTGATTTTGGGGCCTTGGCACTGGTGGCCTGAAATATGGAGTCTCTAAGGGTTAATCCTCCCTTGTGTTGCGCGAAAAATTAATTAACAATTAATTAATTCGCGCAACACGGTGTCTGCACGGATCAACCCGCGCCTTGCGGCCTTCCCGGCTTGCCAGGCAGACAAACAGGAGATCACATGAACAAATTTTCCAAATTGGCCACCGCAGTGGCCATGGTAGTGGCTGGCAATGCAGTTTTGGCTGGAGAGGTTGAAGTGCTGCACTACTGGACTTCCGGCGGTGAAGCCAAGTCAGCCGCTGAGCTGAAGAAAATCATGCAAGCCAAAGGCCATGTCTGGAAAGATTTTGCTGTGGCTGGTGGGGGTGGTGACAACGCCGCCACGGTGCTGAAGAGCCGCGTGGTCTCTGGTAACCCGCCTGCTGCCGCCCAAATCAAAGGCCCGGCCATTCAGGAGTGGGCCAGCGAAGGTGTCTTGGCCAATCTGGATGCCGTTGCCAAGGCCGAACAATGGGACAGTCTGTTGCCAGGTGTGGTGGCCAATGTCATGAAATACAAGGGCAACTACGTGGCTGCACCGGTGAACGTGCACCGCGTCAACTGGATGTGGGCCAACAGCGCTGTGCTGAAAAAAGCCGGTGTGGCTGGTGCACCCAAAACCTGGGACGAGTTTTTTGCAGCGGCCGACAAGGTGAAAAAAGCCGGGTTGATTGCGGTGGCCCATGGTGGTCAAAACTGGCAAGATTTCACCACCTTTGAGTCAGTGGTGCTGGGTGTGGGTGGTGCCAAGTTCTACAGCGACGCACTGGTCAAGCTGGATCAAAAAGCGCTGACCAGCGCCACCATGACCAAGGCGCTGGAAACCTTCCGCAAGGTCAAGAGCTACACCGACCCAGCTGCGCCTGGCCGCGACTGGAATCTGGCCACCGCTATGGTGATTCAGGAAAAGGCCGCCTTCCAGTTCATGGGTGACTGGGCCAAGGGCGAATTCTCGGCTGCAGGCAAGGTACCGGGCAAAGACTACATTTGCGCCGCTGCACCTGGCACGGCCAATGCCTACACCTTCAATGTGGACTCGTTTGCCATGTTCAAGCTGAAAGATGCTGCTGCGCAAAAAGCGCAAGCTGATCTGGCAGCCAGCATCATGGGCACCGAGTTTCAGGAAGTGTTCAACCTGAACAAGGGCTCCATTCCTGTGCGTCTGAACATGAACATGGCCAAGTTTGACGATTGCGCCAAGCTCTCCAGCAAAGACTTTGTGGAAACCGCCAAAACCGGTGGTCTGGTGCCTTCTGTGGCCCACGGCATGGCGATCAAACCCGCAGCTGAAGGCGCCCTCAAAGACGCAGTCAGCCAGTTCTGGAATGACGACAAGATCAGCGTGGCTGATGGTGTGAAAAACATCGCCAAGGCGGCGGCGACCAAGTAAACACCCAGGTGTCTCGACCCCATCCGCTGGTCGGGTGGGGTTCTTTTTTGCTGCCTCCCGGTGTTGTTGGGAACCCCATGAAATCATTTGAAAACGTTTTACCCAAGCTGGTGATCGCGCCGGGCTTTGTGCTCGGGTTTGCCTTCATTTATGGCTTGATGATCTGGAACGGCGTGTTGTCCGTGACCAACTCACGCATGTTGCCCAACTACGACGAATTCGTCGGGCTGGAGCAGTACGTCAAGTTGTGGGAAATGGACCGCTGGTACGTGGCGCTGAAAAACCTCGGCATTTTCAGCGTGTTGTATGTGGGTGGCTCGATGCTGCTGGGCATGCTGCTGGCGATTTTTCTGGACCAGAAAATCCGCTTTGAAGGCGCGATCCGCACCATTTATTTGTACCCCATGGCACTGTCATTCATTGTGACCGGTACGGCCTGGAAATGGATTTTGAACCCCAGCCTAGGGCTGGAAAAACTGATGCACGACATAGGCTGGGCCTCGTTCAGTTTTGACTGGCTGGTGCAGTCTGACACCGCCATTTACTGCGTGGTGATTGCCGGTATCTGGCAGTCGGCAGGTTTTGCCATGGCCTTGTTTTTGGCGGGGCTGCGCGGTATTGACGACAGCATCATCAAAGCGGCGCAGATCGACGGGGCCAGCCTGCCGCGTATTTACTGGCGCATTATCTTGCCGGTGTTGCGTCCGGTGGTGTTCTCCACCATTCTGGTGCTGTCACACCTGTCCATCAAGGCCTTTGACCTGGTGATGGCGCTCACCGCCGGTGGGCCGGGCTATGCCTCTGATGTGCCCGCCACCTTCATGTTCACCATGAGTTTCACCCGGGGCCAGATTGGTCTGGGCGCTGCCAGCGCCACCATGATGCTGGCCATGGTGGCGGCCATTGTGGTGCCTTACCTGTACAGCGAATTACGCTCCAAACCTCATGAGCACTGAATGATGAACGCCAAGAACCTCTCTCGCCTGGCGGTTTATGCCGTGCTGGGCATCGCTGCCTTCTTCTTTCTGGCACCGCTGTATGTGATGCTGGCCACCAGCTTCAAGGATGCCGAGCAAATCCGCTCCGGCAATTTGTTGAGCTTGCCCCACGGCCTGAACTTTGAATCGTGGACGCTGGCCTGGTCTACCGCCTGTACCGGGGTGGACTGCCGGGGCCTGAAGCCGTATTTTTGGAACTCGGTGATGATGGCCGTGCCCGCCGTACTGATCTCCACCCTGTGGGGTGCGCTCAACGGTTATGTGCTCTCCATGTGGAAATTCAAAGGCTCGGACCTGCTGTTTGGCTTCATTCTGTTTGGTGTGTTCATGCCGTTCCAGGTGGTGCTGCTGCCCATGAGTCAGGTGCTGGGTTTTCTGGGTTTGAGCAGTTCCATTACCGGCTTGGTGCTGGTGCACTGTCTGGCCGGCATGGCGGGCACCACGCTGTTTTTCAGAAACTACTACACCGCCATTCCGCGTGAACTGGTCAACGCGGCACGTATGGATGGGGCGGGTTTCTGGCGCATCTTCTACCGTATCGTGATCCCGATGTCGACCCCGATTCTGATGGTCACCCTGATCTGGCAGTTCACCAACATCTGGAACGACTTCCTGTTTGGTGTGGCTTTCAGCGGTGCTGACAGCAAACCCATCACCGTCGGCCTGAACAACATGGCCAACACCACCAGCAGCGTCAAGAGCTACAACGTGGACATGGCAGCGGCCATCATCGCCGGTTTGCCGACCATGCTGGTTTATGTGCTGGCAGGTCAATATTTCGTCAAAGGTCTCACAGCTGGCGCTGTGAAAGGATAAATAAATCATGGCAGCATCACTCCACATTGCAGGCATTCGCAAGGTTTTTGGCAAGGGCGACAAAACCGTCGAAATTTTGAAAAAAATCGACATTGACGTAGCCCCCGGCGAATTCCTGATTCTGGTTGGCCCATCAGGCTGCGGCAAGTCCACCCTGCTCAACATCATTGCCGGTCTGGAAGACCCGACCGAGGGCGAGCTGAAGATCGCTGGTAAAAACGTCATCGGCGTGGCTCCGGCCCAGCGTGACATTGCCATGGTGTTCCAGAGTTATGCGCTCTACCCGACCATGAGTGTGGCCGACAACATTGGTTTTGCGCTGGAAATGCGCAAGGTACCGTTGGAGGTACGCCAAAAACGCATCCAGGAAGTGGCTGCCATGTTGCAGATTGAGCACTTGCTGGATCGCCGCCCGGCGCAACTCTCGGGTGGCCAGCGCCAGCGCGTGGCCATGGGGCGAGCCTTGGCGCGTGACCCGCAACTGTTCTTGTTTGACGAGCCGCTCTCCAACCTGGATGCCAAACTGCGGGTGGAAATGCGGGCTGAAATCAAGCGCCTGCATAAGCCATGACGCTGGGCAGCCGCATTGCGGTGATGAAAGACGGTGTGCTGCAGCAAATCGGCACACCGGATGACATTTACCGCCGTCCGGCCAACACCTATGTGGCCGGATTCATTGGTTCGCCAACTATGAATTTCATAGCTGGCAGCGCAAGTGACACGGGCGCTACAGGTCAATTTTCCTTTGAAGGCGGGACGCTGGAGCTGCCTTGCCCGACCCATGGCCCAGTGATCCTGGGCCAGCGACCCGAGCACATTCATCTGGCCGACGATGCGCCCTGGCGTGGTGAGGTCATGCTGGTGGAGCCCACAGGGGCAGATACCTATGTGGTGATCAAAACCGGTGCGGGTCTGGTGACTGTGCGCACCCCTCCCAGTACACAGGTCAAGATGGGGGACAGCGTAGGCCTATCGGTCAGCGCCAACCACAACAACTGGTTTGATGCACAGACAGGTTTGCGGCTGGGTTAATTGCCGCTGATGGATGGGCTGAACAAGGCCTCAAACTCCTCGGCAGCTACTGGTCGGGAGAACAGGTAACCCTGCCCATAGTCACACCCCGCAGCCGCCAGTAAATCACGTTGCAATTCGGTTTCAACCCCTTCGGCAATCACTTTCATACCCAACGCATGGGCCATGGCAATAATGGCCTGGCACAACGCCAGATCGGTTGAACCGGCCACCAGTTGGCGCACAAACGACTGGTCAATCTTGACAAAGTCAATATCAAAGCGTTGCAGGTAAGACAGTGATGAGTAGCCGGTGCCAAAGTCGTCCAGCGACACATTGATACCCTCGTCGCGCAGGCTCAGCAGTTGGTCCAGCACCCCCCCACTGGTAGACAGCAACAACCCCTCCGTGATTTCCACCACGATGCTGTCCCCTGGCAAGCCAAGTTCATTCAGTTGTTCGATCCAGGAGGTGTGTTTGGGGTTGGGGTTTTCAAACTGCACCGGTGATTTGTTGACGCTGATCTGGAACTGTGGGTGTAGTGTCTTGCGCCAATGCTTGACTTGCCTGGCCGCCTGGGCAAAGACCCACTCGCCAATCTCCACAATCAGGCCACTGCTTTCCGCCACGGGAATGAATGCGGCCGGGCTGATCAGGCCACGAATCGGGTGCAGCCAGCGCACCAGCGCTTCCGCTTTGTGGATGGCACCGGTGGCCAATTCCACAATGGGCTGAAACACCACGCGAAACTCTTGCGCAACCAGTGCCGTTCTCAGGTCGCTCATGAGTTGCGCACGTTCGCGGGCCGCTTTTTGCAAGGCCGGGGTGAAAAAACTGAAACGATTGCGCCCGGCATCCTTGGCCACATACAGCGCTTGATCGGCATTCTTAAACAAGTCTTCAATGGTGTGCCCATCAATGGGGTAGACCGTCACCCCGACGCTGGCCGACACATAGACCTGGTCATGCCCTAACTGGAAAGAGGCGCTGAGGGTATTCAACAGCTTGGGCAAAATGGTTTGTAAATGTGCAGCGTCTGACAGCTCGGTAATGATCACAATGAATTCATCACCGCCCATGCGGGCGACGGTGTCCACTTCGCGCAGGCAAGCCTGGATGCGCCGTGCTGCTTCCATCAACAAGGTGTCGCCCTGGTCGTGGCCCAAGGTGTCGTTCACTTCTTTGAAATGATCCAGGTCAATGAACAAAACGGCCAATTGCAAATTGTCACGGCGGCATTTTTTCAGCTCTTGCGCCAGCCGTTCCTGCATCATGCGGCGATTCGGCAAACCGGTCAGGATGTCAAAATGGGCTTGCTGCCAGATCAGTGCTTCGGCAGTTTTGCGCTCGGTGATGTCGGTGTGAGTGCCAATCATGCGCAGTGGCCGGCCTTGTGCGTCTCGGCTGATGACCATGCCCCGGCTGTGCACCCATTTCCAGTTGCCATCTTTGCAACGCACCCGATGTTCATTGCTGTAGGTGCTGCTGTGACCATCCAGATGGGCTTGCCGGTCATGCTGCATTTTGGCCAGGTCTTCAGGGTGGGTGCGCATGTCCATCTCACCCATTTCGGTGGGCAGTTCACCTTCGGCATAACCGTACATCCGCAGTAATTGTGGGGACAAATATTCCTCACCGGTTTGCACCTGCAAATCCCAAACCCCATCGCCTACGCTCTCCAAGGCCAGTTTCCAACGCGCCTCGCTGTCACGCAGTGCCAATTCGGTTTGTTTGCGCCGGGTGATGTCTTGCACAATGGCCGTGCGTTTGATGATGCGCCCCTCGGACCAGACCGATGTCCCGCGCGAATGCACCCAGATGTGCCGCCCGGTCAGGGTGATCATCTCGATCTCGAATTCATGGGTTTTGGGCTGTGTTTGTGAGTCGTTGTAAGACGCATCAACGATAAGCAAGGCTTCTGGTGTGAACAGCTTGCGAGTGCTTTCCAGTGTCGGTTGAAAGCTCTGTGCCGTGGTGTCAAAAATGCGGTAAACCCCGTCCGTCCAGGTGACCTGATGGTTCAGATAATCTATCTCCCAGCCCCCCATTTCGGCGATGGCCTGGGTGGCATACAGCAACTCATTGGCACGCTTGCGTCCGGCCTCGGCCTGCACATAATCGGACACGTCGGAAAAAGTACGTACCATGCCACCATTGGGCAGTTGCCTGGAACGCACTTCCAATGTGAGCCCGGCGCGAGTCAGGCGCAAAAAATGCGTAGGTATGGGGCCTTTGCCGCCAGCCAGAACATACTGACGGGCATGGTCGTCCACCAGATTGGCATCTTTTCCAAAATCACCACGCTGCATTTGAAATGCGTTCATTTCAGCCAGCGTGGGGTGAGAGTCAAGGAAAGAGCGGGGAATGTCGAGCAACTCGCATAACCGGTCGTTGTACAGACACACACGCCCATCCTCATCCAGCAGGTAGATACCTTGGCTGATGCTTCCAAGCAATGTCTGCAGGAGGTGTTTCATCTCGAGTTCAGGGGCGGTTTTTAAGGTGACTCATCAAACATGTTTTACCACCAATATGGCGGGGTTTGTGTGACTTTAAGAGCCGGTCCGGTATTTTGGCCTGATACAAATGTATCCAAATGTTATTCAAATGTCACAGGTGCTGGCAACCACAGTTGTACCCGCAAACCATGGGGCAAGTTACGCACCACCCTGGCCTGACCTGCGTGGCGCTGGGCAATTTCAGCCACGATGGCCAGGCCCAGGCCACAGCCGCCTGGCAGGGTGCTGGCGCGCCAGAATCGCTCGAACACATGGGGCAAGTCTTCTTCAGCCAAACCAGGGCCGTTGTCGGCCACCTCCAGCATCACCTGGGAATTCTGCGTCTGCACACTCAGTGTCACTTCGCAACCCTGGCCTGCATAGGTCAAAGCGTTGTCGATCAGGTTGTTCATGGCTTCACGCAGCAGCATGGGTTCGCCCACCACATGCAGGTGGTCTGCCCCTTCAAAGCCCAGGTCAACGCCAGCCTTGAGTGCGCGTGGTGTCCATTCGCGTGCCACCTCACGCGCCAAAGTAGCGACATCCAGCGGCAGCAATTTCACTTCAACCTCATTGCGAGCCAGTGATAACAACTGGTGAACCAGGTGAGCGCTACGTTTGGCCCCCGAGAGCACCTTGGTCAGGCGCTCGTGCAGGGCCACCGGGTCACTTTCGCACAAGGCCAACTCGGTCTGGCTGATCAGCCCGGCCAGTGGTGTGCGCAACTGGTGGGCTGCATCATTGAGAAAACGCTTTTCCTGGCCCAGGCTGCGGCGCACCGTGGCCAGCAGTTTGTTGAGTGCGTTTGCCAGTGCATGCACTTCCTGCGGTGCCTGAGTGAGTTCAATCGGCGACAAGTCAGACAGTGCCTGCTTGCGCCGGTCTCCCAATTGGGCCTGCAACCGGG
This sequence comes from Comamonadaceae bacterium, assembly GCA_008080595.1. Lineage (GTDB taxonomy): Bacteria > Pseudomonadota > Gammaproteobacteria > Burkholderiales > Burkholderiaceae_C > Rhodoferax. Next base: position 24,726 of record VIKI01000016.1, read on the forward strand.
TCAGCGGCTGCAGGCCGCGTGAAATTCCTCCATACACCAGCATGCTCAACACAACGCCTAACAGCAGCAGGGGGGCCAGCATGTCGGCAATCAGCTCGGTGGTCAAACGCTCTTGCACGGCCAGGCTTTTGGCCACTTGCACCCGCAGGCGCTGGGGTGATTTGTCTTCGCCGTAATCCACCTCCAGCAGCGCCACGCGCATGGGTTTGTGGTCCACCTCCGTGTTGTAGAGCAGCGTCTCATTGGGGGGGGTATCGGGTGCCACACTGGGGTCTGGCAGTTTGCTGTTGCCCAGCAAAAAACGGCCAGGAGGGCTGGACACCATGTAACTCACCCGGTCTTTGGGGTCTTGTTCAATGATGTCTTGTGCGGCCTTGGGAAAGTCCACCAGCAAGCCCGAACCAATCGGCTTGACCTGGCGCGCCAGTGATCGCACCGACTGAGTGAGCGACTGGTCAATGGCTTTTTCGGCGTAGTTCAGGGCAATCCGGTAGGCCAACGCACCACCGACCAAAAACAGCACCAATTGCGGCAGCAGCAGCCACAGCAGCAACTGGCGTTTCAGGGATAGCCCGCGTGGCGGAGGGCTGGTTTCACTCATGCACTGGTGGTTTCCAGCATGTAGCCCAGGCCGCGTACGTTGCGAATGTTCAGACCCGAGTCGGTGAGCTTGCGGCGCAGGCGGTGAATGTAGACCTCCAGCGCATTGGAGGCCACCCCACCGGCTTCCAACGGGGTACTTTGCCAGGATTCCAGCACGTCTTCACGGCTGACCACGCGCCCGGCATGGGTGACCAACAGTGACAGCAATGCCCATTCACGTTGGGTCAGTTCCAGCTCTTCATCTCCGAGCCAAGCTTGCGGCAAGTGGGCATCAACCCGCAGTCCGAGCGTGGTGTGGCTGCTGGCCACTTCAAGCGAGCCGCCAAACGCGGGCAGGCGTGCGCGGCGCAACAGGGAGCCCAGGCGAGCTTGCAGCTCAGCCATGTCAAACGGTTTGGTCAGGTAGTCGTCGGCCCCGGCGTTGAGGCCTTGCACCCGGTCGTCAATACCGTCGCGCGCGGTGAGAATCAGCACCGGCAACGCGGGCAGGCGTTTGCGCACCCAGCGCAGCACCTCCATGCCGCTGATTTTGGGCAGGCCCAAATCAAGTACCACGCCGTCAAAGCGCTGGGTTTCAAGCAATGTTTGTGCAATTTCGCCATCGGCTGCCGTGGTGACACTGTGACCCGCCCGTGTGAGCTGTGCGCACAAGCCGTCGCGAAGCAATTCGTCGTCTTCAATAATGAGTAAGCTGGACATGGTGTGAAGCATACCCGAGGCTTTGTCTGGTTTTGCGGGTGTGGCTTGTGATGCGGGAAAAGTTGTGAACAGGTGGCAGAGATTAAAACGGCTACAAATGCCGGGGAGCATGGATGGGCAGGGTTACGCGAAAGACTGAGCCGACCCCCAATTCACTCTTGACACTGATCTCGCCCTCGTGTTTTTGAACAATGCCATACGACAGGGCAAGCCCAAGCCCGGTCCCTTTTCCGATGGCTTTGGTGGTGAAGAAAGGGTCAAAAATCCGATCCAGATGCTCGGGCCGAATGCCCGTGCCAGTGTCTTGCACCTCCACCCATACCTTGTCGCCTTCTCGTCCCGTGCGCAATGTGATGATGCCGTGGGTCTCGATGGCTTGGGCGGCATTGATCAGCAGATTCATGAAGACCTGGTTGAGTTGTGACGGAATACACTCAATGTCCGGTATACCCGCATACGCCTTGACCACAGTGGCCTTGAGCTTCAATTCGTTGTTCACCATGTTAAGCGTGCTGTCAAGGCATTCTTCCAGATTGGCACACAATCGTTCCGCCTCGCCAACACGGGCAAAATCCTTCAAATTCTGAACAATACTCTTGACCCGTTGCATGCCTTCCATGGACTCCATCAGCAAATTGATGGCATCTTCGCGCAAGAAACAAATGTCAATTTCCTGCTTCAGCTTACCCATGGCGGAACGGGTCTCTGCTTTCAACTCACCTTCACCCGCTTCGTAAGCTGATACCACTTTGAAGAGATCTTCCACATAGCGGCGCAGACTGCCCAGGTTGGAGTTGATGAACCCGATCGGATTGTTGATTTCGTGGGCAACCCCTGCAGCCAGTTGGCCGATAGAGGCCATTTTTTCAGACTGCAACAACTGGCCATGCACCTGTGCCAGCTTCTTGATCAGTTCTTCCTGGCGCGCCCGTTCGGTTTCCAATGCGGTGTTGGCCAGGGCAAGTTGATGGCGATCTTCCAGAAGCAACTCAACAGCCCGGGCCATTTGTGCAATTTCATCACTGCCCTCCACCGGAACACGCTGCCACACCAACGAGCTGTCATTCGAGCGCAAATAGTGGCTGACCAGATGCAAACGGTTGAGCACATGCTGGCCAAAGAGGTATTTCATCACCAGCCAGGCGAGCAACAGGCTGCCAATCAACAAGACCAGAACCCAGCGCTGATTTGCCTGGGAAGTCTGCACCAATTGGCCCACAGCATCCTGATAGTTTTGGGTAAAGTGTGCCGACAAACCCTGGGCCGATGTTGCCATGGCATAGGCTTGGCGCTGCAACTCCTGATGGAAATGGCGAATCGTCTCCTCTTGTGCCTGACGCTCTGCGCTGGTGCTGAGCGAGTTGCGCGCATGGGGAGCCGAATTGGCCGATTCGGCTTGCAAAACACCCTCACGCAAGCTGGCCACAATGTGGGTTGTGTTGCGAAAAAGTTGGCTGGCCTGGTGCAGGGCCAGCACATTGACATCATCGTTGCCCGTGACCAGACGCGCCACCAAACTGTCGATCATCCCTAGACGTTCAATGATGTCGCCATACCCACCACGCATGACCTCCAGCGAGGATCCATCCAGCATCCGGTACGTCTCGCGCTCAATCAACAAGGTTCGCTGCAGCAACTCTTGGGAATCTTGCATGTGAACCAGTCGCGCACCGGCCAATTGCTGCGAGCTGTCTACCGCCATGCGCAAAGCGTAGAGAGCCATCAACCCGCCCGCAACAGCCAACAAGGCCAAAGCAGACAAAGCATAAAAGAATTGTCGGCGTAGGGATTTGGGCAGCAGCGAGCGAGGCAACGACTTGGAATGCATCAGCGTTTGATTTCGTTATGTTCAACGTTTCCAGATACGACGGTAATTGTCACGGTAGCCATTGTCGGGGTCATACTGAAGACGCGGCCCGCCGTCAAAGGCAATATTGTCTGAAGTGACCAAATGAACCGCAGGCACATAGCCACTCACCGGCTGACGCATCAGCAAGCGATTGAGCTCGTCCACCAGTTGCCAGCCATGCAGATTGAGGGGTTCCGCCACCGTACCGTTCTGAAATGTTTTGGCCTGAATTCGCATGAACGCCGCAGCACTGCCATCCCCCGCCGACAGCAGACTGATCTTGCGCCCGGCTGGCCCTGCCTTGATAAGCTCGGGCACGGCAAAGTCAAAATAGATGTCATTGATGGCCAGTGCATGTGTCCATTGCGCACCGTGGTGAGCCAGCAGTTCGCGGGTCACCGCAGGCATCAGCTCGGCATTGCGGGAAATGGCCACGTCCCGAATTTCCAGCAGTTTGCAGGCCTTGCAGGCGCGAATCACGTCGGCCATGGCATTGGCTTTGGCCATGGCGATCTCAAAGTTGGAATCGGTAAAAATCACCACACCAGCCGCCCCTTGGGCCGAAGTCACGGCGGCCATGGCAGTAACACGTGCCACATCCAGCGGATGGGTTGACACATTCATGGCCACCGGGCTGTTGGCCACCGGCCCGGCCATCGCGCTGACATGCCAGCCCACAATGGGTACACCCTGCTTGGCAAAAGGGGCCAGCAGAGGCTGCATGGCCTGGGCATCGGCACCTACAAGAATCAGACCGTCGGGCTTGGAAGCCAAAGCATTTGCGCTGGCTTTTTGCCGACCGGCCGGAGTGCCTGCGGCATCAAATACCTTGACTCCCCATTTGAGTACTCCGGCGGCTTCCTGTATGCCCTGTGCCACACCAAGAATGCCACCGTTGCGCAAGTCATCGCTGATGATGGCCACCGTCTTTCCCTGCGCACCGGCTGGCCCTGATTGGGGGCCATCCCAAGGCTGCCCATGCATGCCCGCAGCCGCCACCTTTTGCTTCATGTCGGCCAAAGACAAAGAGGCCGGTGCAACCGTTTGCGCCTGTGCCCAAACTGAGGCCAAGCCCACGACCATGACAAAAAAACCTGACCTGAGCCAAGTTTTACCCAAACGCCGCCCGTTTTGACCGCGTATGCAGGTCAATTCATTAGAGTTGTTCATGACTGAAATCCAGACTTAAAGGGTGAAGACCGGGATTTCAAAGGGAAAAGATCGAACTCAAGAAGCACGTCAGACAACGTGGCATCCCGGTCATGGCCCGTTAATCAAAGCGTTGCTGAGCAGCATAATACTCGCGACACTTCTGAGCGGCAATGTACAAATGCCGAAGGCTACCCATCCGTTAAAACTCAGGATGTAGCACAGACCGGAGCGGGGCAAGAAAAGATTCAGCAGTCGTCTGACAGCACTTCAAGTGCCACCAACTGCTCATAAAGAGCATGCCTGGCACGCCAATGGGCTTTGTCCGCAATACGTGGGTCACCACCCTCGAAAGCCGCAACGGCTTCTGCTTCATTCCAATAAATGCAGCAATCGCCAGCGCGTGCCGCCAAGGCTGCGGCAAAGGCCTCGCGGTCATCCACCGGTGCGGTACGGAACACGCCGCGACCCAGCAAGTAATCAGCACGGTACAGCGGTGTTTGCCAACCATGCTCATCACCCAATGCACAGATGGCCGGAAAGCGTTCGCGGGCCGTGGCATCTGCCACCGGGTGACCCAGATCATTGAGCAAGCCCAGTGCTGTCACATCGTCATGGATTTCCCAGGACTCCAGGGGATCATTTTCCGCCACCTTGCGCGAAAAGTCCTCATCGTCATAGGCGAACCAGGCACGAGGCGCGTTGCCTTCAGGAAGTTCCAGCACATAGATCACGGCATGCTCCCAGTGGGGGGGTAGATCAAGTTCTGGTTTAGAACTTCACCAAAATATCTTCATCACGCACCACCATCTGGCAGGCGAGGCGCCATGGTGGTGGCAGATCTTTGGTTTCGGCATCTTCGATTTGCTGGGCAGTGATCTTGCCAGCCAACTTCAATACCAATTTTTCTTTTTCGGTCAGCGCAACACCAATAGGTGTGTGACCCGAGAGTACGGACACCTGCACCTGGCAAGAGCCGCATTCACCGTTTTCGCATTCAGACTCCAGTGGGACATTGTTGGCCTTGGCCACAGCGAGCAAGGTTTTGGTATCGCCAGCAATGGCATACACCGTCACGTCTTTCTTCATGCGGGGTGAGCTAAAAGTAACATTGGCCATGATGGACTCGAATAAAAAAGGGGGGGTGATACAAAAACATCAACGAACGATGTCGTAGCTGTAATCTGTTTTTCCGATTTCCATGGTGTTGGCATCGAGCGCTTCAAAGAACTCATCCAACAACATCACCAGCACCCGCATCGATCCGCTGTAACCCCAGGTAGCGTAACGGTGGTAGTGGTGGCGGTCATGGATCGGGAACACCAGACGCACCAGCGGTGTTTTGGTGTCGCGTTCCAGGAACTTGCCGTAGGTATTGCCGATGATGAAGTCCACCGGCTCGGTAAACAGCAGCGAGCGCAAGTGCCACAGATCACGTTTGGGGTAGACCTTGCAGCCTTTGCCGTAAGGAGTGGAGTCAAGCAACGCCTGCACCTTCACTTCCCACTCTTTGCCACCATTGGTGGACACGATGTGGGTGGGCTCTGCCCCCAATTCCATCAGGAAGGCGGAGTAACCCAACATCTGATCAGGGTCACCATACAGGGCATAACGCTTGCCATGCAAATGGGCCTGGCTGTCGGTCATGGCATCGACCAGTTCACCGCGTTCTTTCTCCAGTGCGGCGGGAATCGGCTTGCCGGTCAGGCGAGAGATTTCCATCAGGAACTTGTCGGTACCGGCCACGCCCATCGGCGCATTCATGGTCACCACTTCCTGGCCGTGCTCGGCGATGAACTTGGCGGTCTTCTCACAGCTGAATTCCTGGAAGATGATGGTGGCTTTGGCGTGTAATGCGGCCACAACTTCTTCTTTGGTGGTGCCGCCGGCGTACATGCGGAACTCGCCGTCCGTCGGTGTGTTCCAGCTCTCAGACGGGTCACAAATGATGTTGACCTGAACCCCAAACAAATCAAAGATGCGGCGAATTTCGCGCATGTTGCCCACCACAAAGCCGTCAAAGCCGCCAATGAAGTTGATGCTGTCGTTAGGCACACGCACCAGCGGTTCGGTGGTCTTGGCCTTGCCGTCCCAGAAGTGGCGCAGCACACCCATCAGCGCATTGTCGTAGCCGGTGATGTGGCTGCCGACGAAAGCGGGTGTGTGGGCAAACGGCACGTCAAACTCTTCAGGAATGCTGCCCTTTTGCTTGCTGGTCTTGATGAAGGCATCCACGTCGTCACCAATCACCTCGGCCATGCAGGTGGTGGACACGGCAATCATGTCGGGTTTGTACAGGCTGTAGGCGTTGGACAGGCCATCGACCATGTTGTTCAGGCCACCAAACACCGCAGCATCTTCCGTCATGGACGAGCTGACGCAGGAGGTGGGTTCCTTGAAGTGACGAGAAAAGTGGGCACGGTAGTAAGCCACGCAGCCCTGGCTGCCGTGCACAAAACTCAGTGTTTTGGCAAAGCCATTGGCGGCAAACACCGCACCCAGGGGTTGACAGGCTTTGGCCGGGTTCACTGTGAGTGAATCACGGGCAAAGTTCTTTTGTTTGTAGTCTTCGGTCTTGGTCCATTCGACGATAGAAGTGATCTTCTCGTCAGAATGTTTCATTTCAAATTGTTTTTTATTGCTCAGCATGTCCTGGTATTCAGGCTCACGGAACAGCATTTCATGATCGATGACTTTGTCGGCTGATTGAGGCATGACGGGCTCCAAAAGTGGGTGGGTGATGTGAGCACCCTCAGGCGCTCACTTCGTTACACAATAAAACTGGCCGGCACACACCGACCAAGGGGTTTCTCAGGCGGCTTTTTTCCAGGGAGCCTTGGTCAGGCCCCAGATCGGGCTGGAAATCGCCATGTCCATATCACGGGCAAAGATGGCAAAGCCGTCATAACCGTGGTAGGGGCCGGAATAATCCCAGCTGTGCATCTGGCGGAACGGCACGCCCATCTTCTGGAATACGTACTTTTCCTTGATGCCTGAGCCAACCAGATCAGGCTTGACCGAATCAACAAAGTGTTCAAACTCGTAGCCGGTCACGTCGTCATAAATCAGGGTGGCATCCTTGATGTAGTGGGTGGTGCGCTGGTAGTCGTCGTTGTGGCCAAACTCATAGCCAGTACCGACCACGATCATGCCCAAATCTTCATAAGCACCAATCACGTGACGGGGGCGCAGGCCGCCGATGTACAGCATGACGGTCTTGCCTTGCAGACGTGGTTTGTACTTGTCGATGACGGCTTGCATCAGCGGCTTGTATTTGGCAATGACTTCTTCCGCCTTGGCCTTGATGGTGTCGTCAAAGTGGCTGGCGATCTCGCGCAGGCTCTTCTCGATCATGGTGGGGCCAAAGAAGTTGTACTCGACCCATGGAATACCAAACTTCTCTTCCATGTGGCGGCTGATGTAGTTCATGGAACGGTAGCAGTGCAGCACATTGAGCTTGGCTTTGGGGGTGTTTTCCATCTCAGCCAGCGTGCCGTCGCCAGACCATTGTGAAATCACCCGCAGGCCCATTTCCTCGAGCAAGATGCGGCTTGACCAGGCATCACCACCGATGTTGTAGTCACCAATGATGGCCACGTCATAGGGGGTAGACACAAAGGTGGGGTTCTTGCTGGAGTCGGTTTTGTCCAGCACCCAGTCGCGAATCGCATCGTTGGCCAAATGGTGGCCGAGTGACTGGCTGACACCACGGAAACCTTCGCAGCGCACCGGCACAATGGTGTGGCCGCCCAGCTCTTTGGTCTTTTTCTTGGACACCGCTTCGATGTCGTCGCCGATCAGACCAATCGGGCATTCGGACTGGATCGAGATACCCTTGTTCAGCGGGAACAATTCCTGAATCTCGTCAATGATTTTGTCAAGTTTTTTGTCACCACCGAAGACAATGTCTTTCTCTTGAAAGTCAGAGGTGAACTGCATCGTGACAAAGGTGTCGATGCCGGTGGTGCCGATGTAGTAGTTGCGGCGATTGGCCCAGGAATACTGGCCACAACCTACTGGACCATGGCTGATGTGCACCATGTCTTTGATCGGGCCCCACACCACGCCTTTGGAGCCAGCGTAGGCGCAACCACGAATGGTCATCACGCCAGGCAATGACTTGAT
>VIKI01000256.1 GCA_008080595.1 Comamonadaceae bacterium
TACAGGGCGAAAGCGATTACAGGCCATTACAGGGCGAAGAGAGTTTGGGCAGGATCGTCACTCGGCACTGTGGGGTGATTCAGTATGCTATTCAAATAATAGCTGTATGCGCAAGTGTCAAAAGGGATTTAAGGGTATTTATTTTGAATTTTAGGATGCTTAAGGAGAAATATCCGGCAGGCATGCCCCAGCCCAGATGGCCGAGCCCGAGTCGAATTCGTTCAGCCCTGCATCACGCTCACATAGGCTGACACCTCTGGCCGAAGGCGGGCTGGTTTGCTGTGGGTGACCGTGCCCAAGTTGATGCAGCACACAGCGATTTCATGCTCAACCAGGCCAAACAAGGCGCGTAATCTGGGTGATGCCATGGCCTGGCCACTGGTCAAGCCTGAGCCATAGCCCATGGCATGCGCCGTCAGCAACATGTTTTGAATGGCGCAACCCAGCGACACCTGCCGCTCGGCATCCGTGACCGCCAGTTCACCCGCTTCAACCCGCTTCGCATCACGCTCTGGGGTACTGCCCGTGAGTTTGGCAATGGCCAGCATCAGAAAAGGGGATCGGTAGGCTTTTTCTCGGGCATTGGCAATGTGCTCGGGGCTGGCATCCGGGTCACGGTCTTTCAGGGCCAGGCCAAACACGTCGGCGAGTAATTCACGCTTGTCACTGGGCACCACCACAAAACGCCAAGGCTGCAGTTGGCCATGATCGGGCGCGGCTGAGGCAGCGGCCAAAATGTCTTGCAACTGGCGCTCTGTGGGGCCAGGCTCAATCAATCGGCGCGGTGCAACGTGCTGGCGGGTGTGAATCAGCGTGCTGGCAAACTCGATGCCTTCTGCCTGGTTCATGCCGGTGAGCTTTCGGTGGCGCGGGTGATCTGGCCTGACACCACGCTGGCATGCCACTGCGCCACTTCCTCAATGGCGTGCGCCAAAGGCATCTGGGCTTCCACCCGATCCATGATCAGGCGTTGCAGAATGGCCCCGAGCATCATCACGTTGTCTTCCATGTGGGGTTTGAGTTCGGTCAAAAATTGGCAGGTGGGTGGGTCAAAGGCGTAGCCACTCAGAAAATCGTCAAACTTTTTGTCGGTGGCCAGGGCGTAACACATGTCGTACACCAGGTTGAAACTGCGCAGTTGTTGCGCTTCATCCATGGGGCCAAGATTGCTGCGCAGCTCTTCGCCCAAATCTCGGCGAAAGTCGAGCAGGCCATATTCCGAGCGTGCCTTGACCACGTCCTCGGCTGTAAATTCCCATTGCATGTTGGCAGTCTCCTGTGGTGAGTGATCAATTGGGTCCGAAGATGGCATCAAAAGCCTCTTCATCATCGCTGCAAATCGGGCAAGTTTTTTCAGGTTGGGGCGATACAAAATGCCGGTCACACCGTGCGCAGCGTTGCATGGCTTGTTTGATCAGGGTGATGGCGGGCTGGCCCGGTCGTGCATCCCAGGTGGCTTGGGCATCCAGCACACGGGGTTGGCACACCTCCAGGCACACTTCACAGGCCACACAGCGGTCGGTCTGGAATGTCAAGGCCCAGTCGTGCGGGTTTTGCTCAATCTGAATCGCCCCGGTTGGGCAAACCCGAAAACACGCCTCACACAGGGTGCAGCCCGCTTGTAGGCTGAGCTGCATCAGTGGCAAGCGTTCATGCCATGCCACGGTGAAAGGGCGATCCGTTTTTTGCTTGCAGACAATTTGCAGCAGTTCACGCGGCTCAGACACCATGTAGGCCCCGGCGCGAATGGCTTGGGCGGGCACAAGCGCGGGCTGTTTTTTGGGGTTGTTTTCTGCATCCGCTTCAATTTTTCCGCGAAACAGTCGGCCAAACAGGCTGCGTTTGGCGTTGACCTTGGCACTGTTGACCTGGCTTGAGCGTTGGGTCGGGGTGCTTCGGGTATCTTCGGCCAGTACGGGCATCACCCAGTCTGCTTCGGGCGTGTCGCTATCCTCACCCATCTTTTGCGCCGCCAGCAAGCAATTCATTGCCTCCAGGTTGAGCCGAAGTTGCTCGGCCCCGGTTTTGCCATGGGCACACTGCCCACAATGCCCGCTGCCATGTAAGGTGACGGGCAAGCGGCGTTTGGCCATGTAGCTCAGCCAGACTGCATCGATAGCGCCCAGGCAAGGAATGTGTGCATCAGCCTGGCAGCCAGAGGGTTCGCAAGCCAGGCTGAAGCTGGGTTTTTTGATGGCCTCGCGCAGGATGTCGATGGGTTTGAACGCCTCACTGCTCCAGGCCTGGGTGTGGCAGGCACTGATGCACAAGGCGCAGTTTTGGCAGCGCTCGGCCACCAGTGCCGCCCCGGTGTCTGACAAGGTGATGGCCTCGTGTGGGCAGGCCTCTGTGCAGCGGCGGCATTCGCTGTAGCGGAAGCGGTAACGGGTGCAGTGGCTGGCGCGAAATTCAGGCATGTGGCAGGTGGTTCAAGGCTTGGTTTTGGGTTTGCTGCTCAAGATTTGCAGTGTTTCCCCAGACTCACAGGTGTTTTTGGGAATGACAAAACTCCCGCCGATCGGTGGTGCACCCACTTCACTTGATGCGGTCACTTTGTCCAGCGCCTTGCGCACAAATTCCCATGCCGTCACGCCTCCGCGCACAGCGTAGATGGTTTTGCCAGGGTGTTGTTTGGCCAAAGCTTCGGCCACGCTCAAAGCGCCTGAGTTGTCGTCCCCCACCACGATCACCGAGGCGGTGGGCACAATGCTCAGGCCTGGGCGGTAGGCCAGAGCATCCGTCAGCACATGTTGCTGGCGCTGCTTGGCGCTTCGGGCATCAATCACGCAGCAAGGTGGTGCGTGTTTCAGCGATTCGATCAGCTCAAGCTCATCGCGCAGTGCGGCTCCAGCATGTGCCGCCAGAGCCCAGGCCGCAGTGGCTACCACGGCCAGAGTTCGCCAAAGAAGGGTCACGGTTTTCATGCTGTTGTCAGGTTTTGACCGGTGAGCGCAGCGCGTTTGACCAGCGCATGGCGGTGGTGATACAGCGCGGCAGGCAAGGCCAATTGGCTGACTTGTCCAAATTCGATCCAGTCCGCCAGTACCGGGGGGGAGTCCGTCAGGGGGGCCACCCAAAGCTTGTCGCCCACGGTTTCTACCAGCCCGGCGCATAAATTCAAATCCGCATCGTCGGCCATGTCGGCACGCAGCAGAATCGTGCTCACACCATGGTGCAGCATGGCGTTGACCCAGTTGGCGGCACGCACGCCAGAAGCTTCGCCGTTGGCCTTGAGTACTTCCCACACCGGCTCGCACAATGAGGGGGTCACCACATTGAAGTCTTCATTGGATTCGGTCTCAAACGACCAACTGACCGACTGGCGTTGTACCGGCACATGCAAGCCAATGCGCTCACTGCCAAAGGTGTGTACCAGGCGTGTCACCACACTGCTGTCAAACAAGGCGGTCTCACCCAGGAAGACTTTTTTGGCTCCCGCATGGAGCAAACTGGTTGCAGCGGCCTCGGACTCGCCAGCCAGCACCACCTGGGCATTCCTGACCAGGCTGGGTACAGATGCCAAACGCGGTGTACAACAGATCAGCGTGGGCTGAGCCGGACTGGCCTCAGAGAAATGTTTCGCCAGGCAGCAAAATTTCACACTCATGGTGTTGCCCTGGTGTATTCAAATTTGGCATAAACAAACGGGGCCATTGGGCACTCCGCATCGGTGGCCAAACCCACCAG
>VIKI01000017.1 GCA_008080595.1 Comamonadaceae bacterium
TGGCTCCAGAGTCAATCCAATAAACTATGTCAGTGTTGCACTTGGATTTGAGTGCGCCCAGGTAAATCATGCGCAAGAAGCTACACAATCAATAGCATTATCAAGCCGACGCATCAAACTCCCACGGATTGATGACCTCAACGCCCAGACCAGCGAAATCCTTGACGTTGCGGGTGACCAGACTCAAATGGTGTTGCAAGGCGGTGGCCGCCAGCAAACTGTCGATGGCGGGCAAGGGGCGCACAGTCAGAGCTTGCAAGTGCCCCCACTGGTCGGCAACGGCCGCATCCACACTGAGCACGCGGCCCAGAAAAAAGGTCGGCAACTCTTGCTCAAGCCAGTCGTTCAGGCTTTGCAGCCTGGCCGCGTTAGTGGCTGTGCCATCCAGGCGCTCAATGCCCTTGCGGATTTCACCCAGGGTCAACACACTCAAAAACAGCGACTGCGCCGGGCGACCCGAAAACCAGCGGACGACCTGTGCATCGGGCTGCTTGCGGCGCAGTTCCGAGAGCACGTTGGTATCAATCAAATAGCTCACAGGTTGACCTCGCGCACCAGACTCGGGTCGCGCTCAAACACCACTTCATCCATGCCGCACAGGGGCGATTGCTGCATGAATTGCACCAGCGATTGCGTGTTGCCACTGAGCTTGTCGAACAGCTCGCGCGACACTACCACCGCCACCGATTTGCCATGCACGGTGATGTCTTGCGGGCCATCCAGCTTGGCCCGCCGGACCACATCAGAAAACCGCGCCTTTGCGTTCTGCATTTGCCATGTTTGCATGTTTGACTCCAATTCTGATCTGAATAGTCAGAATTTAACCGAATTTGCGATTTGGTTTGCAGCGGCATTGTTGAACTGCTCAACGCCGCAAGACAGGCCGCCGCGCGCAACGTCAATGCGCTGATGACGGCCAGCTATTGGGTGATTGGTCGTTGCATCGTGCGGGCCGAGCAGAAAGGCAAACGTCGCGCGGGGTATGGCGAGCAGTTGATGGAGCGCTTGTCGCTGGACTTGGGCGGGGCAATTTGGGCGGGGGTTTAGCCTGGACAACCTGGAGAACATGCGCCGATTTTTCTTGGCGTATCCGATGAACGTTATTTCCGAGACAGTGTCTGGGAAATTGACGCTTGCCGAACTCACACAAGCCTTCCCCCTGCCATGAAAGGGCATGCCCTGGCACGCTTCGCGCTGGACGGGCTACCCAACAAGATCATGGCCGCGAACTACAAGACGGTGCTGCCGGATGCTGAGGTGCTGCAGCAAGAGCTTGAGAAGACACGGCTGATGCTGGAGGGGCGGGGTGTGAGGCACAAAAAATAGAGTGTTGAATAAAATGTGCCTGTAGCCCATATAAATCAAGCGCAACAAGCTATGTAATAAGTAGCAAACTCTGGCCAACCATCAAGCGTCTTTGAGGCGCAACGCTCTATCAATCCACCAAATACAAAGCCACACGGTCAGTTGTCCATGTCGCAATGCCGGCTCCAAAGAAATCGGTATCTTCTGTCCATACCGGACAGCCCATCGCCATCGCACAGGCCAGAATCGGCCAGTCATCAGCATCGCGCATGGCAATGCGCTTGGTAACCTTTCGACTCAAGCCACTGCGGCTTTTGGCTTTTTGCGGGCTGCTTTGAATTCGGCAACCACCTCTTCAACGTCGACTCCCTGGGCAGCCAGCAACTGATCCAGGGTTTTACTGGCCTTCTTCAACGCCGCGATGTCAGCGTCTGCATGCCCGTGCGTCGGGATGAAGTAGCCGACCGTATGGCCATGGCGCGTCACAGCCACCGGCGTATTGGAGGCGATGTAGTCCGTCATACCGGCGCGGAATTCCTTGATGCCTACTTTCGTCGTTTCCATGGGGTTGACCTCTTGGTGCGGTGCTGCACATTGGTGAATATTGGCGTACACATTGTCTGCTACCGCGCTGGATCAGGCACTCTCAGTTGAACGCCGTCAAGGCAAATATTCAGAAAAAAAACATCCGCCATAAACCGTAAATACTGCGCAAGCAGCTACACAATCAATAGCACCATTATTCATCCCCTGCGCTGTGGCGCGAAAGACACCGACCTTGCACGCTGACCTGCTCGATGCCGCAAGCCAGGCCGTTGCGCTTGTTGGTGTGCGAGAAGGGAGGATACAAGCAACATGCTAATTTGCTACTGTTTTGCTGCCTTCTTGCGCATATCTTGTATCGCTTCTTGGCCAAGAATGTCCGTCAAAGGCAACGGCAAAAATATTGGCTCAGTCTGGTTTTCAACACCGGAGTCAAATTCCAAAATCCAACGACTACCAACGCCCCATGCAACTTGTGTTTTTATCGTGGATATGAAAGGCACGTTTTGGCAGATAAAAGCAGGGGCTGTTTGCGATGAAACCACAACGGGTGAGTCTGCTGCTTTTCCTTGGATTGTTGCTACGGACTGGCCGTTATTGTTGGATTGATTGACATTCTTCTTAGCCACCTCGACCAAATGGAGCCATCGACGCTCAATCTCCTGGCAGTTGTCATGACTGACAACAAAGACTTTGGGACCAGTAGACCGAAACCCGAGGGTTTGGGCAACACCTTTTGATATGTTGACTTTGTCGTTTGTCAGTACGGGCACGACAAGGAAAAACAAAATCAGGAATGCCATCACCAAAGTTAACTGGCCCATTAATCGCCGGACTTTATTCAAGATCACATTCAATCCTGCAAATAACAGTACGAAAACCAAAGTAATTACACCCTCCCAGCCACTCAGCTGCGGGATGCTACCTGCCAAACCTAGATATACCTGAATGCCTATGGCAATAAACGCGCCCGATGAAAAATAAACGATGAATAGCGTGAAACGTGCATCGCCAATTTTTTGTTTTAAGCATGTATCACTAACTTTTTCTATGGTGCGTGCATCACCACTTTTTATACAGATGAGGATGTCGTAAAGCGTGACACACACAGCCCCCACAAGAAAGACAAATCCGACCCAAAACATAACGAACTCAGCTACAGATTCAAAGTGGAAAGCCATTTTCCAGGTGCTCAATGTCGCAGCAAAAGCCACCACCCATAGTTGAACAATGAACAGCTTCCACCATGGCACTGTGTACTTGATAGTCGAGTCTTTGGTTCGTTCAAACCAAGCGACTAAGCCGGCTGGGCCAAAGAAAACTGCGGTAAACGCAACCATGACAACCAACATTGCCAACGTCGTTGCTACACCAAAGGTCAGGAGCGCACCCCAGTCTCCCACCAAAGGAAAAAACGGTTTCACATAGACGTGCAAAATGAACGTGCCCAGTAAGGCTGCTATCACACCCAGACTTGCCCATGGAATTTCCGCAAGAGTGCAAAACCAATCGCGCCAGGGCATGGGCCACTTTGATAGAGGCGTTTTGCGTGGCTCATTGACGATTTCGCCATCCCCGCCATTTCCACTCATATTCGAGTTGCTCGTTATTAAGTTAAGTTCTGTCACTTCGTTCCCTTTCATCAAACAGTTTGAGGCGCTAGAGTTTGCCTATTTGGTGTCGAGAGTCACGGCAGCACCGGAGGCAGAAGTACAAGCAGCACCATAAGTCAAAGATGAATTGCTATTGGTTGCATAGTGTTGGCGGCGAGAATTGAAGTTTAATCTGCGCAGAAATTCCCTCTATAGCCCAAGAATAAATATGAACAAGCAGCTACACAATCAATAGCACCCTCAACCCCCAGGCAAAGCAACCAAAGGCATCCCATCCGCCCCCAGCGTCTCCCCCTTGCGCTGCGTGATCAGCCCATAAGCCTGCGGCTGCCGGTGCAAATCGAAGTTGAACGTGGTGCGCTTGTAGACCGCGCAAAAATCCAGATCACAACGCGCAATCGCCATCTCGTCACCCTTGGTCAGGCAACGCGCCACCACCTCGCCAGAGGGGGCCACGATGCAGCTGCCGCCGATGCTGTCCACACCCTCCTCGACCCCAGCCTTGGCGACACCCACCACCCAGGTGCCGTTCTGGTAGGCACCGGCTTGCATGGAGAGCTGGTTGTGGAACAAGGACAGGTCGTCGTGCTGCGGCGCGGGGGCGTTGTGCACCGGGGTGTTGTAGCCGATCAGCACCATCTCTACGCCTTGCAGGCCCATCACGCGGTAGGTCTCGGCCCAGCGGCGGTCGTTGCAGATGGCCATGCCCAGGATGCCGCCGAAGGCTTGCGTCACCTCCCAGCCTGTGCCGGGGGTGAAGTAGCGTTTTTCCAGGTGCTGAAAGCGCCGCCAGGGTTCGTGTTCTTTGTGGCCGGGCAGGTGCACCTTGCGGTATTTGGCGACGATCTGGCCGTTGCCGTCCACCAGGATGGAGGTGTTGTAGCGCACCTCGCCCGTGGCTTCTTGCGCCAGCTCGGCGTAGCCCAG
Source organism: Comamonadaceae bacterium (assembly GCA_008080595.1). Taxonomy (GTDB): domain Bacteria; phylum Pseudomonadota; class Gammaproteobacteria; order Burkholderiales; family Burkholderiaceae_C; genus Rhodoferax. The sequence continues at coordinate 4,389 of VIKI01000017.1, forward strand.
GTAGAAACCCACGCCTAATTCTTTGCACAAGTCGAACAGCGGCTGCGTGGCGGCGTTGGGCATGCTGCGCTCGAAGAAGCTGTTGATTTCAGCTTCATCCTCGATGTACCAGCGCGGGAAGAAGGTGGTGAGTGCCAGCTCGGGGAAGACGATGAGTTGTGTGCCCACGGCATGGGCCTGGCGCATCAGTTCACACAGGCGCTCCACCACCTGGGTGCGGGTGTCGGTGCGTTGGATGGGGCCGAGTTGGCCGAGGGCGACGTTGAGGTAGCGTGGCATAGAAGGTGATGGGTAGAAGTTGAATTTGGGATGCACTGGATGCCGGATCAGGTCCGGCATGACAAGTCTAGGAATACTTAGAAAGATCGGTTGGCCAGCGCCAGCACCACTTGCAGCAGCACTTGTGCGCCGCGTTGCAGGTCAGCAGGCTCGGTGTGTTCGCGCACGTTGTGGCTCAGGCCACCCACGCTGGGCACAAAGATCATGGCGCTGGGGCAGATGCGGGCCAGCATTTGGGCATCGTGCCCGGCCCCGCTGGGCATACGCTGGTAGCTTGCGCCCAGGGCTTGGGTTTGCTGCTCCACCAGGTTCACCACCTCGGGGTCAAAGGCCACCGGCTCAAAGCGGGCCAGCGTGCGGTGGCTGATGTGCACGCCTTCAGCCTGCGCGGCATGCTGGGCGTAGGTGTGTAACTCGCTTTCGGCCTGCGCCAGCGCGGCGCTGTTGGTGTTACGCAGGTCAACGGTGAACACGGCTTGTTGCGCGATGACGTTGACCAGGTTTGGGCTGAGCCGCACCGCGCCGACGGTAGCCAGTTGGCGGCCACCCAGACGTTGGCTGAGCTCACGCACAAACACTGTCACCTGTGCGGCTACCAGCGCGGCATCATGGCGCAGCGCCATGGGGGTGGTTCCGGCGTGGTTGGATTGGCCTTCTACGCTGAACTCCGTCCAAGAGATGCCTTGCACGCCCTCGACCACGCCGATTTGCAGCCCCATTTGCTCCAGCACCGGGCCTTGCTCGATGTGCAGCTCGACATAGCTGTCCACCAGCGGTGCGCCCACGGGAGCGGAGCCTTGGTAGCCGATGCGTTGCAGCTCGGCCTGTACGGTTACGCCGTCGGCATCGCAGGTGGTCAGTGCGTCGTGTAGCGCCAGGCCACCCACATAGACCAGGCTGCCCATCATGTCGGGCTGAAAGCGTGCACCTTCTTCGTTGGTGAACACGGCCACAGCCAGCGGGCGGCGCGGCTGGATGCCCGCCTCGCGCAGCGTGGCAATCACCTCCAGGCCAGACAACACGCCGTAGTTGCCGTCGTACAGGCCGCCGGTGCGCACCGTGTCGATGTGAGAGCCCATCATCACCGGGGGCAGCTCCTCGCTGCCGGGGAAGGTGCCAACGATGTTGCCAATGGCATCCACCTTCACTCGCATGCCGAGTTCACGCATGCGGGCCATCGTCCAGTCGCGGCCCTGGCGGTCGGCATCGGTCAGGGCCAGGCGGTTGACACCGCCACCAGGCAACGCGCCGATCTGACCCAAGACGTGCAGGCTGGTCAGCAGGCGTGGGCCGTTGATCTGTGGAACAGTCATACTGCTGCGTCCTCGCGCACCTGGGCGGCGCTGCGGCCCACCAGTTGCTGGTACAGCGCGGGGTCGGTGTCGCCTTCGCTGCCAAACAACAAGACACGGCTGTCTGGCCCCAGATTCAAGGCCGCACGGGCAGCAGGATCTTGGGCTGTGAGCAAGGCCGCAGCCAGACCCGCCACTGCCGATTCACCGGCAACGATCACCGGGTCACCGCCTTGCGGGCTGGCCAGCAGGCGCATGACATCGACGGCGGCGGCATCGGGGATGCTGCAGAAGGCATTGGCCCCGCTGGCCAGAATGTCCCAGGCCAGCAGCGAGACTTCGCCACAGGCCAGGCCGGCCATCAAGGTGTCCAGCTCACCCTTGACGGCGACCACTTCACCGGCGCGGGCGCTTTGCAGCAGGCAGTCGGCCTGCTCGGGCTCCACCACCACAAACACCGGGCGCTGCTCGGCGCTGCGTTCCCAGAAATAGGCGCACACTGCCGCCGCAAAACCGCCCACACCGGCTTGCACAAACACGTGCGTGGGCCACTGTGGCAGAGCACGCACGGCCTCATGCACCATGAGCTGGTAGCCCTGCATCACGTCACGCGGCACGTCCATGTAGCCGGGGTAGGAGGTGTCGGAGATGACAAACCAGCCGTTCGCCTTGGCATCACGGTCGGCCTGCTGCACCGACTCGTCGTAGTTGCCGCTGGTGCGCACCACCTGTGCGCTGTACCGGGCAATCGCGTCCTTGCGCCCCTCGCTCACGGTGGCGTGGATGTAGATGACGCAGCGGCAGCCCAGCATTTGCGCACCCCAGGCGACCGAGCGGCCATGGTTGCCATCGGTGGCGCAGGTGACGGTGATGTCGGCGCAGGCCTGACGCAGTGCCGGGTCGGTTTGCAGCTCGGTGTGACTCACCGTGCGACCCAGGCGCTGGCCCAGCTCGCGGCACAGCAGGCGGGCCACGGCATAGGCCCCGCCCAGGCCTTTGAAGCTGCCCAGGCCAAAACGCGAGCCCTCGTCTTTGTAGTGGATGCTGGCGACGCCTGCCGTGTGGGCCAGCGCAGGCAGCGAGCACAAGCGCGTAACGGCATAGCCGGGCCAGGTGCTGATCACGGTTTTGGCTTGCGCCAGGGCGGTGGCACTGAGCAGGGTGCTGCGATGTTCGCCGTAGGCCTCAGTGGGTTGAAAGCGGGTGTTGGGTAGCAGGGTGAAGGTGTGTGGTGTCATGGGGTTGCTTAGGTTTAAAGAGAAGGTTCCAAATCGTCCAGTTGCGCATGGACGTGTTCGATGGAGGCCATGCGGGCTCGGGCTTTTTTGGGCAAATGGGCCAGCGTGGCGGTGGCCAGGTAGTTGATCAGGCTGATGGCCCCCACATAGGAGTCAAAAATTGACGCATCCTGCGGCAGGCAGATGAACAGGGCCTGGGCACGCGTCGCCAACGTCGAAACGCGCGCATCACTGACCAGCACCAGCGCGGCACCGGCATCGCAGGCAATCTCCACCACCTGGCTCAAGCGGCGGGTGCGACGGCGAAAGTCCATGGCCAACAGCACGTCGCCACTTTGGATTTCGGCCAGCAACTCGGCATCTTCACCTGCACCCTGGTTGAGCAAGTGAACCTCGGTGCGCAATTGCGACAGCAGCGCCTGGGCATAAAACGCGGCCATGTAGCCGTTGCGGTAGCCCACCACCCAGACCCGGCGCGCGCCTGCCAGCAGCTTGGCCGCCTGCTGCACGCTCTGGTCGGACACGGCATCCGCCAGAGTTTGCAACTGCAGGGCATCTTGGGTGATGTGCTGCTGCAGCGCACTGCTGTGCGGGCCCTGCTGTTCCACGCGGGACAGCGGCGAGGGCTGGGCAACACCGTCGCGCAGGTGCTGACGAAAGGCCTGAAAACCGGCAAAACCCAGGCGCTTGAAAAAACGCGCCGTGCTCGCTTTGGAGACACCCGCCAGCGCTGCCAGATCGGTGGCACTGTAGGTGAGCGCATCTTTTTCATGCACCAGCACCACGTCAGCCAGTTTGCGCTCCACCAGGGACAGTGACTCGTACTTGGCCTGGATGCGCTCGCGCAGGGTAAGGGTCTGGGTCATGGCAGTGCGGCTGAATGGTTTTGGTGCCAGCATCCCCAAAACAGGGCATTTGCACCAACAAGAAACAGTATTTTCATAAATTTGTATACAAGAAACAATATTTCCATATTGTCATGCATCTGTTTGCAAGGGCAATGCCAGCCCATTTAGGTGGCACATAGGTGGCACACATCTTGCGCAAGGCTTCGCGTGTCCCACTAACCTTGAACAGGAAACTTCCATGAAATTCAAATTACTTTCCACGTTGGCTGGTGTGTTTGCCAGCGCTGTGTTGTCTTTGGCCACACCGGCCCATGCGGCCGATGATTCGCTCACCTCGATCCTGGCCAAGAAGTCCATCGCGCTGGGTGTGGCCTCAGACTTTCCACCCTATGGCTACATGGGGCCTGATTTCAAACTCACTGGCGTGGACGTGGCCACGGCACAGCTGATTGCCGACAAGCTGGGCGTGAAGGCCGACTTTGTGCCGGTGAGCACGCCCAACCGCATTCCCTACCTGCAAACCAAGAAGATTGACCTGATCGTCTCGGCCCTGGGCAAGAACCCCGAGCGCGAGAAGGTGATTGACTTCACCGTGGCCTACGCGCCGTTCTTCCAGGCCGTGTTTGGACCCAAGGCGCTGGTCATCAAGAGCTTTGACGATCTGGCTGGCAAAACCATTGCCGTGACCCGTGGCACGATTCAGGACGATGTGCTGCAAAAAGTGGCCCCGCCCACGCTGAAAATCCAGCGCTTTGAAGACGATGCCACCACGGTCGCCGCCTTCATTTCGCAGCAGACCCAGTTGCTGGCCACTGGCGCTGCGGTGGCCGCTGCGGCCGTGCAGAAAAACCCGCAAGTGCAGGCCGAATACAAGCTGCTGCTGAAAGACTCGCCCAACTTCATTGGCGTGCGCAAAGGTGAGACTGAGCTGATGAAGAAAGTGAACGAAATTCTGCTGGCCGCCAAGGCCGATGGCACGCTGGAGAAGTATTCGCAAAAATGGCTGGGCCGCGGCACGGGCGTGTTGCCTGAGTAAGCCTCGTAGGTCGGGTTAGCCCGCAGAGCGTAACCCGACAGAGACCGGATCGTGATGTCGGGTTACGCTGAGCTAACCCGACCTACGGAACTGAGGAATCTGGGATGATTGAATTCAACTTTGTCACCGTGCTGGAACAGTGGCCCATGCTCTTGCGTGGGCTGGGTTTGACCGTCACCCTGACCGCCTTCTCCGCCGTGTTGGGCTCGCTGCTGGGCACGGCCTGTGCCTGGGCGCGGCTGCATGGCAACCCAATGCTCAAACGCGGGGTGGGCGCTTATGTGGAGCTGGTGCGCAACACGCCTTTCATCATCCAGCTGTTCTTCATCTTCTTTGGCCTGCCCTCGCTGGGGCTGCGTCTGTCGGTGGAAATGGCCAGCGTGCTGGCCATGGTGTTGAACCTGGGGGCCTATGCGTGCGAGATCGTCCGCGCTGGCTTGCAGGCCACGCCCAAGGGCCAGCTGGAAGCCGCCATGAGCCTGGCGCTGACCCCGTGGCAAACCTTCTCGCGCGTGGTGCTGCCGCCAGCGCTGGCACGCATCTGGCCCGCGCTGGTGAGCCAGATCATCATCGTCATGCTGGGCTCGGCCGTGTGTGGGCAGATTTCGGCGGAAGAACTGTCGCAGGCGGCCAATTTGATCTCCAGCCGCACCTTCCGCAGCTTTGAGTCTTACATCATCGTGACCGGCATCTACCTGCTGCTGGCGATTGCGTTGCGGCAGTTGCTGTACTGGGTGGGGCCGCGCTTCATCTTCTCCAGCCGTTAACAAAGGGCCACCATGGTTCAGTTTTCTCTCTGGGACATCTTCACCTTTTTGCTGGGCGCGTTGCGCTGGACGGTGGCCCTCTCATTGATGGCCTTTATCGGCGGCGGGCTGGCCGGGCTGGGCTTGCTGTTGCTGCGTTTCACCAAGCTGCGTGGAATGGACACGGCAGTGGCCTGGTATGTGCAAATCTTCCAGGGCACACCGCTACTGATGCAGTTGTTTCTGGTGTACTTTGGCCTGGCGCTGCTGGGCATGGACACCTCACCACTGGTGGCCGCAGCGATTTGCCTCACACTGTATGCCAGCGCTTACCTGACCGAAATCTGGCGCGGTTGTGTCAACGCCATTCCCAAAGGCCAATGGGAAGCCTCCACCAGTCTGGCACTGACTTTCACACAGCAAATGCGCTATGTGATCTTGCCCCAAGCCCTGCGGGTGGGAATTGCGCCCACGGTGGGCTTTCTGGTGCAGATCATCAAGGGCACGGCGTTGGCCTCGGTGATCGGCTTTGTCGAACTGACCAAGGCCGGGCAGATGATCTCCAACGCCACCTACCAACCGTTTCTGGCCTACACCTTTGTGGGCCTTTTGTACTTTGCCCTGTGCTACCCCCTGTCGTGGTGGAGCCAGCGGCTGGAAAACCGCCGTTTGGCTTGACCTATGACTCAATCTTCAACTCCCCCGTTTGCACTGGTTGACATTCGCGGCCTGCACAAGAGTTTTGGCCCCACCGAGGTGCTCAAGGGCATTGACTTGCAGGTGGGCCGCAAGGAAGTGGTCTGCATCATCGGCAAGAGCGGCTCCGGCAAGAGCACGCTGCTGCGCTGTATCAATGGCCTGGAAACCTTCGAGCGCGGCACGCTGACCGTGGACGGCCAGGCCTTGCAGCACAAAGATGCCAACGCCATGCGTGAGCTGCGCCAGCAGGTCGGCATGATTTTTCAGAGCTTCAACCTGTTCCCGCACCTGAGCGCCGGGCGCAATGTGATGCTGGCCCCGACCCTGGTCAAGGAAGCCCCCAAGAACGAGGCCAAAGCCCGTGCCCAGGCCTTGTTGGATCGGGTTGGGCTGGGGCATTTGTTTGACCGTATGCCGGATCAGCTCTCGGGTGGGCAGCAGCAGCGCGTAGCGATTGCCCGCGCACTGGCGATGGACCCCACCGTGCTGCTGTGTGACGAAATCACCTCGGCGCTCGACCCCGAGCTGGTCGGTGAAGTGCTGCAAGTGGTGGAGATGCTGGCCGATGAGGGCATGACGCTGATTCTGGTCACGCACGAAATGGCCTTTGCCCGCAAGGTGAGTGACCGCGTGGTGTTCATGCACCAGGGCTTGATTCACGAGACAGGTACGCCTGACGAGATGTTTAATCACCCCAAGACACCCGAACTCCAACAGTTTTTGTCGGCTTTGCGCGACTGATCACGAAAAGTCAACGGGGTCATTCCGACCTCTTTGCGGAAGAACTTGACGAAATTGGTGGCATCGTCAAAGCCCAGTTCATGGCCGATGGTTTGCACCGCCATGGTGGTGTGGGCCAACAAGCGTTTGGCCTCCAGAACCAGGCGCTTGCCAATGTAGGTTTTGGCAGACATGCCAACGGCCTTCACACACATGCGGCTCAGGCTTTTTTCGCTCATGCCCAGCACGTTGGCATAGTGTTGCACTTGATGCTGATGGGCAAAATCGCTCTCCAACTTTTGACCAAAGCGCTTGAAGTTCGACCAAGTTGCACTGCCGGACTGAAGCGTGGCGGCCTCTGGCGCTTGCCATAACGACAGTCGCAGCAGGGTACTGGCCAGTTGCAGGCGCAGCATTTCGTTGCGCAAAGACACATCTGCGCTCAAAGCAGCATCTTGCTGCATTTGCCGCAAGCTGCGATCCATCCAGTCGTGTTGCTCGCGGTCAAGTGAGCGCAGGCAGGCCAGGTCTTCCACATGGCGTAGCAGGTTGAGCTCATCCGCATGCTGGCTTCGCCCGCTGCCAAACAAACCATCGGGGCGAAACACCAGCAACCAGCCCGTCCATGGGCGCGAAAAATCGTAACGCATCACCTGACCCGGGCGAACCAGCAGCCAGTCCCGCGCCTGTGCCGGGTAATCGGAAAAATCCACCATGGGCTGGGTGTGGCCATCAAGCACCCCGAAAAGTCGGTAAAAGTCGGCCCGCTGCAAGCTTGCAAAGTGGGCGGCCGGGGCTCGGTTCCTGAGCTCCTGGATCGACAAGACCTCCACCGCCAGACGCGCATCACTGGGCGGCTTGTATCCTACGTTGGTGATTTCAGAGGGGTTGGGCATGGTCAACAATTTGTCCGATTTTCACCATCTTAAGTCCTGATTTGACCTCGCACAAATCAGGGCTGGGGAAGACACTTGGCAGGGTTAGTTTGATGTCTCAATCCTGAAAGGAAAATCATGTCCCCCAATGAAGTGCAAGCCCTCGTTGTCCCTTTTTACACACAGGCCCTCACGGTCAACACAGAAACCACATCCGCTGCCGTGCTGGAAAAAATTCTGGCTGACAATTTTCAATCGATCAACAGCCAGGAAACCAAGGACAAAGCCACACTGATCAAGCAGATTGGTTTCTTCTGGCATCTGATTCCCGACCTGGTCTGGGCGGTGCAAGATAGGGTGATCGACGCAGACGGCAAAAAGATGGTGGTGCGTTCAGTTGCCACAGGCTCACCCAAGGGCAACTTCATGGGTATTGAGCTCGACGGGAGTAAATCGTTCAAGATTGACACCACCGACATTCATGAGATCGAAAACGGGCAAATCGTGCGGGTGCATCACCTGGAAGATTGGGCTACCGCCATGAAACAGCTCAAAAGCTGACAAAAGCGGAGAGCTGGGCGATTTAAAGTCAAATCACACGGGGCAGTTCAGATCCACCAGGGCATCCATCAGCAATTGCGGGTTTTTCATCAGCTGCGCTTTCCAGGCCCCCAGATGACGGCGCGACTGGATCAGCCCACGAATCGCCCCCACGTGCTGCGGGTGGCCAATGGTGATGGCCCCCACCAGCAAATCACCGTCAAAACACAGGCGGGTGTAGATGTAGTTGGCTTCGTCCACCATTTCAGTGCTGTCACCACCGGCCACACCTTCCCACAGCCCAAAGGTGTGGGAGATCAGGCCCACCGAGTCCAGCACATTCATGCTCAGGCTGCCACGGTAAGCCACGTCAACACCGGCCATGTTCAGCGCAGCAATGCGGCCATGCTCTGTAGCCGTGGGCTGCAAGGCATGCACCACCCATTCGCCGGTGGAGAAATCCCGGCCCTGTGCCACATCACCAGCGGCGTAGATGTGGGCCACCGTGGTGCGCATGTGATCATCAATCACAACCCCGCTGCGAATCTCCGCGCCAGTGCTTTCAAGGAAAGACACATTGGGCTGCACACCGGTAGCCAGGATGATCAGATCGGCATCGATGCTGCGCGTGTCCATCACCAGCCGAGGGCCGGGCTCAATACGCAAGGTTCGCCCGGTGGTGATGACATCCACACCACGACTCTCCAGCCAGCGCTGCAACATGCGGCTACCCACCGGTGTCATCATGGAGCGCAGGATTTGCCCCGAGCGACCCGCCACCACCGACAGCCGGGCCCCACTGGTGACCAGCGACTTCATACACACCCCGGCCACAAAACCCGCACCCAGCATGACCACACGTGCCCCAGGCACAAGTTTGGCCGCAATCTGGCGGGCATCTTCCAGCGTCCAGCAAGTCACCACGCCTGGCAAATCGGTACCGGGAATGGGGGGCAGCGCGGGTGAAGAACCGGTGGCCACCAGCAGTCGGTCATAGGCCAGCTGCGAACCGTCATCCAGATCGACCTGGCCACCCTCTGGCCCGGCATGCACTTGAAGTGCCTTGCCATGAAGGTAGCGAATGCCAAGCCCTTGCAGGTGCTGGTGTGAGCGGCGCTGGCGCGCGCCGTCTTCGTCAATCGCGCCGTTCAGAATGTAGGGAATGGCCATGCGCGAATAGGGCTCCCCCGGCTCGCCACTGACCAGCGTGATGCTGGCGTGTGGATCGTTTTCGCGTAGCGTTTCAGCGGCCCGCAGACCTGCGGAACCGGCACCGATAATGACAAAGTTCATGAGAATTCACCTTGAAGTGGATGCTTTTCAAAGTGTAGTTCTTGTCGTGAGCCATGTCTCGCTCAATTTGTCAGCCACAAACTCAAAACAACATCAAGGCCGAGGCCTGCAAATGTCCCAGCACAATGGCGGCAATTTGCAGAATGACCAGCAGCGCCAGCGGTGACAAATCCACCCCACCCACCAGGGGCACAACGCGGCGAATCGGCATCAGCAGCGGGGCCACCAGCCGCTCGATCACATCGGCCATGGCCGAGTTGGTTTGCACCCACGACAGCACGGCGTAAACAATCACCGCGCCGCTCATGCCTGAGATCGCCATACGCACCAGACCAAAAGCCGCCAGAATCGGCACGGCAAACAAGCCACCGGCCCCACCGGCCAGCAACCACAACACGCCAAATTCAGCCAGTTGCAACAAAAACGCCGCCATCAGACTGGCGGTATCCAGCGCACCGATGGCGGGCAGCACCCGGCGCAGCGGCAACACAATCCAGTCGGTCAGGGCAAACACAAAGTGGCCCAGCGGGTTGCCCGAGCGGGCCGACATCGGGATGCGCTGGTACTGCATGTACAGCCGCAGCAGGCACACGCCGCTCAGGATACCCACCACCACTTCAAGCAACAGGGAAACAATTTGGTACAGCATGGACAGTTCGATTCAGTCAAAGAGCAAAAGAATGGAGCACGCATCATAGCGAGGCCGAGCCAGCTGACCAGCCCATTTAAAATAGCGAGTTCGCCCGCGCAGCCGCCCCGTGCCTGCAGCCCCACCTCTTCGATAGCTCCACAGATTGCCTCACATGTCAGATTCCAACCACGCCGCCGCTGCCAGCCCAGCCCCACAAGACGAGAACCAGCTGATGCTGGAGCGGCGCGAAAAACTCAAAGCCCTGCGCCAGGCGCAAGTTGAGGGCAAAGGCCCGGCTTTCCCGAACGATTTCAAACCCGCCGACCACGCCGCCAAACTGTTTGCCGCCCATGAAGCCCAAACCACCGAGGCCCTGGCCGAGCAAGCCACCCCCGCCAAAGTGGCTGGCCGCATGATGCTCAAGCGCGTCATGGGCAAGGCCAGTTTTGCCACGCTGCAAGACAGCAGCGGGCGCATTCAGGTCTACATCAAGCGCGAAGATGTGGGTGAAGAGGTCTACAACGCCTTCAAACACTGGGATTTGGGCGACATCGTGGCGGCCGAGGGCACGGTGTTCAAAACCAAAACCGGCGAGCTGTCGATCCACGCCAGCAGCATTCGCCTGCTGACCAAAAGCCTGCGCCCCTTGCCTGACAAGTTCCACGGCATGGCCGACCAGGAACTCAAATACCGCCAGCGTTATGTGGACTTGATCACCGACGAAGACACCCGCAAGCGCTTTACCGCCCGCTCCAAAGCGGTCAGTGGCATCCGTGAATTCATGGTGGCACACGACTTTCTGGAAGTGGAAACCCCCATGTTGCACCCGATTCCGGGTGGAGCCAACGCCAAACCCTTCAAGACCCACCACAACGCGCTGGATCAGGAAATGTTTTTGCGCATTGCGCCTGAGCTGTACCTCAAGCGCCTGATCGTGGGCGGTTTTGAGCGCGTGTTTGAGATCAACCGCAGTTTTCGCAACGAAGGCATCAGCGTGCGGCACAACCCCGAATTCACCATGATGGAGTTCTACGCCGCGTACTGGGACTACCAGGATTTGATGGCCTTCACCGAAGCGCTGATTCGCGATGCCGCCCAACGCGCCTGCGGCAGCCTGCAGCTCAGTTACGCCGGCAAGCCGGTCGACCTGGCCCAGCCGTTCGAGCGCCTGACCATCCATGAAGCCATCTGTAAATACACCGAAGCCGGTCAGATGCTGGACGACGGCTCCGGCCTGAAGGTAGACAGCGCTGAGTGGCTGCGCTCGGTACTGCCCAAGCTCGGCATCACCGAAGCCAAACACCACATTTCCAGCCGCAGCCTGCCCAGCCTGCAAGTGCTGTACTTTGAAGAAACCGTGGAAGAAAAGCTCTGGCAGCCCACCTTCATCATGGAGCACCCGACCGAAATCTCGCCGCTGGCCCGTGCCAACGACAAGCGCCCCGAGGTGACCGAACGTTTTGAGCTCTACATCACCGGGCGCGAATTCGGCAACGGCTTCAGCGAATTGAACGATGCCGAAGAACAAGCTGCCCGCTTCATGGCCCAGGTAGCCGCCAAAGACGAAGGTGACGACGAAGCCATGTTCTACGACCATGACTTTGTGCGCGCCCTGGAATACGGCATGCCCCCCACCGGCGGCTGCGGCGTTGGCCTGGACCGCCTGATGATGTTGCTGACCGACAGCAGCAGCATCCGCGACGTGATCCTGTTCCCGGCCCTGCGCCGCGAAGTTTAAGAAGAATTGGCCTCTAGCGCTTATCCATCAAGCGCAAACAGCTATTTTATTTATAGCTAAATTAAAACTTGCCAACCAAGCAAATAAGTTGAAAATCAACCATCAAGTGGTTGATTTTCAACCACTAAAATGCTTGCCATGTACACTAGACACATCACCGCACAGCTTCAATCGGCCTTGGCAGACACGCCGGTGGTGGTCATCAACGGGGCCCGCCAGAGTGACAAAAGCACCTTGGCACAACTCCAGCCAACCAGCAATGGCCTCCCGCGCCGCTACCTGACGCTGGATGATGCGGTGGTCTTGAACGCCGCCAAATCAGACCCCAGCGGATTCATCAGCGCACTTGACGGCCCGGTCACCATCGACGAAATACAACGTGCGCCCGAACTGTTCCTGGCCCTCAAGGCAGCGGTAGACCGCCAGCGTCAGCCTGGGCGCTTTTTGCTGACCGGCTCGGCCGATGTCTTGCTGCTGCCCGGTTTGGCTGACTCACTGGCCGGGCGCATGGAAGTGCTGTCTTTGTGGCCACTGTCTTGTGCTGAACAAGCCAACAGCGCGGAACTCAACCGGGCCGATGCCCTGTTTGACGGTGATTGGGCGGCACTGAAGCTGCAGCCGTGCGACCGGCCAGCGCTGATGGCACGCCTGCTTGCGGGTGGCTTCCCTGAGGCCGTGGCACGCAGCAATGCCGCACGGCGCAGCGCCTGGTTTGATGCCTATGTTCAGGCCATTTTGCAGCGTGACGTGCGCGACCTGGCGCAGATTGAACAACTGACCGAAATCCCGAACATGCTGCACCTGCTGGCCACACGCAGCGCCACACTGCTCAACTTTGCCGAACTGTCGCGCGCCGCTGGCCTGGCACAAAGCACCCTCAAGCGCTACTTTGCCCTGCTTGAAATGCTGTTTCTGGTGATACGGCTGCAACCCTGGGAGCGCAATCCGAGCAAACGTCTGGTCAAAGCGCCCAAGGTGTTTCTGCCCGACTGCGGCCTGCTGTGTCACCTGATGGGCATCACCCAAGAGGGGCTGGCCGCCAAACCTGGCCTGCCGGGTGGCCTGGTGGAAACTTTTGTTTTGGCCGAGCTGCTCAAGCACCTGGCGTTCTCAAGACACGGGTTGACGCTGTGGCACTACCGCACCCAATCCAACATGGAAGTTGACTTTGTTCTGGAAAATCGACAGGGCCACATCACCGGCATTGAGGTCAAGGCCAGCGCCACGGTAGACGGCAAAGACTTCAAGGGCCTGCGCCATTTGCAAGAGACCGAAGGCCCCATTTTTCAGCGTGGCATCGTGCTGTACAGCGGGCGTGAGTTGGTGCCATTTGGCAACAACCTATGGGCCGTTCCGCTGTCGGCATGGTGGACAACGCCCCACACATGAAATACCTGCAAGGCTACCCGACTGAGACCCTGGCGCAGGTAGAAAGCCTGCTGGCCCAAGACCGCGTGGCAGACTGGCTGCTGCAAAAATACCCACAAGCCCACGGCGTGCGCACCGACCGGGCGCTGTTTGACTATGCACAAGCCCTCAAGGCCGAGTACTTGCGCAGCGCCGAGCCGCTCAACAAGGTCATGTTTGATGCCAAGTTGCACGTCGTCAAAAATGCCCTGGGCACCCACACCACGGTGTCGCGCGTGCAGGGCAACAAACTCAAAGCCAAGCGCGAAATCCGTGTCGCCACCCTGTTCAAAACCGTGCCAGATGAGTTTTTGCGCATGATCACCGTACACGAACTGGCCCACATCAAAGAGCGTGACCACGACAAGGCGTTCTACAAACTCTGCACCCACATGGAGCCGCGTTACCATCAACTGGAGTTTGAGGTGCGGGTGTATTTGACGCACCTGGAAACGGCTGGGGTGAGGTTGTGGGAGGTGGCGGGGGTGGGTGCGGGTTGAGTGGGCGCTGACTTTCACCACACCAGCATCCGACGGTTCCGCAGGTTAGTCCTAGAGCAGCCACATTCATGACCATACTTTTATATGGCTTTATCTCACTACCGTGTTAATATAAATTCATGAATAGAACTCGGTTCGAGTGGGACGAAAACAAGGATGCTGAAAACCAAGTAAAGCACGGAGTGGCTTTTTCTTTGGCGCAATTTGCATTCGCCGACCCGCACCGTGTCATCGCTGAAGATCTCGCGCACAGTGAAGACGAAAATCGTCATTTCTGTTTTGGCGAGGTTGAGGGCGGCATTCTCACCGTTCGTTTTACCTATCGTAGCGGTGTCATCCGTATCTTTGGTGCCGGTTATTGGCAAAAAGGCAAGGCAATTTATGAGCGCGAAAATCAAATACACCGATGAGCCACTTGGCGACATCAAGCTTGTCCGTGACTTTCTTCCCCCTCCCGAGCAACTTGCATTCCGTGAAGAAGGCATCAAGGTCACACTGGCGTTGAGCAAAAAAAGCGTTGAGTTTTTCAAATCAGAGGCCGCCAAACATCACACTCAGTATCAGCGCATGATCCGCAAGCTTGTAGACGCTTACGTGGAAAGTTACGATCTCACACCTCCAGCATCTCGCTCAACTCAGGCCGCCCGCAAGCAGGTGGTCGGTTAGCTTGACATCAATCCATGCCGGCATCATCACCCATGGACATTTCAGGCATCTGGAAATACTTGGCCGCTTGGTTCCTCATGCTGCTCGTTTCCATAGCCAATGGTGCGGCTCGCGACCTTACCTATGGCAAGCACATGAGTGAACTTGCCGCACATCAACTGTCCACGGTGACCAGCGTTTTGTCGCTCGGGGCAGTGATCTGGCTCTTTATCCGCTTCTATCCACCGTCTTCCGCGCACCACGCCATGACCATCGGGCTGGTGTGGGCTGCATTTACCGTGGCATTTGAATTTCTCTTCTTCCACTTTGTTGGGGGTCACTCGTGGTCTGAGTTGCTCGCCAACTACAACATTTTCAAGGGGCGCGTCTGGGTTGTTGTCCTGCTCTGGGTAGCCACTGCGCCGTATGTCTTCTTTCATTTTCGCCGCCGGGCCAAACGAGTCAGGTGATTGCAACGGCCAGATGCATCAAGACATCTGCCAGTAGCTGTTGCTTGAACGCTGCTGCGGTCATAGCGCACCGGCATGTGCTGCGGCCTTGCGTGTGCGCACACGCTGGGGCAGTTGTTCGTCCATCAAGGCCAGGCCAATGGCATCTTCGCCGGTATCGAGCAGTTGGTTCAAACGCTCCAACTCGCCAAACACATGCAGCGCCCGCGCCATGAAATGCAGCGGAATACGCGGGTCGCCTTTTTCCAGCCGCCGCACCGTGGCCAATGACGCACCGATGCGCTCGGCCAAAGAGGCTTGCGTGAGCTGGCGTCGCCTGCGGGCCAGTGAAATGTCTCGGCCCAGTTTGACAATGGCGCGCTCAACCGGTAAGGGGATCGGTAGGGGAATCATTTAAACGTCTCATCTGACTTACAAAGCCAAATAATACATCTTGTGGGGCACTTTATTTGTAAAATGCATGAAATCATCAGACTCATCCGTGGTGACGGGCTCTTTGGCATTGATCACCAGAAGAAACCGACCGCAGCCACATTCTCAATGTCGTCTTGCTCCCTGCCCTGCGCCGGTTTGTTTAAGCAAAATTGGCCTCTAGTGCTTATCCATAAAGCGATAGCAGCTATAAATAATAGAGCATCACCCAAGCGCGCCAGCATGCTGCATTAACTGCAAGCCTACCCAGCAGAGACCCTGGCGCAAGCTTGAGGGTTCTCTCTACGGCTTGTTGCCCCAAAAGCCAGTGCCCCAGCCAAGCGACTTGGCTTTTTGAGTGAAATCCAGGTAACCCTTGCCCGTGAGGTAGCTCTGCAAGGTTCCGCTGCGTTCCAGGCTGGGGGCGTAAAAATACCATTGGCTCAAGGGGTTGTCCCAGGCCCACAGGCTGGTCAGGTCATAGCCCAGCGCGGTGTTGAACAGCGTGGGGGTCTGCGGGGCTTCGCCCAGGCTGATCAGGTTCCAGCCTGCGACCAATTTGGCAGCCAACTGGGTGGCAGTCACGGCATAGCCTCCCGTCACCGTGGCGGTGAAGGGCTGCTTGGCATTGACCCAAAAGCCCTCACCTGCACCAATGCTGGTCAGCGCTGCATAACCCTTGCTGGTCTGGTAATCGGTGAGCGCCTGCCCAACCAGATTGGGCGAGTAAAAGCCCCACTGGCTCGCGGGGGGTGGCAACCATTTCCAGACACTGGTGACCTGGGCCGCATTGCCAAAGGTGCTCAGCACATCAATAGGGGTGTCACTGCCATTGCCAGACAGGTTCCAGCCAGTGGCAAAGTCCNNNNTCATCTGAGCGCCGTTGATGGTGACCAAATCTGTGCCCTGGCGTGCGGCCAGGTTAAAGGCAGCGTCCACGTTATCAGGGATGCCGTTGCCATTGGCATCCACGCTGAACAAGGCGCTGTCTGGCCACAGGTCAAGGTCATCACGCACGCCGTCACCATCGCGGTCGGGGAACAGCACGGCATAGTCTTTGCGCACCACCGCACGCACACCAGAGTCCACATCTTCAAGCAGCACCAGCAGGTTTCTAATTTCCGTGCCCGGAGCGGGTGGCGCGGCGGTGTCTACCATCACCGGGGCGCTGGCCAACGTATTCACCAGCACATTCACGCCATTGGCCACGACACCGCCGCCGACCTTGATGACGGTGGCCTTGACGTGGCTGGCGGGCGTGGAAATCCAGTCGTCCTTCACGGTGTCGCCAGCAAGCAGCAGACCGTTAGAAACCAGATTCACCAAACCCGTCACCTGCACATTGCCACCTTGCGTTACCCCTGGCAGGCTGCGCCCGGCCACCGTTGCCGGGGTAGTGCCACCCAGTGTGATGTCGTCAGCATGTGGGGCGCGCAGCATACGCGAGGCCACGCGGCCCACATCGGCGCGGATCATGGCATCAGCCGGGTTGAAGGCGGTAGTGAGCTGGCC
>VIKI01000018.1:0-48141 GCA_008080595.1 Comamonadaceae bacterium
GGGCCAGGAGCGCCGGGCGGTGGGAACAACCCCCAAGGGTGCAGCCGCACGCGGCCACAGCGCAGCTCCAAGCCGCCCTGCCCCCGCTCAACCGGCAGCCCCGGCACCTCTGGCTGCCCCCAAACCAGCCGCCAAAGCCAGCGGCAACAGTGATGGGGATTGGGAGACATTTTAAACGCCATCAATACAATTGCTTTTATGCTTGTTGCATATTCAAGTGCATTTGATAGACCCGTTTTGCCTGGAAGTCAGCCACACCAGAAGCAACACGGGCACTCCCAGTAAAGCCGTCGCCACAAAAAAATTGGCATATCCAAAGGCATCCACATACCGGCCCGAATAACCCGCCAGAAACTTGGGAAACAACAGCATCATTGAGCTGAACAGCGCGTACTGTGTGGCTGAGTAATTCACATTGGTCAAGCCTGATAAGTAGGCAATAAACGCAGCAGAGGCGATGCCGCTGGACAGGTTGTCCGCCGAGATCACAAAAATCAGGCCATTGAGGTCATGGCCACGTGTGCTTAGGGCGGCAAACAGCAGGTTGCTGGCCGCACTCAGTGCCGCACCCAGCATCAGCACACGCATCACACCCAGACGCATGGACAACACGCCGCCGACAAAGGCCCCCAATAGCGTCATGATGACCCCAAACACCTTGGTGACGGCTGCCACCTCATCCTTGCTGTAGCCCATGTCTACATAAAACGGGTTAGCCATGATGCCCATCACCACGTCACTGATGCGATAGGTTGCAATCAATGCCAGGATCAGCACGGCTTGCCAGCGGTAGCGTTGCACAAAGTCGGCAAAGGGCTCAACCAATGCGCCACGCAACCAGTCCCAGGCATTTTTGGCTGGCGGCAGGCTGCGATGCAGGGGTTCGCTGGAGAGCAGCACCGTCAACACGCCCGGCATCATGCTGGCCGCCATGACCAAATAGGCGAAATGCCATGCGCCATGCTGGTAGCCAGCGGTATCGGCCACTTCGGCCCTGGCGGCCAGCCACAACACACCGGCTCCGGCCCAGATCATGGCCAGTCGGTAGCCGGTTTGGTACGCTGCGGCCAGCGCGGCCTGGCGATCCATGTCGGCAGACTCAATGCGAAACGCATCCAGTGCAATGTCTTGCGTGGCCGAGCCAAACGCCACCGCCAGAGCACCCCAAACCACCGGCAGCAGGGCCACTTTGGGATCATTGAACGACATGGCCACCAAACCGATCATGATGGCGATTTGCGACATCAGCAGCCAACTGCGCCTGCGCCCCATGACGCGGGTCAGTACAGGAATGGGCATGCGATCCACCAACGGAGCCCAGACCCATTTGAACGCATAGGCCAGCCCGACCCAACTCAGATAACCAATGGTGGTGCGGTCGATGCCCGCTTCGCGCAACCAGAAACTCAAGGTACCCAGCACCAGCAACAAAGGTAAACCTGCAGAAAAACCGAGCGAGAGCATTCGCAAAGAGGCTGGTTCAAGGTAGACCTTGAAAGCGGTCAGCCAAGGCCGTGAATCGGGCAAAACAGGTGTCGTTGAAATAGTCATTGAAAGATAATAATCAACTCCCAAGAAGATTTATCGCCATCATTGATTAAATGAGTTAACCGAATTCGTCAACTTATTCACCAATGCTTGGTTTGATTCGAGCTAATGTTGTTACATATCTACCAAATCCGTTACATATCAACTATAGTTTGCTCCTAAATTCCGCTGGAGTATCCACTGGATACCGCCATCTGACTGACCAATCACTGCCATGACCCACAGCACATTCCAAACATATTTTCGTCAACATCAGGTTCCACCCCAGTGGCTATCGGTGCTTCGTGCCATGGCTTTGGTGCTTGAGGACTCTCTGGAGCCCGAGGACTTGAAAGGTATTTTTTTCAAAATTGGAGAGCAAATGGCACAGTCCATTGAAGCCCAATTTGCCGACATCGAAACTCTGGACGACCTTGCCACCCAGATCAATGCCCACTGGGACACCATGCATTGGGGTTGGGTCTCGCTGCGCGAACTCGATGATGCCATTGGCATTGAGCACCATGCCGCACCACTGGCCGAAGCTTTTGGTGACGCGGCTCTGCCGTGGTCAGTGGGCTTGCTTGAGGGGTTTTACCAGACAGTTTTTAAAGTGCTGGGTGCCGGTGACTCCATGCGGATTGAAACCGTGCAAGAGCAAGTGTCAGACATGTTGATCCCTCTGCGCTTTGGTCAACCCCACGCTTGATGCCAAGATCATGATCAAATCCCAAGACAAGTTGGCACCGATTTTCAGATCACTGCATCCCGACGAATCCGTGATGACCAAGGCGGTCAGCGCCAGCGCACAAGAAGCTGCCGAGAAATGGCCTTTGTTCAGAGTCTTGGCACCCAGAAAAACCATGAGCACACCGGCTTTGTCTGAAGTTGACAAGCAAAACCGGCTGAGCCCCCATTCTGAACGCTTGATGCCCCAGCCATCAACCCTGGCTGTCGTCAGCCTGGGTGAGAAGCTGGCTGATGGACTGACCAAAATGACTGGTCGCAATAAACCGCTGAACCGCCAGCCCAAACGGGCAGCCCAAGTCGCCGAACAAGCCACCACAGCACAGGCCAAGCCAAGCGCCAAACCGACCACGCCTGAGCGGCATGCGCAGCAGGTTAGCGAGAAGCTCGCGGCATCATTGTCTGAATTCGCAAATGAACACAAAGCCCAGCCAGCCCCAGTCACCGAGACACCTGCAGTTTTGGCAGCGGCACATGGCCCTACGGCCAGCGTGACGCCTTCAAGAGCGGTTCTTCCTCCACAAGCCACCAGAAAATCGCCTGCACCGACCAAAGCCCCCAAAGAAGCTGTCAGTGAACCAGTCCTCCACAAAGCGCCCGTTCAACCAATTGCCGCTGCGCACAAAACACCCGAGCCAGCAGCCCCGATCCAACAACCGCAAACGACAGGTTCGATCAAATCCTTGTTCAACAAACTTCAAAATCCGGTCAATGCATCCCCCCTACCCGAAGCAGCGACTGAGGCCACAGCCACAGTTAAAGCCCCGGCTTTTTTAAATCGGTTGTTTAAAAAATGAGTGTCATTGGTGTCGTTTCTATGAAGGGTGGAGTGGGCAAAACATCCACCACCGCCAACCTTGCCGCCGCCCTGGGTAGCCAGTTGGGTGATGAACGGGTGTACACGGTGGACCTAGACCCGCAAAATGCGTTGCACTGGCACTTTGGCTTGTTTGATCAAGTTGACTCCGGCGTGTGTGAAATGTCTTTGCAAGGGGACAACTGGCGCCAAGCCATGCTCAAGAGCGACTACAACCTGCGCTGCCTGCCTTACGGGAACGTTACGGAATCCAATCGGGAAGCCTTTGAAGACCTGTTAAGCCAATCGAATCACTGGGTGGCCGACCAGCTCCAGGTCGCCAAACTGACAGGCGACCTGATGGTCGTCATCGATTCACCACCCGGGCCCTCGGTTTACCTGAAACAGGTATGCGAGTGTGCGGATTTGCTTCTGATTGTGCTGCTGGCAGATGCCGGGTCCTACGCCACCATTCCAGAAATGGAAACATGGCTTGATGAGTACACCACCAAAAGACCCGATTTGAAGGTGTATTACGTCCTGAATCAGATCGACCGCAGCGAAGCACTCAACCGCGATACCGCCGCTTTTTTGCATCGCCAACTCAAACCACGACTCTGCCCTATTGACCTTCATAATGACGAAGCCGTTGCTGAAGCCCTGGCTTTTCAGCAACCCGTTGTCAGCTATGAGCCCAACAGTCAAGCCAGCCATGATTTCGCCCGCTTGGCCAAGTGGGCCATCAGTACGCTGAACAAATGACACCGCTGCGGCTACTCTCACTTTGGCGTGAACGCTGGGGCAAGGAACTTCCTGAAAATCGGATGCACCCTTATCAAAAGGGCGGTTTCGGCGCTTGGGGAGAGCGCACCAGTGAATCCATTGCAGGCTCCATACCTGTCCTGGGTTTGTTCGCAGTCATGTCGTTTGCTATTCTGAGCTTGATTTTGCTTGGTGTGACGTTTTCCTTGACCGACCAGTACGTGCTGTCGGCATTTGTATTGATCGCCACCCTTTCGATCAGACGCTACCAGGGCATGATCCCTACCCTGGTGTTAATGGGTTTCGCCATTATCACCACCACACGCTACCTTTACTGGCGTTTTGATAGCACCTTGGATCCAGCGTTTCAACTGGATTTTTTCATTGCTTTATTGGTATGGTTTATCGAACTGTATGGGGTTTGTCTTTTTTCAGTGGTCGTACTCAATGGCCTATGGCCGATCAAGCAAATAACCAAGTCGCTACCAGAAGATACGGCAACTTGGCCTAAAGTCGCAGTATTTATCTGTGCTGCCGACCATTCTGAAGATGACATCCTGCGCAGTTTGTCTGCACTGAAGCTCACTGACTGGCCATTGACCAAACTGAGCCTGACCGTGGTGGACAACGAAGAGCGTGTTGGCCTGCTGCACAAGCTGACAGCCATGAATGTCAGTTATTTGCCACCGCCCATCACTGCTGACGAAAAATTTACCCAGAGGCTAAACCGGGCCATGACCGATGCCGACTCTGAATTGGCCGTTATTTTGAGCGCAGGCCAAATGCCTGCACCCGATTTTTTAAAAGAAAGCTCGGGATGGTTTGTCGTAGATAGCAGCTTGGGTCTGGTTGCTACTCCAAATCATTTTTTGCTTCCTGAACCAAATTCTCAATTGCTTGATCGACTTGCGGGACAACCGCATCCTGCAGAAGTCATGATCACTCGTGTTTCCCATTTTTTGAAAGTAGGTGGTGTTCCGATTGATGCCATGTCGGCTCAAAACCATATTGCCCAAAAACTGCACAATTTTGGATTTGGGCATGCGTATTGGCTTCAAGACGTAGAGACGGCTTATCGGATTCACCAACCTCTTGCCAGAAAAGCCTTGGGGCTGAGAATGTGGGTTGCGCGTGCATGCGAAGTTTTGGACTTTTACCAACCCATTTTGCGGTATACGCTACTCACACTACCATTGCTTTATTTGCTGGCAGATTGGCAACCCATGGATGCCCCCCTTGAGCTGTGGATCGCCTATGCCACCCCCCATTTGGTTCAGGCCTATGCATTATTCAGCCGTACCAATTCAGCCTTTCGTTGGCCACTCTGGCTGGAGCTGCGTGAAGGCATATTTGCCACCTACATGCTGATTCTGACTTTCTTCACCGCTGTCTGGACTTGGCTTCGCAACCGGAAATCGCCCTATGCCGATACCCTATCATCGAGTGAACTCAAAGAGCTTCGTTTAAGCCGACTCGATGGCTTGCTGCTCGGGCTTCATGGCATGGCGCTGGCCGAAGGCTTGCTCATGCTGCTGCAAGCCGATCAGGCCCTACTGCCGAGCATCAGCTTCTACATGGCATGGTCAGGCATTGTGCTGTTGTTGCTGGTTGCCAAATTTGCCGTCTACCAAGAAGCTGCCGAAGTGGCCCGGCAAAAAGCGCGGCTGAGCGCGATGCCGGGAATGATCCGCTTACCCAACAACCGCACCATGACGTGCCAGACCCAAAACTTTCCACAACTTGAACTGGTGTTAGATTGTTCGACAACACCAAGTGTGAAGAGCGGTCAACGCCTCAAGCTGTCGATTTTTCACGCCCTGGATGAACTTGCCGTGGATGTCACAGTCGTCCTGAGCGCAGCCACTTCCTTGACGGTCAAGGTAGACCCCGCTTGGCAAGGGCCCTACCGCCGGTTCAGCCAGGCCGTGTTTGCGCGTGGCCCCGATTGGCCAGACTGGTTACCCAACCAACATGTCGACAAGATCATTCCGCAATGGCTGGTTCTTGTGTGTTCCTGGCCCTTGAACTTAGTGGCCAAATGGTTGCACCGGTTATCCAAAAAACCAAGCACACAGGCTGTCAGCAGCCCTCCCACGAAATGAAAGTACCCAACATGACATCACCATTTGAAATTTCTCCAGTCCGTCAACTCACTCTTGGATTTACCGCGCTGGCCGTGGCAATTTCGTGCTCACTTTTCAGCTCACCGGTGATGGCCAAGGCCAAAACCAGCAAGTCAAAGGCAGTCATCGAAGAGGTGATTGAGACTAGCCCTGCAACCGCACCCAAACAAAGAGTGGTCTCTCTGAGTTTCAAACAACTGGGTGCTTGGTCTGCCGTTAACCTGAAAGGGGCTGACGGATCGAGAACGCTGAATTTTTCTGTCAGATCCGATGAAATGGTGGTGGGTGCCAAGCTGAAGTTGCTATACGACTATTCACCCGCATTGATCCCTGAATTGAGCCACTTAAGAATTCTCCTCAATGAACGTGTAGCTGCGGTAGAAGGCTTGCCCCAAGGCAAAAACCTGGGTAATTCACGTGAGATTGATCTTGATCCCCGGCAAATGACCGATGTGAATTTTTTACGTTTTAATCTGATTGGTCATTACACCCGCCAATGCGAGGATCCATTCCATTCGTCGCTATGGCTCACCTTGAGTGACCTGGGCCGTCTGGAACTGACGCTGGCCCCCAAATCAATGGTCAATGACCTGAAGTTCCTACCTGCCCCATTTTTCGACAAACGTGACGATGCCACGTTGAAATTGCCCTTTGTCTTTTCCAACACGCCAACGGCTGGCACCGTCAAGGCGGCAGGTATTGTGGCTTCATGGTTCAGCATTCAAGCCGGCAATCGAGGTGCACAGTTTCCAGTGTCCCAAAATACCCTGCCTGATGGCAATGCCGTGGTTTTTCTTCAAGGCAGTGAAAAAATCCCTGGTGTTGAAAGCCCAACCGGCCCGACCCTGAGTATCAGCAACCATCCGACCAACCCGTTGGCCAAGTTGCTGGTGGTCACCGGCAGCAATGACGACGAAATCTTGCGCTCGGCACGTGCCCTTGCCTTGATCAGCAGCACCCTGGCAGGGCCATCGTTGACCATCACCAAAGAAACTGAAACCACCCCACGCAAGCCCTACGATGCCCCCGCTTGGATACCCTCGGATCGTCCGGTGCGTTTTGGTGAAATTGCCCGCCCGGAAGAGCTCCGTGCTCAGGGTTGGTATCCAGAAATTATTCGAGTCAATTACCGCGTGTCGCCCGACATTTTCACGTGGAGAACACCTGGGGTGCCGCTGAACCTGAAATACCGGTATACCCGCCTGCCTGAACACAAGGCATCCAGCCTGAATGTCGGTCTGAACAATGACTTTATCCATGCCTTACCGCTGAATTACCCCTACAAAAACCCCGATGAAATCAACCGGCTCAATCTTGCTGGCAGTAACAATGTCTCCAAGCGATCTGATTTGTTGTTTATTCCACCCTATGCGGTTGGTGGTCGTGACCAATTGCAACTGGGCTACTACTTTGACATTTTGAAACACGGCGAATGTCAAAACATGCCACCCGAGAATTTGGTGGGAGCGATTGACCCTGAATCCACTCTGGATTTCAGCGCTTTCCCACACTATGTGGCACTGCCCAATCTGGCTTATTTTTCCAATATTGGATTTCCCTTCACCCGTTTGGCTGACCTGTCAGAAACTGCAGTGGTTATGCCAGACCGCCCTAACAGCCATGAACTTGGCATGTACCTGACCTTGATGGGGCGCATGGGCGAAGCCACTGGCTACCCGGTCTTGAACCATGCGCTGACCACCGCTGCGGATATTGAAAAAATGGCGGATCGGGATGTCCTGGTGATTGGTTCTGCCAACAGCCAACCGCTCCTGAGCAAATGGGCTGACAAATTGCCAGTGGTGCAAATCAATGGCGAACGACATGTCCGTGAGCCAGAGGTCACATGGAAACCCATCTACCGCTGGGAACAACAAGACAATCAATTTACCCCCTTGCCCAAAGGCGATTTGAATTTATCCAACAGTGGTGACCTTACCACCCTGATGGCCTTTGAGTCCCCCATGAAAGCTCAACGCAGTGTGGTCATGGTTCACTCAGACCGCTCTCCTGATTTGCAAAAAATCACGGATGTACTGACCAACATCGAACGCATCAGCACCATCAAAGGTGATTTGGTGGTATTTAATGAGAAAGACGTCAACCACACCAAAGTCAGTGCGACTTACTATGTGGGGGCTTTGCCATTCATGAACAAATTGCAATGGCTGTTTGCAGATCATCCTCTCTGGGTGGGGGGGCTCGTCGTGCTCGTTTGCTTGCTATTGGCTGTTTCTGCTTACCGCCC
Source organism: Comamonadaceae bacterium (assembly GCA_008080595.1). Lineage (GTDB taxonomy): Bacteria > Pseudomonadota > Gammaproteobacteria > Burkholderiales > Burkholderiaceae_C > Rhodoferax. Next base: position 8,204 of record VIKI01000018.1, read on the forward strand.
CTTGCGCAAGTTGCTCAGCCGTCCGGCCAAAGTGAAACTCTAAGTTGCGATTGCGATCTACTATGCATGTCATTGCTTTCATTTCCGGCAAGGGTGGTGTGGGTAAAACCACCATGGCAGCCAACGTGGCGGTGGCGCTGGCCCAACGTCAAAAACGTGTTTTATTGATTGATCTGGATCCGCAAAATGCCCAGCGTTTTCATTTGGGAATGGATCCAGAGGAAATCGCAGGCTTGGTGCGCGAAGGCATCAAACTCACCTCGATCTTTGAGAGCCCTTTTGGTGTCAGCTTCATCCCGTTTGGGCGCGTCAGCGAACCTGAGCTGGAAGAGTTCGAGTCACAGCTTAAATTCAATCCGCATTGGCTGGATCAAGGCCTGCGCTCACTCGGCGCGGATATTTTTGACTATGTGGTGCTTGACACACCACCGGGGCCGTCGGTTTTTTTGCGCCAAGCACTTGAAGCCGCCAACAAAGCCATGGTGGTGTTGCTGGCGGATGCCGCATCGTTTGCCACCATTGACAAGATATCCTCACTGGTTGAGCAATACACCGCTGATCGCAGTGACTTTGCTGGCGCGTACCTGTTGATCAATCAAATGCCGCTCAATGGCAAATTGGGGCATCAAGTCCGAACAGCGTTGTACGCCAACTATGCAGACCATCTGGTGCCCGCCTCGGTTCACCGCGATGCACGGGTCTCACAGGCACTGGCCTTTGAGCGACCGGTACTCCAGTACGAGCCCGGCTGCAAAGCCAGCCTAGACATCCAATATGTAGCCGAATGGCTACTCAACAGCACCGAGACATGATCCCACGCGGGTGGCGGATTTTCCTGGTTTTTTGTCTGATGGCATGGAACCTATCGCCCGCCACCGCCCAACCCCTGAAGGCCATGGGCTATCTGGCTTGGTGGATGCCACAGAGTTGGCAAACCCTGCCGCTGCAAGAGATTGATCGGCTCTTTTTCTTTGAACTCAAAGTCGACGCATCAGGTGCCATTTCAGAGCGCCATGGCTGGCCAGAACAATGGGGTGAACTGCAACAGGCCACCCAAAGGGAAAAAGTTCCCCTGGATTTGACCCTGACGTTGTTCGATTCTGAAACCTTCAATCGGCTCTTCTCATCCCCACAAGCCGTCAACAAGCTGCTGACAGACAGCCTTGAATTGGCCGCGCATCCGAATGTGAGCGGCTTGCATCTGGATTTTGAAATTTATGGCGGCGCATCCAGCAAGGCCATCACCAGCTACAAGGCATTTTTGGCCCAACTCTCACAACAGCTGCGTCGGCTGTCGCCCTCGCGAAATTTGTCGGTTTTTCTTCCGGTACAAACGGATGATGCACTCTACGATGCACCTAGCCTGGGTTTGATGGATTGGGTGGTCTCGCAAAGTTACGACGCGCATTACCGCAGCAGCAAAAATGCGGGGCCTGTGGCACCTTTGGCCGGACAAGACGGGCTCACGTGGGAAAAAGCAATGTCTGATGCGCTGGGACTGGGCGTACCCAGGAACCGCCTGATTTTGACTTTCCCCTTGTATGGATACGAATGGATTGTGAAAGACAAGCAAGCCCGCAGCCCGACTCAGCAACCTGGGCTCACCACCACTTTTTCAGACGTGGACAAAGAATTCTTGCCCGATGTTCAAATCAGCATCACCCAACGGGTTCGGCAATTTGGCGCAACCCATGACCCCTCCAGCGGATCGTCTTACTATCAATTTCAAAACGAACAAGGCCAACAAGTGCAGGGATGGTTTGAAGACTGGTGGTCTCTGAGCCGAAAAATTGATTTTGTCAAAGCAGAAAAGCTCGGCGGACTCGCCTTTTTTGTTTTTGGCTATGACAAAGAGCAACTTCTCGGATATTACTTGTATCAAAAGAGACCGAAAAGCCTGATTGATTTGATCAATCTGCAATAACCACTGAAACACCCCACCCGACAAAACCCGGCTTCTGTGCAGCAATGCACGCCGGAAGTAAACACATTCAGGCATGATAGAGGCCTAGATTTACAAGGAGTGCGGGTGTATTCATCTATTTCCTTGCCCCCCTCTGAGGGGCAAACGAACTCTCTGAGCTTGCTGCCCAAAGACGCGCAACATCAAAGTCAAGTCAAGAGCTTCAGTTGGCCTGCGCCGCCGTACGCCATTTACACCGCGGCGGAACCTTGGGTTGAGCCACAAATATGTGAATTGGAGGGCTTGAATGGGGCCATTCGACGCTGCACCCTGGTGTCCGTCACACCTGCCGAGCAAACCATCCTGATTCAGATTGAACACAGCAAAACGCCGGTTCCGGTAACTTTTTCGCAGTTCCGCCGTCTGGCGCTGAAAAAACCGATTTATCCACAGGAAATCATCAGCACCGAGCAATTTGCAGACATTTTGGGTTACCGCGCCACCGTGCAATACAACCTGGTGCTGGAAAACGGCAACACCGTCACCGGTACGACGGTAGGTTATGTCGAAACCCATTTCGGCTTGTTTTTGTTCACCCCACTGGATGACCATGGCTCGGTTGAACGGGTGTTTGTGCCGCGCGAAGCCTTCACCCGCGTCACTCTGGGTGACCACATTGGCCAGATGCTGGTGGAGCAAAAAGTCGTCACCCCGCAGCAGGTTGAAGATGCCGCCACCGAGCAGAACAGTTTGCGCAAACGCAAGCTAGGCGACTATTTGGTGGACAACGCCGTGGTGTCACCTGACCAATTGATGCTGGCACTGGATCAGCAATCCAAAATGCCGATGATCCGAGTGGGTGAAGCCTTGACCCGATTGGGCTACATCGACGATGACCAACTCGCACAAGCACTAGCCAAACAAAAAACCGAGCGCTCGGTGCCGCTGGGCCAATTGCTGGTGAATATGGGCTTTCTGACCCGTGCTGACCTGAACACCGCGCTGGCCCGCAAGATGGGCTACCCCGTAGTGGATGTCACCCAGTTCCCGATTGATGAAGCAGCCTTGAAGAAGGTGTCTGCCAACATGGCGCAACGCCTCAATATCATGCCACTGCTGTGGCGCGACAAGTTGCTGGTGATTGCTGCGGTTGACCCGACCCAACGCAAGATGCTCGAAGAGCTTGAGTTCTCAGTGCAAGGGCGGGTGATCGCCACCCTGGGGGATGAAGTACAAATCACCCAGGCGATCAAAAATGCTTATGAAAAAATGGGGGTACTTGCATGGCCCTCAGAAGAAGACTTGCTCACCCCTGCCTCTGATGGTCAACACCAGGCCAGTGGCACTCAATTGCTGGAATCGATGCAGCTGCAAGATGTCGGCCTGGAAGAAGAGCTCGATGATGGCCAGCAAATTGCCCAATCCGACAACACCTTGGTACGCCTGATCAACACCATGATCATTGAGGCCCACGCCCGTGGGGTGTCAGACATTCATGTCGAGTCCCAACCCAAACGCGCAAAAGTGCGCATCCGTTTTCGCAAAGACGGCCTGCTCTCGCCCTACCTGGAACTGCCTCACACCTACCGCGCCGCCTTGGTGGCACGCCTGAAAATCATGGCCGATCTGGACATCTCGGAGCGGCGCAAGCCACAAGATGGCAAGATTGATTTCAGCAAGTTTTCCCAACGTCACCGGCTGGAGTTGCGCATTGCCACCATCCCCACGGCCAATGGGCTGGAAGACGTGGTGATGCGCCTGCTGGCCTCCAGCAAGCCCATTGCGATAGAAAAGCTCGGACTCTCGGCAGACAATCTGGAGCAACTGACCCAGTCGGTCAGTCGCCCCTACGGCATGGTGCTGTGTGTGGGCCCCACCGGCTCTGGAAAAACCACCACGCTGCACTCGGTGCTGGGTTTTCTGAACACCCCCGAGCGCAAAATCTGGACGGCTGAAGACCCGATTGAAATCACCCAGCCTGATTTGCGCCAGGTGCAGGTCAACCCCAAAATTGACTGGACTTTTGCCAAAGCGCTGCGCTCATTTTTGCGCGCCGACCCCGACATCATCATGGTCGGTGAAATCCGTGATGCCGAAACCGCCCAGATCGCCATCGAAGCCTCACTGACCGGGCATCTGGTGCTGTCAACCTTGCACACCAACAGCGCGGCGGAAACCGTCACCCGCCTGGTTGACATGGGCATGGATCCGTTCAACTTTGCCGACTCCTTGCTGGCGGTGCTGGCCCAACGTTTGGCGCGGCGCTTTTGCAACGAATGCCGAACCGTGCAGCCCGCCTCAGAGGAAACCATTGACGAATGGGTCTCCGACTATCTGCACTCTTTTCCTGAGAGTTGGCGGCCTACCCGCGACGATGTGCTGGCGCAATGGATGGCGCAATACGGCCAAAAAGGCTGGCTCAGCCACCACCAGGCCCCCGGCTGCAGCCAATGCCTGGGCACCGGCATGTCGGGCCGCGTGGGCCTGCATGAGCTGCTGCGCATCACGCCGGAAATCCGCCGCCTGATCCAAACCGGGGCCCGGTCTGAAGAAATCCAGCATGCCGCTTTTCACACCGGCTTGTTTCGCACCCTGCGCCAGGACGGCATCACCAAAGTGCTGGCCGGCCTGACCAGCATTGAAGAAATTCGAGCCAACAGCAATGTCTGATTCACAGGCCAGTGCCGACCACCCTTACCAGGCCCTCACCCCTGATGTGGTGATGGATGCCCTGGCCAGCGTCGGCCTGTGGGGTGATGGTCGCCAAATGGCCTTGAGTTCGTATGAAAACCGGGTTTACCAGGCGCATTTGGAAGACGGATCGGTGGTGGTCACCAAGTTTTACCGCCCCGGGCGATGGACACAAGCGCAAATTCTGGAAGAACACGCCTTCTCCGCCGAGCTGGTTGCCGCCGAAATTCCGGTGGTGGCCCCACTGTGCTTGCAAGGACAGACGCTACACCACTTTGCCGGGTTTGACTTCAGCGTCAGCCCCTGGCGTGGTGGCCGTCAACCCGAGCTTGACGACGGCGAAGTGCTGGAATGGATTGGCCGCTTTTTGGCGCGTATTCACAGTGTGGGTGCGGCACGGCCCTTTGTTCACCGACCTGCGCTGGATCTGGCAAGCTTTGGCATCAGCTCGCGTGAATGGTTACTGGCAAATGATCAAATCCCGCTGGACGTGCAATCGGCATGGGAGAAAATTTCACAAAATGCTATTGATTTAATAGCTTCTTGCGCATATTTAACAAGCACTACAGGCCAAAAATACTCAGAAAATGATGGCATCACATGTGCCAGCGAGCAGCACGCGGCCCACATCCGCCTGCATGGCGACTGCCACCCCGGCAACATTCTGTGGACTCCCCTGGACAGGCCCGCCAGCGATCTGCCCGGCCCGCATTTTGTCGACATGGACGATGCAAGAAGTGGCCCAGCGGTGCAGGATTTGTGGATGCTGCTCAGTGGTGACCGCACTCAACAAACACGCCAGCTTGGCGCACTGATGGATGGCTACGAACAGTTCCGCCCATTTGACCGACGTGAGCTGGCTCTGATCGAGCCCCTGCGCACCTTGCGCCTGCTGCACTACAGTGCCTGGCTGGCTCGCCGTCGGGATGACCCCATCTTTGCCATTAACTTCCCTTGGTTTGGCACCAGTGACTACTGGCAAGGACAAGTGCAAATGCTGGAGGACCAAATTGAAGCCATGCAGGAAGCACCGCTGGTGGCTTAACGCACTGTGGTTCGGGTTGGGAGCCTATAACGGCAAGGACGCGTCGAATTCAAAGACCCGAGAGAAACAAGTACGATGTGCCGCCACACACAGGCTCAATGCATGGCGCAGCCCCCCGACCCGGTTGCATTTGGACAAGCGCCACATGGGCTCGGTGCCATCTGAGAAAAATCTGGTGATGATGCCGTGGTGGCAAAAACAGACAGCTTTTTCTCAAGGGTTTTCGAGTGACAACTCGGGCATTCAGGCGTTGTGCTTGAGCGCACCAAAGCCTCAAACTGGTGTCCACAGTCACTACAGGCATATTCGTAAATGGGCATGACAATTCCTAGAGTGAAAGCAAATTATGGATGGTTCACCAACGTGACGCGGGCAAACTTGCGCTTACCCACTTGCAGCACATAGGTGCCTGCACCGAGTTTGAGCCCCTTGTCGCTGACCACGTTGGAGTCAATCCGCACGCCACCACCGTCAATCAAACGATTGCCCTCACCACTGGAGGCAGCCAAACCAGCCGACTTCAATAGAGCCGCAATACCCACCATGGCCCCGCCTTCACCCAACGGCAAAGTCAGCTCGGTGATTTCGTCCGGAATGCCGCCTTTGCTGCGATTGATGAAATCTTGTTCGGCTGCTTCTGCAGCTGCCGCACTGTGGAAACGTGCCGTGATCTCCTTGGCCAGCGCCACTTTGGCATCCTTGGGGTTGCGCCCAGCGGCCACTTCGGCTTTCAGCGCCGCAATTTGGGCCTCAGACTGAAAGCTCAGCAAGGTGTACCAGCGCCACATCAGCACATCAGAAATACTCAACACCTTGGCAAACATGGTGTTGGGTTCCTCGGAAATGCCAATGTAGTTGTTTTTGCTCTTGGACATTTTCTCCACACCATCGAGGCCTTCCAGCAAGGGCATGGTCAAGATGCATTGCGGCTCCTGACCATATTCGGCTTGCAGGGTACGGCCCATCAGCAAGTTGAATTTCTGGTCGGTGCCGCCCAACTCCAGGTCGCTTTTCAAGGCCACGCTGTCATAACCTTGCATCAGGGGGTAGAGGAATTCATGCACGGCAATCGATGTCCCGGCCTTGAAGCGGTCGTGGAAATCGTTGCGCTCCATCATGCGTGCCACGGTGTAGCGGCTGGCCAGCTGGATCATGCCGCGCGCACCCAGCGGGTCGCACCATTCACTGTTGTAGCGAATCTCGGTCTTGTCAGGATCTAGCACCAGACTGGCCTGGCGGTAATAGGTTTCGGCGTTGATCTTGATCTGCTCGGCGGTCAGTGGCGGGCGCGTGCTGTTGCGACCTGACGGGTCCCCAATCATGCTGGTGAAATCGCCAATCAAGAAAATCACCGTGTGGCCCAAGTCCTGTAACTGGCGCATTTTGTTCAACACCACGGTATGACCGATGTGAATGTCTGGCGCAGTCGGATCCAGCCCGAGCTTGATGCGTAGCGGTGTTCCGGTAGCTTCAGAGCGCGCCAGTTTTTTCAGCCAATCTTCTTGAGGAATAAGCTCTTCACAACCGCGCAAAGTCACAGCCAAGGCCTCTTTGGCACGGTCCGTTACAGGATAAGAAGACATTTGGGCTTGGGTCATAGGGTTATCACTGATGCGACCCATGGGGCCGGGTTTATACTCGAAAGCTGATTTTTTTGGGTGATTTTACGTGGGTCATGCCACGCCTTTTATTCACAGCTGTTGCAGCTTTCCAACAAACATTCAATCTGGATTCTGTTTTGATCAACACATTGACAACCTGCGGAAATTTCATCGCCAACACTGCCACCCGTTTACTGAACGAACACCCCAAGCGCATCACCGCCTTGGTGGCGGCGCTGTTGCTTGGCGGCGGCGGCGGCGCATTTGCTGTGGCCAATCTGGCTCCGGACGCATCCGACCTGCCGGTGCACGAGGTGCTTGAAAACATTCAACCCGCCTACACCACCTCTTTGGACAACCCGGTGACTGAGGGCTTGACCCTGTACCGCTCAGACCTCAGCCGCAGCAGTGACAGCACCGATACTTTGCTCAAACGTTTGGGCATTGATGATGCTAAGGCTGCCGCTTTCTTGCGTAGCAACCCTTTGGCACGGCAGGCTTTGCTAGGCCGCGCTGGGCGCAACATCACCGCTGAAGTGCAGCAGGACCAGAGCTTGCGTATGCTCACCGCCCGCTGGAGCCCGGATGACACGGGCAACTTCCAGCGCTTGGTAGTCAAACGCCAAGGCCCATCGTTCACCGCCAACATCGAAACGGCGGCGTTGCAAGCCAGCAGCCAATTGGCCAGTGGCACGATTCAAAGCTCGCTTTTTGCGGCCACCGACGAAGCCAAAATCCCCGACAACATTGCCGTACAGCTGGCCGAAATTTTCGCCACCGAAATCGACTTCCGCCGCTCCTTGCGCAAAGGTGACCGTTTTTCAGTGGTGTATGAAACCTTGTCAGGCGACGGTGAGCCCCTGCGTACCGGGCGTGTGCTCAGCGCCGAATTTGTCAATGCGGGCAAGGCTTATCAGGCCATGTGGTTCCAGCCCAGTGGGCCGGACGCTCAAGGCAGCAAAGGCGGTTATTACGCGCTGGACGGCACCAGTCTGCGCCGGGCATTTTTAAGTTCACCGGTCGAGTTTTCACGGGTCAGCAGTGGTTTTGCCATGCGTTTTCACCCCATTCTGAAACAAACCCGCCCCCATTTAGGTACCGACTTTGCCGCCAGCACCGGCACACCGGCCCGTACCGTGGGTGACGGTGTGGTAAGTTTTGCCGGGTGGCAAAACGGCTATGGCAACGTGGTTTTCGTCAAGCACCGCAACAACACTGAAACGGTGTACGCTCACCTGAGCAAGATTTTGGTTACCCGTGGGCAAGGTATCAGCCAGGGCCAGACCATCGGCCTGGTCGGCTCCACCGGTTGGGCCACTGGCCCGCATCTGCACTTTGAGGTGCGCACCAATGGCGTGCAGCATGACCCAATGAAATTCGCTCAGAAAAGCGAAACCATCCCGGTGCCCGCCGCACTCAAACCCAACTTTGATCGCTTGGCCCAACAAACCAAAATTGCACTGGGTGCAGCCGCCAGCATCAAGATGTCCAGCGTGCAGTAACACTCCCTGTTGGCTGCCGTGTCAGAGTTGTACATCGGCCTGATGTCGGGCACCTCGCTGGATGGGGTGGATGGCGTTCTGGCCGAGTTGGGTGCATCTTCCTGCCGGGTACTGGCCCATGCCAGCAGCCCCTTGCCCGAGCCCCTGCGCGCCGAGTTATTGGCGCTGAATCAGACGGGGCAGAATGAATTGCATCGGGCCGCGCTGGCCGCCAATGCCTTGATGCAGGTGTATGCCGATGTGGTTCAACAACTCTTGTCCACCACCAGTACACCGTCCAACCAGGTGATCGCCCTCGGTGCACATGGACAAACTGTGCGCCACCAGCCACAAAGTCACGGCGGCACAGGCTACACCCTTCAACTCTGCAACCCTGCATTGCTGGCCGAGCTGACCGGGATCGATGTGGTGGCAGATTTCCGCAGCCGCGATGTGGCAGCCGGCGGCCAGGGCGCACCTTTGGTACCGGTCTTTCATCAAGCCGTATTTGGCCGCGTGGGCGAAACCACGGCGGTGCTCAATATCGGCGGCATGGCGAATCTGACCGTGATTGGCCCCCAATTGGGCCACGATGTGAAGGGGTTTGACTGCGGCCCGGGCAATGTGCTGATGGATGCCTGGTGTCAGCAACATCTCGGCCAGGCTTTTGATGCCAATGGCGCATGGGCTGCTGGCGGGAAAGTCCACGCCGAACTGCTGAACACCTTGTTGGCCGAGCCCTACTTTGCCCTGCCCGCCCCCAAAAGTACCGGGCGCGATTTGTTCAATCCGGATTGGCTTCAGGCCAAGTTGGCCGCGTACCCTGATCTGGCAGCGCAAGACATTCAAGCCACATTGACAGAATTAACCGCTAGCTCTTGTGCAGACTGCGCAAACAGCTATGCAAAAGATAGCAAATCAGTTTGGGTATGTGGCGGTGGGGCTTTCAACCAGCACCTGATGCAGCGTTTGCAGACCTTGCTGCCCCGGTTCACGGTGCAATCCACCACGGTACTTGGGCTCCCCCCCCTTCAAGTGGAAGCCGCCGCCTTTGCCTGGCTGGCACGCAAAACGGTTTTGCGTGAGCCACTGGCCTTACAAAACATCACGGGGGCTCAAGGCCCCCGGATTGCAGGTGGAATTTTCCCGGCCTGAATCAAGCTGAGAAGCTGGAACCACAACCACAGGTGGTGGTGGCATTGGGGTTTTTGATGACAAACTGTGCGCCCTGCAAGTCTTCTTTGTAATCAATTTCAGCACCCACCAGATACTGGTAGCTCATGGCATCAATCAACAATGACACCCCGTTTTTGGTCATGGTGGTGTCATCCTCATTGGTAATCTCATCAAATGTGAAACCATACTGAAAACCCGAGCAGCCTCCACCTTGAACGAACACACGCAGTTTCAGATCAGGGTTGCCTTCCTCGGCAATCAGATCCGCCACCTTGGCGGCGGCACTGTCGGTGAACAAAATCGGGGCAGGCATTTCGGTTGGAATGGTTTCGGCAACAGCACTCATCTATCTCTCCAGTAAGTTGAACGGGTAAATACTACAGTAAATTCTTCAGGTATTGCGCTACTGGTTATTTGCCGCTAGTTTGAGTGTGGGTTTTTCTTCGATCAGCAATTCTTTTGGCTCGCCGACAAGGGGGCAAAGTTTGCCACTGACCAGCGCACCTTGGTGCATTTCCAACAATTTGTAGGTCACGTCCCCGGTGATACGGGCTTTGGGTTGCAGCTCCAGCATCTGGCGCGCATGCACCGGGCCATCTACTCGGCCATTGATGATCACATGGTCTGCATGCACTTCACCTACAACCACCGCAGTTTCGGCAATCACCAAAATACTGGGGTGCTCGGCTTGGCCAATCAAGCTCCCACGAATACTGCCATCCAGTCGCAGCCCATCTGCGAAGATGAAATCACCTTCAATCTTGCAACCCAATGCCACCAGACTTTTGATTGGGGGCTGCTTTTTTCTGTTAAACATGAAACGCTCCTGTCAATATTGAAACCGCAATCACTCAAAGTTTGAGGGTGTGTACAGCCCGCACCGATTGTCCGTCCAGAACTTTGGCAGTAAGACCAGTCACCGTTACATTTTTCGGCACAGCAAACACCCCTTCCAGTCGCCCGTACTGCGTGATTTGAACCGCTTGCGGACCCGCAGGCAAGAGACTAGACCACGGCTTTCCGTTTTCTGTGCCCGCAAAACCCAACTCCAAACGCCCTTTGAATTCAGCCGGATTTTTTTCGGGCTGAATGATCAATACCTGCCATTTCAACTCACCGGTCTTCAACAGTTCGGCTTGCAAACCACGAATCGTTAACCCGGCCACGCCTGAGGTAGGAATGAGCCGCTCAAAAAACCCCAGGTCATTTCTGAGCCGTTGATTGTCGGCTTCCAATTTTCGGTTCAATTCCGAGAGTTTTTGTTGAGTCACTTTTTCGGTGGTCAGCAAGGTGTCCGCCGTATTAACCACCGACTGCGCCCTGTTGTGTTCGTCTTTCAAAACACTCAGCTGCGCCTGCAAGGCTGCGTTTTCTTGCTGCAGGCGCTCCAGCTGCGCCTTGTTACCTTTGTCCAGACCCGCAATGTCTTTGCCAAACTCAAAGGCCCATAAACCAATCGCGGCACAAAACCCGGCCACGATGGCCAGCATGACCCAGCGCAGTGGCCACGGCAACGCGCTGTGCACCGCCATGCGTGGCGCACTGACCGTCAAGCGGCGCATCAACAATCGAAGTCGCATTCCATGTTCCTCTGACCCCAAAAACAAACAGCCACCAGAACCTGCATTCGGGTGGCTGTTTGTCGGATAAGGCGAAATTAACGCTTGCTGAACTGCTTGCGACGGCGGGCACCGTGCAAACCGACCTTCTTACGTTCGACTTCGCGGGCATCGCGGGTCACGAAACCGGCTTTGCTCAACTCGGATTTGAGAGTTGCGTCATAGTCGATCAGGGCACGGGTGATGCCGTGGCGCACTGCACCAGCTTGACCCGACTCACCGCCGCCAGCCACATTGACCATGATGTCAAAGGTTTCAGCGTGGTTGGTCAGCATCAGGGGCTGTTTGCAGATCATGATCGAAGTTTCGCGGCCAAAGAACTTTTGAATGTCTTTGCCGTTGACAACGATTTGGCCGGAGCCTTTTTTCAGGAATACACGGGCAACGCTGGATTTGCGACGACCGGTACCATTGTTCCATTCACCAATCATTTAAAGCTCCTTAAAGAACCAACACTTTGGGTTGCTGGGCAGTGTGCGGGTGCTCAGCACCACCGTACACCTTGAGCTTCTTGATCATGGCGTAGCCCAGAGGGCCTTTAGGCAGCATGCCCTTGACGGCTTTTTCCAAAGCGCGGCCAGGGAATTTGGCTTGCATGTCACGGAAGTTGGTGGAACTGATGCCACCGGGAAAACCGGAGTGGCTGTAGTAGATCTTGTCCAGAGACTTGGCACCGGTCACGCGCAGTTGAGCTGCGTTGGTGACGATGATGAAGTCGCCGGTATCGACGTGAGGCGTGTGAGAGCAACTTCGCTGGCTACTCGTCCGAGGACCTTGTCGGTCGCGTCAATCACAAACCACTCGTGCACGACCTCAGCGGGTTTTGCGCTGAAAGTTGACATGAGATTTCTCTTTTAAAAAGGAGGGGTTTGCTGGGCTCTTTTCTACGGTCGGCGTTCCTCTGATGGGAATCTCTTAGGTAGGGGTTCACTCGGCACACGGCCCGTTGGGTCGATACTGAGACGCTTCGCCGCGGAGCCACAAAAGCGCTGCGAAGCCGGGCATTATACAAATTTCCCGGGCAAGCGGGTAACATCGACCCATGTTCAGTTATCGCCACGCCTTTCATGCCGGCAACCATGCCGATGTTCTCAAGCACACCGCCTTGATCGCCGTGCTGCGCCACATGACGCAAAAAGACACGGCTTTGAACGTGTTTGACACCCACGCCGGGGCCGGCCTGTACCGGCTGGACGGCGATTACGCCCAAACCAGTGGTGAAGCAGCAGACGGTTATCTGCGCTTGATTTCCAAGCAAAATGAGGCTCTAGCCCTTGTCAAACAAGCGCAAGCAGCTACAAAAAAAATCGAAGCAGCGCCCCTGCCGGCTGCGTTGCAAGACTATCTGGACATCGTGGCCAGCTTCAACAAAGGGGTCAGCCACACTGTTTATCCCGGATCCCCCTTCATCATTCACAGCCTGCTGCAAGGGCGTGACCGTGACCGCATCAAGCTGTTTGAACTGCACCCCACCGATGCCAAAACCCTACGGGCCAACATTGCCCAACTGGATGCCGGCCGCCTGATCACAGTGCATCAGGAAGACAGCTTTGAAGCGTTGAAGAAATTCCTGCCTCCGCCCTCACGCCGTGCGCTGGTGTTGTGTGACCCCAGTTACGAGATGAAAACCGACTACGCCCGTGTGCTGGACATGATGACCGATGCCGTCAAACGTTTTGCCACCGGCACTTACATGGTGTGGTATCCGATCATTCCACGGCCTGAAGCGCATGACTTGCCGCGCCGACTCAAAACCCTGGCGGTGCGTGAAGGCCGCCCCTGGCTGAACGCTTCTCTGACCGTCAAGTCCAGCAAACTCACCACCGACAACGAAGGTGAAGTGGTGCGCCCCGGCCTGCCCGCCAGCGGCGTGTTTGTGATCAACCCGCCGCACACCCTGAAGGCCGCGTTGAAAGACGCGCTCGGCGCTGCCGCCAAGTTTCTGGCGCAAGACAAAAACAAGGGGTTTGAGGTGGAGTCGGGCGGGTAAATTTTTCCCTAGGGCCAGCGTGTGACCTGTTGTGGTGCGTTCCAGGCCTGCTCAAACCACACATCCCCCTCCAGATAGGCTTTGAGCATCGGCAGCGCGTCAAATCCCCAGAACAGCTTGCCATCGACTTCCAACGTGGGCACACCAAACACACCCTGCGCAATCGCCTGATCGGTATTGGCTTTGAGTTGCGCCTTCACCGCCTCGCTGCGCGGGTCTTGCTGGGGAGCCAACTGCTCGGTCAGCGCGTGCAGGCGTTGGGCATCGGCAGCATCCGCACCACCTTGCCAGACATGACGAAAGATGGTTTCAGCCACATAGCGATTGATCAAGCCATCATGCCCACAAGCCAGCGCCAGCCGCAACAAACCCAGCGGATTAAACGGATGCTGGGCAGGCATTTGCATGTCCACACCATGACGATATGCCAGCCACAACACCTGCCGGTAAGTCCATTCACGCTTGCCAGGAATTTCGGCTGGCCCGAGCTGGCCATGGTGCTTGAGCAGACCCGCAAACAGCAGCGGCTTGTAGCTGACGTGAATGTTGTGCCCCATCAGCACCTCAGGCAGTTTTTCAAACGCCAGGTAGGCGTAGGGCGAAATGAAATCCAGGTAAAAGGTGATGTGTTTCATTGTGCGCTCAAGGGGTGGAGTCAAAAAGTTCGTCAGCCGCTTGCAGCCGGGGGGCGACTCGCGCCTCAATGGTCGACCAGACCTGCCGCTTGAAGGCTTCGTCCGCTTGGCCCCAGGCGCGAATTTCAGCCAGCGTGCGCAGGCAACCGCAGCACAAGCCACTGGCCTCGTCCATCCGGCATACCGACATACAGGGCGAGGGCAAACCTTTGGCGTATTTTTGGCCTCCAGTGCTTATTTCACTTGCGGTAGCAGCTATAAAAAACAGAGCTTTTGAATCAAATGTCATACCGCCCCCTGCTCCACCACATCGACCACCGGCGCACCGGTGAGGTGCTGCAAATCATCCGGGTGCAGCCGGAACACGCCGTGCGGATGCCCCGCCGCCGCCCAAATCTCTTCAAAGCGCAACAAGTCGCGGTCGATCAGTGTCACCGGCGCACTGACATGCCCCACGGGCGACACGCCACCGATCGAAAACCCGGTGCTGGTTTTGACAAAGTCGGCATCGGCACGGCCCAGTTTTTGGCCGTCTACACACACCAGCGCCTGCACCTTTTTCTCATCCACCCGGCGATCGCCCGAGGTGATCACCAGCACCGCTGCCGCATCGGGCTTGCGCTTGAAGATGATGCTCTTGGCAATCTGCCCCAGCTGAATGCCCAGCGCATCAGCCGCCTGCTGCGCGGTGCGGGCTGCGTCATCCAGCATCACCGGCGCGTGCGGGTGACCCTTGTCTTGCAGCACCCGGGCGACTCGTTGCACCCCATCGGGCAGGGGTTTGAGTTCAGCGGCACACATCTCAGGAATTCCTTTTGTTGAACAGCGCCTTGCCAGCGCGTGCGTTGGTCGGGCGGCCCAGAAAGTCGCTGATGAACTGGCCTGCGTCGATCAGCTTGTCCAGGTCAATACCGGTGGCGATGCCCATGCCATGCAGCATGTAGACCACGTCCTCAGTGGCGACGTTTCCAGTCGCACCCTTGGCATACGGACAGCCGCCCAGGCCCGCCACCGAGGCATCAAACTGCCAGACCCCCATTTGCAAACAGATCAGCGTGTTGGCCAGCGCCTGACCATAGGTGTCGTGAAAATGCCCCGACACCTCATCGAGGTCAAAGTGTTTGAGTGTGGCCTCCACAGCCCGCTGCACCTTGAGCGGTGTGCCCACGCCAATGGTGTCGGCCACGCCCACATGCTGCACGCCAATACCTTTCATCAACCCGGCCAGGTAGCCGACACGTTCCGGCGACACCTCACCTTCATACGGACAGCCCACGGCGCAGCTCATCGCACCACGCACAAAAATGCCCGCAGCCCGTGCCGCCGCCACCACCGGCGCGAAGCGCTCAATACTCTCGGCCATGCTGCAATTAATGTTCTTCTGGCTGAAGGCCTCGCTGGCCGCGCCAAACACCACGATCTCATCGGGCTTGGACAGCAGCGCCGCCTCAAAGCCTTTGAGGTTGGGGGTCCGCGTTGTCGGCCATCTGTGGCACCCATTTGGGCGAGACAAAACTGGTGACCTCGATCTCGGTCAGGCCTGCGGCCTGCAGCCGGTGCACCAGCTCGATCTTGACCGCCGCCGGCACGGTTTGTTTTTCATTCTGCAAGCCGTCGCGTGGGCCGACTTCGACGAGTTTGACTTTGGAGGGGAGGTTCATAAACAAGCTCTTAAAAATAGGAAAGAAAGGGGATCAGGCCGCATCAAGTTCGACGCACGTATTCCTCAAATCCCTCAACTGGCAATGGTCGGCTGAAAAAATACCCCTGATAACTATGACATCCTGAACTCGCAAGAAAATCACGTTGCGCCACCGTTTCAACGCCTTCAGCGATGACACTTAACCCAAAACTCTGGGCCAATGCAACAACCGTCTTGGCAATGACGGCATCGTTCGGGTCGGTCAGCACATCACACACAAATGAACGGTCGATCTTCAGTTGATCCAGAGGAAGCCTTTTGAGGTAGGACAGGGAAGAATATCCTGTACCGAAGTCGTCTAAGGAAAATCCAACACCCTTGGCCTTTAGCGCATGCATTTTCTCAATGATGTCTTGAACGTTATCGACGAGCAGGCTTTCAGTCAGTTCCAATTTAAAACGGTATGGATTGACCCCAGTCTTCTTGAGTACTTTCAATATCCCGTCGACGAAGTCTGGTTGTCTGAATTGATGGGCACTGACGTTCACAGCAATGGTCAGTTCGGCCATCACGGGGTCGGTTGCCCATTGTGCCAAGCGGACGCATGCGGTTTCCAGTACCCAATGACCGAGAGCCAGGATCAAACCAGTTTCTTCGGCCAGGGGAATGAACTCAGCTGGCGAGATCATTCCTCGTTGCGGATGCTGCCAACGCACTAAAACTTCGGCCCCGGTCACAAGACCATCACCCACCACCTGAGCCTGGTAATAAAGCAGAAACTGCTTTTCATTGATCGCTTGTCGGAGATCATTCTCCAGAGCCGCACGTTCTTTCACAGTGGACTCCATGTGTGGATCGAAGAAACGATAGGCATTGCGGCCCGCTTCCTTGGCTTTGTACATGGCCAGATCCGCCTGCTTCATCAGGTCATCAATGGACGTTGATTGCCCCTGAAAAAGGGTAATACCGATACTGGCCGTGTTGTGAAAACCCAAGTGTTTGAGTTGATAGGTTTCGTCAAGAGTCGAAAGAATTTTGTCTGCAATCGCTTCAATTCCGATTGCCGCTTCACTTTCACTTGCACTCAAGTTGGTCAACATCACCACGAATTCGTCACCACCCAAGCGCGCCACCGTGTCTCCATCACGCACGCAATCCATCAAACGCTGTGCAGCTTGCTTCAAAAGCAGATCGCCCATGTCATGCCCCAGGGTGTCGTTCAGCGTCTTGAAATTGTCCAGATCGATGAACATCAGCGCACCATGACATCCGTTACGCGAACTGGCTGTCATGGCCTGCTTCAATCGATCCATAAGGAGCGTACGGTTGGCCAGGTTCGTCAGCTGGTCAAAGTAGGCCAACTCATTGATTTTCTCTTCTGCTTTCTTGCGCTCTGAAATGTCCAAATGAGTTCCGATGAGGTGCGTCACAGCACCATCAACGCCCTTCACTGCCGAGATGGTGAGCCATTTGGGGTACTCCTCGCCATTCTTGCGCCGGTCCCAAACTTCACCCTGCCATCCGCCCGTGCTGTTGATGCTTGCCCACATCGCCCGATAAAAATCGATGTTGTGACGGCCTGATTTGAGCAGCCGGGGGGTCTGACCCACAAGTTCGTCGACCGCGTATCCCGTGATCTCCGTGAAGGCCCGGTTGACCCGCAAAATGACGGCATTGGCATCGGTCACCATCATGGCTTCTTGGGAATCGAATGCAGCTGCAGCCAGGCGCAGATCGGTCTCGGCCCGCTTTCTCTCGGTGATGTCAGTGGCAACGCCGCAAACAGCGTAGATTTCACCTGAAGAATTGCGGATCGGGATTTTCACCGAGCTGTAGGTGTGAATACAGTCATCCTGCAACGCCAGCTCCTCAACCTCAACGGATTGCCCGGATTGAACGACTCTCTGATCATTTTTGACAAATGCGTCGGCCAAGTCTGGTGGAAAGATATCGTGATCGGTTTTGCCTTGAATCTCAGAATTGGTCACATGAAACAAGCGCTCGTATTGCCGATTAATGTAGAGATATCGCCCTGCCAAATTCTTCAGAAAAAACACCGTGCCAACGTTGTCGACGATGGCACGCAACTTTTCCTCGCTCTGCTGCAGCGCAGATTGAGCCTCTTTCTGCTGTGTCACGTCGCTGACGAGAACAAATAATCCCTTCACACCACCCTGCGCAGAAATATCCGGGACATAGTGAACCCATGTATGAACCATACTTCCATCCGCTTTGACCAGTGTGCGCTCGAATTGTTGCGCCTGGCCAGCAAGAGCAACTTCGATATAGCGTTTGTTCTGGGCAAAAAGCTGATCACCATGGAGATCTCGCATGTTCATCCCGATGATTTCCTCTGGCCGTCGCCCAAAGCATTCGAGATAGGGCTTGTTGGCGAAATGGCAGTTCAAATCGCGCTGGGTGGCGTTTTGAATCGACTCAGCCATCAATGCCTTTGCAATTTCGGCCTCAGTCAATGCCTTTTCTGCACGCCTATTGGCGCGGCGCATAGCCTCGGCGACTCCGCAAATCATCAAACAGGTCAAAATAAAAACCGCCATACCGAGCCAGTCAGCGGTATGGTTGATAAATGGTTGGGCGACGAAGATCGGCCAAAGATAAACGACGGTGAGGCAAGCCAGCAGTGTTGACAAAAATCCGGCAACAAATCCGCAATAAACAGCGACAAACATCACAGCCGGATAAAAAGTGAGCCAGGTCAAGCTCGATCCCAGTGCTTGTAATGGCCATGCTCTCAATGCGGTCGCCAAACCAACCGCGACAAAAGCAATGGCAACGCTTTGCCACGTATGAAAATTCACATTCTGGCGATTGACAAGAGAATCCGGCATATCAGCGAGTGAGCTAAGTATTCGTTTTTTCCAACGCAGTGAACTATGGTGATAGAAAAACCACTTCTCTACAGGCCGCAGTGTAGACCCGTGTCACCTGATCGGCAGGCCTCTGCCAATCGTTTCCTCAATACCCCCGTCCCACATCCACCCTTCCCGCCACCGACTCCCCGCGCGCCATGGCGGCAATCTTGCCGACGATCTGCGCAATGCTGTCCTCGCGCAGGGTGCGGGCCGAGGTATGCGGGGTCAGCGTGATCCTGGGCTCGCGCCAGAACGGGTGCTCGGCAGGCAGCGGCTCGGTGCGAAATACGTCCAGCAGCGCACCGACCAACTGGCCGCTGTGAATAAGCGCCAGCAAATCCTCATCCACCAGATGCGCACCTCGCGCCACGTTGATGACGTAGCCGCCGGGTTGCAAGCGACTCAAAGTGTCGCGATTCAGGATATTGGCGGTCTCGGGCGTGAGTGGCAGCAGGTTCACCAGTACGCGGCTGCTGGCCAGAAAGTCATGGAACTGCGCCGGGCCGTGAAAGCCGCGCACGCCGTCGAGCTGCTTGGGTGTTTGGCTCCAGCCCAGCACCGGAAACTCGAAGTGCGCCAAAGCCTGCGCCACCCGCGCGCCCAGCACGCCCAGGCCCATCACCCCCACGGGAAAGTCGCGGCGCTGGCGCGGCGGGTAATACGTCCAATGCCCAGCGTGCACATCGTCGGCATAGGCGTTGAGGTCACGGAATTGGCGAATCACCGCCTGACACACATATTCGGCCATCTGCACCGCCATGCCCGCGTCTTCAAGCCGCACCACCACAGCCTGCGGCGGCAAGCGCAGCTTGAGTAACGCATCCACTCCCGCGCCGATATTAAATATGGCCTTGAGCTGGGGTTGCTCGTCAAAAAACGCCTGTGGCGGCATCCAGACCACGGCCACATCTGCCTGCGCAGCACCTGGCTGCCACACGGCCACATCTGCCTGCGGCAAGGCCGTGCGCAGGCCAGCCAGCCAGGGTTCAGGATCAGTGTTGGTGCAGCAGAAGCTGATGCGAAAGGGGGTCATGATTGCTTTCAATTAAATAGCTGCTTGCGCAGAAGGTACGGTGGCTAGAGGCCAATTTTGTTCATAAATTTGTATCAATCCCCAGCGTTGACGATGCGGATGGCCCTTTCACCTTGATCACCCGTAGGTCACACTGCTCATTCCGGCTCATGGCAGGCCACACACAGCTTGTTGCCATCCGGGTCACGAAAATAGGCCCCGTAGTAATGCGCGTGGTACTCAGGGCGCAACCCCGGCTGGCCTTCAGAAGTGCCGCCGTTTTGCAGGGCCACTTCATACGCTTGCCGAACCATGAGGCGAGTAGCGGCCATAAACGCCACCATGGTGCCATTGCCCGGCGAGGGGGCCTGCCCGTTGTGAGGATGCGCAATCACAAACAAAGGCCGCGCCACCGGCTGGGATTGCCAGCCCGCCCAAGGCCGATCGGGCTCACAAAAGCGCTGCTGAATACCCAGCACGCGCATCAGCGGCTCGTAAAACACCAGGGCGCGGTCAAAGTCTGTGATGCCTACGAATATGTGCGAAAACATTGGGTGAGGCTTTCAAAAAATGAGGGTCTGGCAAGCGAAATGCGCAAGCCCGCCAGATGAGGTTAAAGGTAGGCAGAGGTACAGCCAAAGTTGATGTGAAACGGGATCATCGGCAATTTAAATTGAATCGCTGTTGGTCACGAAGACACGTTGGCTGGAATTCAAATTATCCACAAACTCTTATGAATCCCAAGCGACACCCCGGATGACGAAAGAAGGCTACCACTTGGCCGGATTGCGGGCATAAACCGCTTGTCCAATGCAGCCAGGAGTCATGGATGCCGGGACATCGTCCGAATCTTTTGAATGGCAAAGTTCGCTCCCGCACACAAAATTCTGACGCTCTCCCACAAACTTCGCTATGACGCACATTGGGCAAACCAATTGGCATGTTTGATAGGCAAAAACTAAACTGCCCATCACACTGATTAACCCACCGCAACCGGAGATCACCATGTCCACAGAAGCCAAGTGCCCCTTCCCGCACACCGCCCGCAACAACGCCACATCAGCTGCGCCGTCTAACGCCGACTGGTGGCCGAACCAACTCCGCTTAAGCATCCTGCACCAGCATGCCCCTGCGTCCAACCCCATGGACGCAGACTTCAACTACGCCGAAGCCTTCAAGTCGCTGGATCTGGATGCCGTCGTCCAAGACCTGCACGCGCTGATGACCGACTCGCAAGACTGGTGGCCTGCCGACTGGGGTCACTACGGCGGCCTGATGATCCGCATGGCCTGGCACTCGGCGGGCACCTACCGCGTGAGTGATGGCCGGGGTGGTGCAGGCACCGGCAACCAGCGCTTTGCCCCCTTGAACAGTTGGCCAGACAACGCCAACCTGGACAAGGCCCGACGCCTGCTCTGGCCCATCAAACAAAAGTATGGCCGCAACATTTCGTGGGCCGACTTGATCATCCTGGCGGGCAACGTGGCGCTGGAGTCCATGGGTTTCAAAACCTTTGGTTTTGCCGGTGGCCGCGAAGACATTTGGGAGCCCGAGCAAGACATTTACTGGGGCGCAGAAAAAGCCTGGCTGGCCACCAGCGACCAGGCCAACAGCCGCTACAGCGGTGAGCGTAAGCTGGAAAGCCCGCTGGCTGCCGTGCAGATGGGCCTGATTTATGTGAACCCCGAGGGGCCGGACGGCAAGCCCGACCCTGTCGCCTCTGGCCGCGATGTGCGCGAAACCTTTGCCCGTATGGCCATGAACGACGAAGAAACCGTGGCCCTGGTGGCCGGTGGCCACACCTTTGGCAAGGCCCACGGCGCGGGAGACCCGGCGTTGGTCGGCCCCGCACCGGAAGCGGCTGGCATAGAAGAACAAGGCCTCGGCTGGATCAACAAATTGGGTACCGGCCACGGCGCGCACACCACCACCAGCGGCATTGAAGGCGCGTGGAAGCCCAACCCCACCACCTGGGACAACGGCTACTTTGACGTGCTGTTCGGCTACGAATGGGCGCTCACCAAAAGCCCTGCTGGTGCCCACCAGTGGGTGGCACAAAACGTGAAGCCTGAGCACCTGGTGGTGGACGCGCACGACCCATCCACAAAACACCCGCCCATGATGACCACCGCCGACCTGTCGCTGCGCATGGACCCGATCTATGAGCCCATCGCGCGCCGCTTTCACCAAAACCCGGCGGCGTTTGCCGATGCCTTTGCCCGGGCCTGGTTCAAACTCACCCACCGCGACATCGGCCCGCGTGCCCGCTATCTGGGCAAGCTGGTGCCACCAGAAGTGCTGCTCTGGCAAGACCCGATTCCCGCTGCCGATCACACTTTGGTGGATGCCCAAGATGTGGCCGTGCTCAAGGCCCAGGTGCTGGCCTCAGGCTTGTCGATTGCGCAACTGGTCAGCACTGCTTGGGCCTCGGCCTCTAGCTTCCGGGGCAGTGACAAACGGGGCGGGGCCAACGGGGCCCGCATCCGCCTGGCCCCGGCCAAAGACTGGGCGGCCAACCAACCCGCACAGTTGGCGCGAGTGTTGGACAAGCTCAGCGCCATTCAGCAGGCCTTCAACGCCGACCAGACCGGCGGCAAGAAGATTTCGCTGGCCGACTTGATCGTGCTGGCAGGCGGCGCGGCGGTGGAGGCTGCGGCCCAAAAAGCCGGGCAAGCCGTGACCGTGCCTTTCACCCCCGGGCGCACGGATGCCACTCAAGCGCAAACCGATGTAGCCTCCTACCAGGTACTGGAGCCGGTGGCCGATGGCTTTCGCAATTACACCCACGCGGGGTTGGAAGCGGTGGCCGCTGAGCTACTGCTGGACAAGGCGCAACTACTCACCCTGAGCGCCCCCGAGATGACTGTGCTGCTCGGCGGCCTGCGCGCCCTGAACACCAACGTGGGCCAGACGCAGCACGGCGTGTTCACCACCCGACCCGAGGTGCTGAGCAACGACTTCTTTGTGAACCTGCTCGACATGCGCACCCAGTGGCGCAAGTCCGCCACCGAAGGCATCCTCGAAGGCCGCGACCGCAAGAGCGGCGCGCTGAAGTGGACCGGCACCGTGGTGGACTTGGTGTTCGGCTCCAACGCTCAATTACGCGCCGTAGCAGAGGTCTATGCCAGCCACGATGCGCAAGACAAGTTTGTACGCGACTTTGTCGCGGCGTGGACCAAGGTGATGAACCTGGATCGGTTTGATTTGGTTTGAGGCGGATGTGATGATGGCCTTGGCCTGCGGGTCAAGGTCACCTGCATTCGCGTGGAGCCACCGGATCAGTGCCACAGACATCCGTGCAAAGGGGTTCACCGTTGAAGACGGCTTGAGAACTGGCTTTCCGGCGGCGGCGCACTGCGCAAGGTGAGAATCCAGCGGGCGAGCATCAAAGCTTCCTCATCCGAGATGGCGTTCGCGGGCATTACCGCAGCCCCCCAGGCACCGATGCTGCCGTGTTTGATTTTGCTGGCCAGAAAAAGCTCCGTTGCCGGGTTGTGCTCGTACCGGTTGGCGATGTCGCTGTAGGTGGGGCCAACACGTTTCACACCCAGGGTATGGCACCCCAAACAGCCTCGATCCACCGCTATTTCTGACCCGCGCACCATGCTGTGGCTGTTGCAAACCTGGAATTCATTGCGGGCCAGAGAAGGCAGTGAGATGAGTGCCGAGCCCCAAAAAATCACCCGGCTGATCAAGACCAATGCCAACTTGCCGAAGAGAATAAGTTTCATCATGATGAAGCCCTCGGTTGACAAATATGCAGGCAAGCCGCCATCCTAGCCATTAGAAGCCAAGTTTGACATCCCCCATTTGGGGGATTTGCACATGGCGATTGGCCTACGGCACCTGCTTCCATCCCTTATAGTTCGCCCCTCCAGGGGCGAGGTCGCTAGACCACCTGCTCTGCCAAAACTAAAGGTGCGTGGCACCCATGCCAAGGACACCATGACTGCAACCAAAGAACCCCGCCCGTTGACACGGCTGCAAATTGGCCTGGTGATCTTGGCGCTGGCCTGCGGCGGCTTTGGGATCGGCACTGGAGAATTCGCCATCATGGGCCTACTGCCTGATGTGGCACACACCTTTGCGGTGACGACCCCGCAGGCCGGTTATGTCATCAGCGCCTACGCGCTGGGCGTGGTGGTGGGTGCACCGCTGATCGCCATGGCAGGTGCGACATCCTCGCGCCGCACCCTGCTGCTGATTCTGATGACGGTTTTTGCCATCGGCAATCTGGCCAGTGCGCTGGCTCCTGATTTTTTGAGCTTCATCGTGTTGCGCTTTCTCACCGGCCTGCCGCATGGGGCCTACTTTGGTGTCTCAGCGCTGGTTGCGGCCTCTCTGGTGCCGGGGCATATGCGAGCCCGGGCGGTGGGCTATGTGATGCTGGGGCTCACGGTAGCCACGCTGATTGGCACGCCGGTTATGGCGCTGTTTGGCCAAGCCTTGAGCTGGCGCGTGATGTTTCTGACGGTGGGGCTGATCGGTGTTCTGACCATGACGCTGATCTGGCTCTACCTGCCGCGCGACAAGCCCGCCGCAAGTGCCAGCGTGATGCGGGAACTGGTGGCCTTTACCCATCCGCAAGTGCTGCTGACACTCACGCTGGCCGCCACCGGCTTTGGCGGCATGTTTTCGGTCTTCTCCTACATCGCCAGCACGGCCACCGAGGTGGCGCACCTGCCTGTGGTCATGATCCCGGTGATCATGGCCCTGTTTGGCATCGGCATGAATGTGGGCAATGTGGTGGGCTCCAAATTGGCGGATCGGTCGCTGTTGGGAACCATAGGCGGCATGCTGGTGTTCAACATCGTGGTGATGACGCTGTTCAGCCTGACCGCGGCCCATCCGCTGATGCTGTACGCCTCGACGTTTTTGATCGGCTGCACCTTTGCCGCAGGTCCGGCCATCCAGACCCGGCTGATGGACGTGGCAGCCGACGGTCAGACCTTGGCCGCCGCCTCGATGCACTCGGCCTTCAACGTCGCCAACGCCTTGGGCGCATGGCTAGGCGGGCTGGTGATTGCCTTGGGTTACGGCTACGCAGCTACCGGTTATGTGGGCGCGGCGCTGTCATTTTTGGGGCTGTTTGTGTTTGCTGCGTCTGTTTTGCTGGAGCGACGCAGTGGGTGCGCTTGTGGCAATGCTTGTGCGGCGGGGACATGAGGTGCTGCGGTGCCGAAGAACACCCACGCTGGACTCGTGGCGGGGATGAGTGCGCTGGAGATATCCGTAGCAACTGGAGATGTTTCGGTGCATCAAGATGTCGGGTTACGCTACGCTAACCCGACCTACGCGACGGCCCTCCACCACCTGATCACCCGGCGCGTAGAGCAGCTCGGTCACCACGCCGTCTTGGGGGGGTGATGGTGTGTTCCAGCTTCATTGCATCCATCACGGCCAGCGCCTGGCCTTTTTTGACGCTGTCACCTGCACGGACGGCAAACGACACCAGTTTGCCGGGCACGTGGGCGGTCAGGCAGCCGCCTTCGGCGTGCACTTCACCGGCGTGCGCCAGCAGGTCCACCGCTATGATTTGTGTAGCTCTTTGCGCAGTGTAGATGTGCGTTACCTCCCCTTTTCGATACACATTCACTAGCGTGCGCTGATCCGCAAAGCGCAGGTCAATGCCCTGCGGGGTGGCAGCAAATTCGAGAACGCCTGCTGCAGCGGCCAGCGTCTGAGCAAGTCGCGGGACGCGGTTGCCCGTGTCTCCAACTATGATGGTCGGCCAGATTCGGGCGAGGTCAAGCAGAGGTAAGTGAGTAAGTATTTTGTTCCCGTCGAAATAGTGGTAAAAAAGCAAGGTGCATGAGCTTTTTTCCCCTGAGCGTTTCCCAATGAGCACATCGCCCCACCAGATCACAAGAAATGGACATCCCATGACCGCCGCTACCCACTATGAGAATGCCAACTTCTTGCGCGAACTGGCGGAGAGCCTGCCGCGCATTCGGCCGCAGGGCCACAGCCAGAGCCAGGCCGAGCTACTGCAACGGCTGGCTGACGAGGAATTGGCCCAGGCCCAGCACGATGAGTGGATTCGCGACAAGGTTGCTGCAGCACGCGCCGACAACAGGCCCACGGTCTCCACCGACGACGTTCTGGCCCGCCTGGATGCTCGCCACGATAGGGTGAGCCGTGCATCGCGTTGATTGGAGTGCTTCGGCCCTTGAAGACATCGAGGCCCTGTTTGACTACCTGACTGAAAACGCCTCTTTATGGGATGCGGCGAACCTGTGCAAGAACCTGGTGCGCAGCACAGAGCGCCTGGCCGAGTTCCCGAGACTTTACGAAGCCGCGCCTCAATACGGAGAAGGCGTGCGCCGCATCAGCCTGTCCGGCCAGCATGTCCTCTACGAGGTGAATGACCAGGCGCAAGCCGTCACGGTGCTGGCTGTTGTGGGCCAGCGTCAAAACCCACGGCTGGTTCGATAAGAACCCACAAAATTCCCCACCTTGCGGCAAAAACAACGCCACGCATCCCCTCACACAGCCGCATCCCCCAACCTCAGCAACTCCGCCCCCTCCACCACCTGATCCCCCGGCACGTAGAGCAGCTCGGTCACCACGCCGTCTTGGGGGGCGGCGATGGTGTGTTCCATCTTCATCGCGTCCATCACCGCCAGCGCCTGGCCTTTTTTGACGCTGTCACCTGCACGGACGGCAAACGACACCAGCTTGCCGGGCATGGGTGCGGTCAGGCGGCCACCTTCGGCGTGGACTTCACCGGCGTGCGCCAGCAGGTCAATCGCTATGATTTGTGTAGCTCCTTGCGCAGTATGGATGTGGGCTACCTCGCCTTTTCGATACACATTCACCAGCATTCTCTGGCCCGCAAAGCGCAGGTCGATGCCTTGCGGGGTGGCGGCAAATTCAAGCAGGCCTGCGGCATCGCCGACCTTGAACGACAGTGCGCCGTCGTGCAGGTGGGTCAGTTGGGCCTGCACATGGTCACCGGCAAATTCAAACTCGAAGCGTCGGCGGCAGCGGCCAACGCCAGGCCGATACGCTCCTGGTGGAACAGCACGGCGGCTTCGCGAGGGATCAGCGCGGTGTCGAGCTGTGCGTTGGCAAACGAGTCGCTGTGCACCACATGGCGCAAGAACTGCACGTTGGTGGTGAGTCCAACGATGTGGGTTTGCGCCAGCGCCGTGTCCAGCCGGGCCAGCGCCTGGGCACGGGTGTCGCCATGCACGATGAGCTTGGCCACCATGGAGTCGTAATAGGGGCTGATGCTGTCACCCTGGCGCACGCCGTCGTCAAAGCGCACGGGGTGCGCGGGGGGCATGCCCTCACCCCGGCCCTCTCCCAGGGGGCGAGGGGGAAATACCGGGGGCAAGAACGACACATGCGCGGGCTTGCGGTACACGTCCAGGGTGCCGGTGGCGGGCAGGAAGTTGTTGTCGGGGTTCTCAGCGCAGATGCGTGCTTCGATGGCGTGGCCGGTGATGCTGAGCTGTTCTTGTCTGAGCGGCAGCGGCTCGCCACTGGCCACGCGTAATTGCCATTCGACCAAGTCCTGGCCGGTGATCGCTTCTGTGACCGGGTGTTCGACTTGCAGGCGGGTGTTCATTTCCATGAAGAAGAAGGTCATGCTGCCGTCTTCGCGCTGCTCCACGATGAATTCCACCGTGCCTGCGCCGACGTAGTTCACCGCACGCGCCGCAGCCACGGCAGCGTTGCCCATTTGCTGGCGCAACGCTTGCGTCATACCGGGTGCGGGGGCTTCTTCCAGCACCTTCTGGTGGCGGCGCTGCACCGAGCAGTCGCGCTCAAACAAGTAGACGTAATTTCCCTGTGTGTCGCCAAACACCTGGATCTCGATGTGGCGTGGGCGCTGGACGTATTTCTCGATCAGCACCGCGTCACTGCCAAAACTGTTGATGGCTTCGCGTTTGCAGCTGGCCAGCGCGTCCAGAAAATCTTGTGACCGCTCCACCGCCCGCATGCCTTTGCCGCCGCCACCGGCGCTGGCTTTGATCAACACCGGGTAGCCGATCTCGTCGGCCTTCAGATGCAGCAGCGCCGGGTCTTGGTCTGCGCCGTGGTAACCAGGCACCAGGGGCACACCAGCGCGTTCCATCAGTTGTTTGGATTCGGCCTTCAGGCCCATGGCCTGGATGGCGCTGGCCGGTGGGCCAATGAACACCAGCCCCGCCGCTGCGCAGGCCTTGGCAAAGTCTTCGTTCTCGCTCAAAAAACCATAGCCAGGGTGGATCGCCTGAGCCCCGGTGGCCTGGGCTGCGGCGATGATTTTTTCCCAGCGCAGGTAGCTGTCTTGGGGCGCACTGCCACCCAGGTAAACCGATTCGTCGCAGGCGGCGACGTGTTTGGCGTTGGCATCGGCATCGGAATAAACAGCTACCGTTTTAATAGCTAGTCGCGCAGCAGTGGCGGCAACGCGGCAGGCGATCTCCCCGCGGTTGGCGATGAGGATTTTGTTAAACATGTCTGGTTTCTTTCCTATCAAAATGAATGGAGGTATCCGCTAGGCAAGCCGTTACGGCATGAAAGGCGGGTTTGGCCTGCCCTTGTGCATCAAACAGCATGGGGCGCTGGGCTTGTCCGTCGGCACGGCGCTGCCCCTGTGACCAACGGTTGAGCCAGCTGTCAGCGTCGGTCACGTTCCACATGACGATCATTTCAACGGCGGGATGGCTCAAACAAGCTTGCGTAAAGTCCCGGTAGAGCGCGGCAATGGCGGCATCCCGCGAAGCCACATCACCCTGCCACTGCGCATCACTGACATCCAGTTCGGTGACTTGAATACTCAACCCCAAGGCACGTAATTCATCAAAAAAGCGCAGCAGTTTGCTCGCTGAAAATTTCCGTGACACATTCAGGTGGGCCTGCACCCCCATGGTGTCGATGAGGGTTCCGCGTTGCACCCAGCGCTCCAACATTCGCAGCACCGCGCTGCGGCGCTGTTCGCACCAGGGCTCGTCTTGCTCCATGCCATAGTCGTTGTAGGCCAGTTTGGCGTGCGGGTCTGCGGCGCGGGCCAGTTCAAACAGCGCGGGGTATCGATCCACGCCCCACAGCCTGGACAAAACCGATTCGCGCATGCCCGTGGGCTGATCTGCGTCGATGACTTCGTTGAGCACATCCCAGGTGTGGATGCGCCCCTGGTAGCGCGACAAGGCCAGCGTATGCCCACGCAGTTGGGCCTTCAAGCCATCAGCCATTTCGGCCACCCGATCCGCCTGCGTGTAGTCCGGCATGCCAAACATGTTTTCGATATGCCGCCACTTCATGGCGTTCTCTGCCGTGATCACCCCCGCATGCTGCTTTAACAGTTCTTTGACCGGTTGCTTGTCGGCATAACCTGGGCTGACAGCAAACCCAAAGCGCCGCCCCGATGTGCGTGCCAGCGCATCCAGACCGCCAGGGGTTTGGGCCTGTGCCGCCCCATGCCAACCCACGCAGGCCAGCGCCGCACTGCCGAGCCATTCACGCCGATTCATGTGACGGGTGACCAAAAGGGGTTGATGACCATGTCCTTAAGCCAGCCAACTCGGCTTGCGTTTTTGCAGGAAGGATTGCACGCCCTCCTTGCCTTCGCTGCTGGCGCGGATGTTGGCGATGCCCTCCACCGTGCGGGCGATCAGCGCGCTGTCAATCTCTTTGCCCGCCACGTCGTGCAGCAGGGCTTTGCATTCCGCGACGGCATTCGGGCTGGCATTGACCAGCGCTTGGGTGATCTCGCCAACCTTGTCGTCGAGTTGATCTGCGCGGGTCACGGCATGCACAAAGCCGATGCGCAAGGCCTCTGCCGCATCAAAGCGCTCAGCCGTTAAAAAGTAGCGATGGGCGGCACGGGCCCCCATGGCGCGGATCACGTAGGGGCTGATGGTGGCGGGGTACAGACCGAGCTTGACCTCGCTCAGGCAGTAGTTGGCCGTATCCACACTCACCGCCATGTCACACGCTGCCACCAGGCCCATGCCACCGGCATACACATCGCCCTGGATGCGAGCCACGGTGGGTTTGGGGCAGGTGTAGATCGTGTGCAGCATGCCGGCCAGCTGGGCTGCATCGGCCAGGTTTTCAGCGTGGCCGTAGTCAGCCATGCGGCGCATCCAGTTCAGGTCAGCGCCAGCACAAAAGGCAGGCCCCTCGGCAGCCAAGACGATGGCGCGCACTTGGCTGTCCCGCCCAAGCTGGGTGAAGGCGGCAGTAAGCTCGGCAATCACCTCGTCGTTGAAGGCGTTGCGCACTTCGGGGCGGTTGAGGGTGACGGTGGCAACCGCACCAGTTTCAATCTTCAGTGTGGCCATGATTTCAGTCCTCTCAAGGTTTCAATCGCATCAAAATCTGCATCGCGGTGCAGCAGCATGTGGCCGTGGGTGATGCAGTAGCTGGCCAGCAGCACGTCGATCGGGCTGCGGATGGTGTAGCCCTTGGCACGCAGAGCCCGGTCGTGCTCGGCGGCTTGCAAGGCGTTGGCTATACCGCCGATTTCGACGATGGGCAAGTCGAGCAAAAAGTCCCGTGCCTGCAGCAGCGCACGGTCTGTCCTGAAGCCCCGAAGCACCTCAAACACGACCAGGTCTGCGACGGCAACTTCAGCAACCCCATCTTGCAGCAGTTCAACCAATTTCAGATTTGCCGGTGTTTTCTGCTGGTTGAAAAAATCAATCCAAACGCTGGAATCCACCAAAATCATTTGGAGGGTCTCGCTGCGTTGGCATAGCTGGCAATGGGTTCCTGAACCATCGGCGTTGGCATGGGTTGCACCGATTGCGTCAGAAACACGGGATCAATTTCCCCCTCAAACGGCAAACCCGCAGCCTTGGCCTGTACTTTGGCCAATTGTTCTTCACGGTATTTGGCCCAGGCCGCTTCATCGTCACCGATCCACTGCAACTTGCCCCGAAGCGCCAACAGTCCGTCATAAACCTTGCGCCGCTTGATGAGTTGCAAGCCCGCCTCCACCGCCTCGCGTTTGGTTTTGAAATCGCCGGTGGACATGACAAAGTCCATCAACTTGTCGTCAATCTCGATATTGGTTCGCATGCTTAAATCCTTCGATGTGTATGAATTTCACAAATCATACACATCACATGCGGAAAAGTCCAAACCGGGTGTCTTCCACTGGCGCATTGCGGCTGGCCGACAAGCCCAATGCCAGCACCCGGCGGGTGTCGGCGGGGTCGATGATGCCATCGTCCCACAGGCGGGCGGTGGCGTAGTAAGGGTGGCCTTGCACTTCGTACTGGTTGCGAATCGGGGCTTTGAAGGCTTCTTCTTCTGCGGTGCTCCATTCGCCACCTTTGAGTTCAATGCCATCGCGGCGCACCGTGGCCAGCACGCTGGCGGCTTGCTCACCGCCCATCACCGAGATGCGGGCGTTGGGCCACATCCACAAAAAGCGTGGGCCAAAGGCGCGGCCACACATGCCGTAGTTGCCCGCGCCAAAGCTGCCGCCAATGATGATGGTGAATTTGGGCACGGCAGCCGTGGCTACCGCCGTGACCATCTTGGCCCCGTTGCGGGCGATGCCTTCGTTCTCGTATTTGCGCCCGACCATGAAGCCAGTGATGTTCTGCAAAAACACCAGGGGAATCTTGCGCTGGCAACACAGCTCGATGAAGTGCGTGCCTTTAAGCGCCGACTCGCTGAACAAAATGCCGTTGTTGGCAATGATGCCCACCGCCATGCCCTCAATGCGGGCAAAGCCGCAGACCAGCGTGGCCCCAAAGCGGGCCTTGAATTCGTCAAAGTCAGAATCATCGACGATGCGGGCAATGATCTCGCGCACGTCAAAGGGCTTGCGGGTGTCCACCGGGATCACACCATACAACTCACTTGCTGCATATTTAGGAGCTGCTGGCGCATGATCTACCTGAGCTATAGGCTTATTTTTATACAAATTCTTAACCGCCGTGCGGGCCAGCGCCAGCGCGTGCATGTCGTTTTGCGCCAAGTGATCCGCCACACCACTGAGGCGTGTGTGCACATCGCCACCGCCCAGGTCTTCGGCGCTCACCACTTCGCCGGTGGCGGCCTTCACCAGCGGCGGGCCACCGAGAAAAATCGTGCCCTGGTTTTTGACGATGATGGCCTCGTCGCTCATGGCGGGCACGTAGGCCCCGCCTGCGGTGCAACTGCCCATGACCACGGCAATCTGCGCTAGCCCCAAGGCACTCATGGTGGCCTGGTTGTAGAAGATGCGGCCAAAGTGCTCGCGATCCGGGAACACCTCGTCCTGATTGGGCAAATTGGCCCCACCGGAGTCCACCAGGTAGATGCAGGGCAGGCGGTTTTGCTGGGCAATTTCCTGCGCGCGCAGGTGCTTTTTGACCGTCATCGGGTAATAAGTGCCGCCCTTCACCGTGGCATCGTTGCAGACGATCATGCAGTCCGCGCCACTGACGCGGCCAATACCGGCCACGATACCTGCGCCGGGAGCACTGTCAGAGCCGTCACGATCCGGGTACATGCCCAGTGCCGCCAGGGGCGAGAGTTCCAGAAACGGCGTGCCGGGGTCAAGCAGCATTTGCACCCGCTCCCGTGGCAGTAGCTTGCCACGGGCCGTGTGTTTGGCGCGGGCCGCTTCGCCACCACCGAGTTCGACCTGAAGCACTTTGGCATTCAGGTCATCCACCAGGGTGCGCATGGCGGCGGCGTTGGTTTGAAAATCGGCAGAGCGGGCGTTGAGCTTGGTTTCTAGCGCGGGCATGGCAATCTTTCTTTGTATCTGAGGTGGCAGCCGTTGAACGATGCCCCATTGTGATGGGCCTGAGCATAGAAGCACAAGCCAACAAACAGTTGTCACTCAGGTTGCAAATTGCGCCAATTTCACGCAAACTGATGCCCATGACAAGATTGCCCAACGCCACCGCTGTAACGCCCATTGCCTTCGTTGTGGCCATCGTTCAAGCCTACAAACAAAGAGGCATTGACCCGTTACCGGCCTTGGCCCAGGCACAAATTGCGCCAGAACTTCTGAAGAATGCCGATTCACGCATCAGCGCCGCGCAAATGGAGACCATCTCCGGCCTGGCCATGCAGGAGCTGGACGACGAAGCCCTGGGCTGGTTCAGCCGCCGTCTGCCCTGGGGCAGCTACGGCATGCTGGCCCGCGCCTCCATCAGCGCCCCCAACCTGGGTGTGGCCATGCAGCGCTGGTGTCGCCACCACGGGTTGATTGCGGATGACATCACGCTTGCGCTCAGCACCTCGGGCACTGTCGCAAGCTTGACCATCACCGAGCAGCGCGACCTGCACACACTGCGCGAGTTTTGCCTGGTCTCGGTGCTGCGCAATTTTCTCGGCCTGGCCTGCTGGCTGGTGGATTCGCGCATTCCCTTGACGGCGGTGCAGTTTCCGTTTGCTGCACCAGCCCATCGGGCTGCTTATTCAGTGCTTTTTAGGGCTCCAGCCCTTTTTAATCAAGCGCAAGCAGCTATCCAATTTGATGCAAGTTATTTGGCCCTGCCGCTGCGCCGCGATGAAGCCGCCTTGCGCCAGATGCTCAAGCGCGCCCTGCCGCTGACCGTGCTGCACTACCGCCGTGACCGCCTGCTGGTGCAGCGCGTGCGCCAGGCGCTGCTGACCCAACCGCAGGCCACCCACAGCGCCGACGATCTGGCGGCAGTGCTCAACCTGTCAGCCCGCACCCTGCACCGCCAGCTCAAGGACGAAGGCGCATCGCTGCAAACCCTGAAAGACGAGGTGCGCCAGCAGCGGGCGCAAGACCTGCTGCTGCGCACCAGCCGCCCGATCAAACAGGTGGCCGAAGCCGCCGGGTTTCAGAACGAGAAGAGTTTCATGCGGGCCTTCAAGGGCTGGACGGGCCAGTCGCCAGCGGAGTTTCGTCGCGCTGGCCTGCTCAATGTGTCGCCAGCATCGCTGGCAATTCAGCCATGTGTGTGAACAGCCGGCTCGCCCCTACTTGCAGCAAAGCCGCCCCAGCCTCAGGCCTTGGGCAATAGGCCCAGACGGTCGCCCCAGCAGCCACACCGGCCGTCACCCCCACCGTGGTGTCTTCAATCACCAGGCACTGGTCAGGCGGTGCGTTCAGTGCTTTGGCTGCCGCCAGGTACACGTCGGGCGCGGGCTTGGAGCGTGGCATTTCATGCCCGCTGAACACCCGGCCCGAGAACAACTCGGCCAACCCCACCTGGCGCAACTGCATTTCCACCTTGAAGCGGTCTGCCCCGGAGGCGCAAGCAATGCGGCCTTGGGTGTGGGCATGTGCGGCCTGCACCGCCACCAGTGCGCCAGGGATGATCTCCAGACCCGCCATCAGCGCCTGATTGCGGCGCTGGTAAAAGGCTTGCAGCCAGTCGTCCGAGAAGGGTTTGCCGGTGTGCGCCTCGATCGCAGCACTTTCCTGGCGCACGGTTTTGCCCACAAAGAAACGCATGCACTCGTCCTGCGACATTGACCAGCCAATTTCTTCCAGCATGTCACGCAGCACGCCATTGGTGATGGGCTCGCTGTCCACCAGCACACCGTCACAGTCAAACAGAATTGCTTCAAATTTCATAGCGTATTTCGATTGATGAATAAACGGCGATAAATGCCTATTTCCCTTCGGCCTCGACCTCAACCACCCGCATCGACTCCAGCAGCGCCTTGAATTCGGGCGACTCCTGCAAGATGTGATGCCCGGCATCGATCAGCAGGCTGACTTCGACTGGGGCGACCGAGAACGCGGTGGGAATTTGCAGCAGGAAGCTGCGCCCGATCATGTCAGGGGCATCACGCAGGTTGACGTTGATGACATGAATTTGCGCATCCGGGGCGAACGGGTCGTCTTGCACATCGGACGCGGTACGCCCCAGCTCGCGCCGCCAGGCTTGCGCGGTGTCTTTGAGCAAGCCCAGTGTTTCGTGTGTAGCGCGGGCTCCGGCACCAAACAGCAGGGTATCAATGACCTGCCCGGTGCTGGGCACCTGGTCGCTGGCATCGATATGTTGCGCCGGATCACGCTCGGCATTGACGGCAATGATCACCAGTTTTTTGATCTTGGTGCGCGAGATGTGACGCACGCTGTCCCGAATGCCGCCATCGGCCTGCGCCCGATCCAGCACGCTGCGCAAGCCCAGGTTATCGGCCAGGCCGCCGTCTACCAGATGGATGTAGGGGCGGGCCGTGGCATCCAGATAAGAGCGCTGGCTTTCGCGCAGCAAACGCGCCCGGTAGTCGGTGGCGGTCGAGACTTTCAAATCCATCGGCTGCGGGCATTCGCCGTTGAAGTTTTTCAGCGTCAGGGGGCTCAGCGCAAGCGGCACGGCCGACGAGGCCGCCACCGCGAACGACAGGGGCACGCTGTCCAGATCGGAGCAAATCAGTGAAAACTGCCGCCCGGTGAATTCAAAGTTCGACCCCAGCGACAAATCGGTGGCCGACACCAGCAGGGCTGGCTGGCCGGGGCGCGACTGGATGTCGGCAAAGGTTTTGCCTTTGAACAGCTCGTCGAGCCGTCGCTCCAGCAGGTTGGAGCGGCCAAACCAGAGCGATGTCAGGTCATGCAGGTTGGTGGGTTTGAGCGCGTAGCTGATCAGGTTGTCCTGAAAATTCTTGCGCAAAAACTGCTCCTCGAATGCCGGAAAAGCCTCTTTGCCAAAGGCCGCAAAGTAGGCCGCCATGATGCTGCCCCCGGAGACACCGCTGATCACATCAATCTCATCAAGCAGGTTGGTGTCTCGCCCCTGCCAATGCACCTGGGTCTGGCGCAAGGCATCCAGCACGCCATAACCAAACGCCGCCGCACGCGCACCGCCGCCCGACATGCTGACCAGCATCAGCATCGACGGGTCACCCACCACAGGCGTGTCCTGCGCGGCGGCGGCCCGATCCTGGGACACCCGCATCGGCTGGTTTTGCCAGGGCCGCACGGTGGAACAAGCCCCCAGCAGCAACACCAGCACCATGGCCACTGCCATGCGGCAGCGGCGGCTCAGCGGTTCAACAGACAAGCTCACCTCGGGCTGATCACTTGGCGTGGCGACGTGTTTTGTGCTGCTCATAAGTCTCCACCGGCGCACCCTGCTTGGCCCAGGCGGTGAAGCCGCCGTCGATGTGGGCCACATTGCTCATGCCCATGTCTTGCAGGGCTTTGGCGGCCAGTGCGCTGCGCCAGCCGGCACCACAAAACAGCACAAACTCTTTGCTGTCGTCGCCAAAAATGGTTTTGAAATACGGTGAGGCCGGGTCAACCCAGAATTCGAGCATGCCGCGCGGGGCGTTGAAGCAGCCCGGCACCGTGCCTTCACGCTCCAGCTCACGCACGTCGCGAATGTCCACAATCTGCATCTGCGGGTCGGCCAACCGGGCTTGAACGTCTTCAACCGTATACGTTTTCACCTGGGCCATGGCCTCGGCCACCAGTGTGTTGATTCCTTTGGTAATTGCCATTGAGTGTCTCCTTGTAAAAACCTTGTTTGAGATCAGCGCCCGGCACCAATCTCTTGCGTCATCTGCGCCAGCCACTGCGCCCAGTAGTCCGTACAGGCGCGGATTTTGGGCAGGCGGTGGCGCTCTTGCAGCATCACCGCATAAACCGGCACACGTGGGCTAACAAACTGATTTTGCAACAGCGGCACCAGCCGCCCTTCACGCACCAAGGGCAGGGCAAACAAATCGTTGATGCGCGAGATGCCCACACCGTTGAGCACCAGACTCAGCAGCAAGGCGCTGTTGTCGGTGCGGGTGTGGCCCTTGATGTGCAGCTCTTTCTGCGCTTGGCCCTGCGCCATTGTCCAGTGGTTCAGCGTCGGGCTGGCGCTGCTGGCAATCAGGCGGTGCTGTTGCAGCTGATCCGGGTGGGTCGGTGTGCCAAACGCAGCCAGATAAGCCGGGGCCGCGTACAAGGTGCGGCCATGGGTGCCAATCTGGCGGGCCACCAGGGTGTCGCTGCTGATGCGGCCACTGCGAATGGCAATGTCGATGCCGTCACGCGCCATGTCGGCAATGCGGTCGTCGGCATTGATGTCAATGTGCAACTGCGGGTAGCGCTGGTACAGACCGCACAGGCTGGGGGCCACCACACATTCGGCCAGCACCGGGCTGACGCTGATGCGCACCCAGCCGCTGGGCTCGCTGAGCTTGCCAGTCAACTCACCGGCAAGTTCATCCGAGGTGGCCAGCAACTGGCGGCCATAGGTCAGAAAGGTGTCGCCCTCATCGGTCAGGCTCAGGCCGTGGGTGCTGCGGTGCAGCAGCCGGACCTTGGCCGCAGCCTCCAGTCGGGCCAGGGAACGGGTGACCTGGCTGACCGGCACATTGCGCTCCCGCGCAGCCGCTGACAAGCTGCCCAGCTCGGCAATGCGGGTAAACAAGGCGATGTCATCTAGGTTGAGCTGCATGGCCTGATTTTGGCTTGGTATTGCAATAAATGCAAAACCAATTTGGGTTTTTAGCGGTTTCCAAGCTTTGGATTAATCAATAAAGTTCAAACCATCGACAACCCACACGGAGTACACCATGAACAACCCAGCCTTGGATGCTGTCAACCAACACCGCCTGCATGACTTGGCCAAAGCCGAGGCAGAGCGCCTGCGCAACGAGGCGGTGGATGATTTCTGGCGCGGAGCCAATGCCCTCTGGCAACGTGGCCAGACCACGGCCCAACGCAGTGCCAGCCGTTTGCAAGCCCGGCTGGCGCGACGGGCACAGCGGCACATCACCCCATCATCCACCGGAGCATGAACATGCCGACACTGCAACTCAAAATTTCTCCCTTGCAAAACCCGTTGCGCTACCCGTCACTGGCCCGCGCCCTGACCGATCTGACCGCCCAACTGCTGGGCAAGCGCCCGGAAGTCACCGCCGTGATGATTGAAGACTTGCCCGCCGCCCATTGGCATGTGGGCGGGCGTGAGGTGCAGCGGCCCACCGCCTACCTGGAGATCAGCATCACCCAGGGCACCAACACGGCGCAAGAAAAAGCCGCCTTCATCGCCGCCGCCTTTGCCGAGCTGCAAACCCAGCTGGGCGCAGGCCAGCCGCTGGAGCCCGCCAGCTACGTGATCGTGCGTGAAGTACCCGCCACCGATTGGGGTTTTGGCGGTCTGACCCAGGCGGCACGCAAGCTGGCGGGGGCCGAAAGAAATGAAGACGATGTCGGCGCAACAAAGGCCAAGGATGTGGATGAGTGCAATGGCTCGGTGATTCGGGCCTTGTAGGAGCGTCGGCAGGCGCGAGTTGCGGTTTTGCGGAAAACCTGTTGACCCATCAACAGCCACAGATCATGCGGATGGATGGCGCGGCGTGCCCCAGCGAAGTTCACGATTTCGACGAGGCGCTGCTGGTGATCAGCGGGGTGATGAAGCTTGCCAGGCTCAGCGTGGAAGCCGGTGACCTGATCATCGTGACCGCGGGCCAGGCACACGCCGTGACACCGGGTAGTTACGGCAGCTTGATGATTGTTGATCGGTGATACTCATTGGGTGGTGGTTTACTTACTTTTAACTGGAAATACGCTGATGTCGATTGAAACCATTTTGAGCTACACGGCGGTCGCCTGGCTGGCGATAGTCAGCCCCGGCCCGGCCATTCTTCTGGCATTGCGCAATGGCGCGGCATTTGGCGTGCGTGCCACCCTCTGGTCATCACTGGGCAATATCACAGGGATTTTTGTACTCTCTGCGACAGCCATGCTGGGGCTGGGGGTGCTGCTGATGTCTTCGGCGCTTTTGTTTGGGGCTGTCAAGCTGCTGGGGGCTCTCTACCTGTTTTATGTCGGTCTGCGCCACCTGCTGGGTCGCAGTTCGGTGGTCAGCACCCCAGCCGAACTTTCCGCTGACGATACAAGCTCCAGCCCGCGCCGACTGTACCGGGAAGGCTTTCTTCTGGCTGCGACCAACCCCAAACCGATTCTGTTCTTCACCGCGCTGTTTCCCCAGTTCGTCAACGCGGCGACACCGCTGCTGCCGCAATTTTTTGTGCTGACCGGCATCTTCATGGCCTTGTCGTTCATCACCCTAACGGCTTATGCGCTGCTGGCTGGGCGGGCCAGGTCATTGCTGGTGAAACCGAACTTTGTCAAATGGATCAACCGCATCGTTGGCTCCGTGTTCATCTCCTTTGGTGCAGCCTTGCTGGCGCTGCGCCGCCCAGCGGCGTAAACACATGCCACCACGGCAGAACGGCACATCACTTTGAACGCACCCGAGGCCGAAAGAAATGGAGACGATGCCGACGCAACAAAGGCCAAGGAGGTGGATGGGCGCAATGGCTCGGTGATTCGTGCCTTGTAGGAGCGTCGGCAGGCGCGAGTTCAAGAGCAATTTGCTGCCAGCAGCTTGCTCATTCGCGCATTCGCCAGCACCACCCCAGCCCGCTCCACCTGCTGGCGCACTTCCACACCAAAGCCCCATTTCTGAAAAAACGGGTCGGCGTTCAGGCTGACATCGGCAAACAAACAGCCTATGCCCCGGGCCGCCGCAGACTGGTGGATCTGCGCCATCAGCGCCCGACCCACGCCACGCCCGGCAAAGCTTCCGGCTACAAAGAAATGGTCCACGTAGCCAGAGTCCTGCAGGTCTGCAAAGCCCGCGATGCATCCGTCCACCTCGGCAATAAAAGGCCGGTTGCCCCGCAGCCGCTCACCCCACTGCGCCGCATCGTACTGGCGCGGCGCCCACACCGCCAACTGCTCGGCGGTGTAGTGGTGGCGGGCCAAGTCATGTACCGATGAATAGAAAACGGTGCGCAAAACGGGCTCGTCGCCGGGGTGAAAGTTGCGGATAAGCATCAGGGATTGTGGATAAAGTCAAATGTTGCAGGTCAGAGAAGCATCCTATTTTGAGTCACCTGCCGCCAACGTGCGTGGATGAGATGCGATGGTGACGCACCATTGGGAGAGCTCACTCAAGGTTTGAGTGCAGGCTGCTCCAATCTTGTATAGGTTGCGGATGGGCTTGGGCCAACCCGGGGTGGGAGCGTGCAGATAGGCGATGCCATGGGCTGACAAGGCGGCGCAGAAAGCCGATTTTGAAAAGCCTGTTTTGCGCGACAGTGGCAGGTAGCACTTGGTTTTTGAGTGGCGCAGTATGGGGTATGCGTGCTTAATTGGCCTCTCCGAGGGTTGAACGCCAAGCCGAATTTACACGAAAGTGACTGTAGTATCTTCTCCAAGATATTGATATAAAAAGAATTACGGTATAAAACGGCATAGTGAACTAATATACCGAAATGCTAGAAATAAGCCCCACCATCGCCCGCCAGTACATTGATGCTGTCGCCACATTTGAGGCCTTGGAAGAGGCTCAGGAGGAGGCCGCACATGTGCGCGGCGGCATGTACTGGCATGCGGG
>VIKI01000018.1:48162-64838 GCA_008080595.1 Comamonadaceae bacterium
GGGCAGAAACCAGCTTGGGAGCCCGCACACCCGAGACTGAAGCCATCTTTGATCGATTCACCCAACGCAAGCGCGAAAGCACAGAGCGCGTGTCTGGTCTGAAAGCCGCGCTGGAACAACACCAACGCCTGAACCGCGCTCTGCGTGTGGGCAGGGTTGACCCGTTGGTGGTGGCACTGTTGGGCCGCCTGGCCAGCACCCAGCTCAGCTCCCACTTTCGCGTGGTGGAAACCCACGCGCTGTACGCTTATGAGGCCGCAGCCGGTGTGCGGCTGGACTCTGACACGCTGGCCACCCGCGACATAGACCTGCTGTGGGATACCCGCAAACGCATCCTTTTCTCAACCCAACTTGCCAAGGTAGACAGCTCCATGCTGGGCGTGCTGAAGAAAGTGGACAGCAGCTTTCGCATCCGCCAGAGCCAGAAATACACCGCCGTCAATAAAGACGGTTTTGAGGTCGACATCATCCGCCGTGAGCGCACGGGTGATGACCCGCACCCCATCAAGCTCAGTGACGAGGACGATGACTTTTGGGTCGTCCAGGCCCGCCGCGCCAACGTGCTGCTGGACTCCCCCGGTTTTTCCGCCGTCATCGTGGCCACGAATGGCAGCATGGCCCGCATGAACACCGTGCACCCAGCCACCTTTGTCGCCTTCAAGCGCTGGCTGGCCAATCAAACTGGGCGCGAAGCCCTCAAGCGCCGCCGCGATGTGCTGCAAGCGGATGCAGTGCAGACCTTGCTGGACAAGTATTTGCCGCAGCTTTGATGTCAAATTAGCCTCTAGGCAAGGTGGTAATTGCGCAATCAGCTATCAAATCAAGAGCAATTTGCTGCCAGCACCTTGCTCATTCGCGCATTCGCCAGCCCGCACCACCTGCTGGCGCACGTCCACACCAAAGCCCCATTTCCGGTAAAACGCCAGCGGCTCAAGAGTCAGAACTGCGATCCACCCAGTAATCTGGGGCACGGTGTTGATGCGAAACGGCAACGATAAGTATCAAGTCACCCCGCACGGCATAGCGAAGTGTGTAGGGAAACTGCTTGAGCACACAGCGCCGAATATCGCCAATTTCCAGCGGATACATCAGGGGCATGTGGGTGATGCGTTGCGTGGCGGTACGCACCTCTTGCGAAAAGGCGCGGCCCAATTCGGGGCGAATCGCCCGATACCAGGCGCGGGCATCATCAAATTCGAGCTTGGCAAGCTCTGCAAATCAAACGTGCATCAGTCTTGGTCAAAAACTTCTTCGGGGGAATAGGTTTTGCTGTGCCCTGCGTCAAAACTGGCAAGTCGCCGCACGGCCTCTTCACCCCAAAGGCGGTCAATTTCAGGGTCTGGTTTGTCCAGGCTTTGCATGAGCTGGTCGACGATCTGAAACCGCGCTGTGGCGGGCAAGCGCAGTGCCTCTTGAATGATTTCATTAACTTGCATGGTGACCTCTCCAATAGTTGAACGCCAAGCCGAATTTACACCGTCAATGCACCGGGCGGTTGTTTGCACGCAATTTGCGCTTGCTGCAGACGCGACGCGAAACGGCAAAGGGCTGAGAATTCAAGTCAAATCAGGCTATAGACACCGTACCATCTGCGTAAGCAGCTACCAAATACAGAGCGATCGCTCATCGGATAAACGCATTAAGTGACCCGCCTGCGCGCTACGGACTGACTGAATTGACGGGCCGGTGTACCGCGCAGATCTTGTTGCCATCCGGGTCACGCACATACGCCAGGTTGACCAGGCCCACCGAGATCTCGCGAAACCCCGGCGGGTCTTCACAAGAGATGCCGCCGTTGGCAACGCCCGCCGCATGGAAAGCGTTCGCTTGTTCGGGTGACTGCATGGCAAACCCGATGGTGCTGCCATTGCCGTGGGTCGCGGGCTCGCCGTTGATGGGCGTGGTGATGCCAAAGGTGCCGGTGGGGCCGCTATGGAGCCGTGGGATGCTGCTTCTAATTTAAATTAGACAAAGTATCACTTTAAATTGGTCGGAATTTAAGTTCTAATTCGTCAATCATCTTCAATCCTGGACTCCAAAGCATGCTCACTGCGTT
This sequence comes from Comamonadaceae bacterium, assembly GCA_008080595.1. Taxonomy (GTDB): domain Bacteria; phylum Pseudomonadota; class Gammaproteobacteria; order Burkholderiales; family Burkholderiaceae_C; genus Rhodoferax. The sequence goes on from VIKI01000018.1 coordinate 50,219, forward strand.
CCCGCCCCCATCCAGCGCCGCCATCAGCCGCCATGTTCAGGGCAAGATCGCGACCGCCTTGCAAGACACCCGCGTGGTGCTGCTCGTTGGGCCACGGCAGGCGGGCAAGACCACGCTGGCCCGGCTCTATGCAAGTCTTGATCGCCCCTACCTCACGCTGGACGACCCGGCCACTTTGGCGGCGGCACGGTCAGACCCCACCGGCTTCGTGCGTGGCTTGAAGCAAGCCGTTATCGACGAAGTGCAGCGAGCGCCAGAGCTGTTGCTGGCCATCAAGGAAAGTGTGGACAAAGACCCAACTCCGGGGCGCTTCCTGTTAACTGGTTCCACCAACCTGATGGCTATGCCCCTGGTGGCCGACTCCTTGGCGGGTCGGCTCGAAGTCATCACCCTGCTGCCCTTCGCCCAGGCCGAACTCGCGGGAACCCAGGGCGACTTGCTGGATCGCTTGTTTGACGGCGTCGGTCTGCCCGCCGTAGTCAACCCTCTGGTGGGTGACGATTTGATGGATTGCGTACTCAAGGGCGGCTACCCCGAAGCGCTACGCCGCACCAGTGTGAGCCGCCGCCAGGCCTGGCTGCAAGACTATGTGGCGCTCATTCTGGACCGGGATGTGCGCGACATCGCCAACATCGACCAGTTGGATCGCATGCCGCGCTTGCTCGACGTGCTGGCGGCTCACGCCGGGCAGTTGGTCAACCACAGCAGCTATGGCTCGGCCCTCGGGCTGACCACGCCCACAGCGCAGAAATATGTGGGCATTTTGGAGCGCCTGTTTCTGACGCGGCAGATTCCGCCCTGGTCCAGCAATGCGGTGAGCCGCCTCACCAAAACGCCCAAACTGCATTTTCTGGATACCGGATTGCTGGCTGCGTTGCGCGATACCACGGCCAGCCAGTTGCAAAAAGACCGCACTGGTTACGGCCCCTTGCTGGAAAACTTTGTGGTGTCAGAAGTGCTCAAGCTCATCACCTGGTCAGACAAGCGCCTGCGCGTCTCGCACTTTCGCACCAAGGAGCAAGACGAGGTCGACCTGGTGCTGGAAGACCGGCAAGGACGCGTCATCGGCATCGAAGTCAAAGCCAGCGCCACCGTTCGCCCCCAAGACCTGCGCGGCCTGCGCCAATTACAAGCCGCAGTGGGGAATAAGTTTGTGCACGGCCTGGTACTGCACGACCATGACCGCATCACCCCGTTTGACGAAAAGCTGCATGCGGTGCCGGTGTCGATGTTGTGGCAGGGGTAATGCCAGACCACGCCAAGCCATGCCAGGGTTGCATATATATTTTTGAAAAATCGGCCTCTAGCGCTTATGATACGAGCGCAAGTAGCTATCAAATTTAAAGCAACTCAAACTCCATCTGGGATTCGCTCAAGGCTTAAGCGCAGGCTGCTCCCAGCCGGGGACGTTGACGGCGTAGCGTGTGGCCTTGCCCACACCTTCCACGCGCAGCAAACCATGGGCCGCCAAGTCGGCCAGGTCGCGCGTGGCGGTAGCTTTGGACGTGCCGGTGATCTTGGCGTATTTCTCGTTGGTCATACCACCCAAAAAGCCGCCGCCTGAGCCCACATGCCCGGCTTCCAGCAAGCGCTCCAACACCTTGCTTTGGCGTGGGTTGATATGGCATTGCGCCGCCCGCAGCCGGAACAGGGCTTTTTCAGTGACATCCATCACCATGGCCTGACTGGCGATGCACGCTTGGGTAAACGCCTGCACAAACCATTGCACCCAGGGAGTTGCATCAATCGCTTTCGCCTCAGGCGCAATGCCGCGCAGGCGCTGCGCATGGTTGAGCGCGTCGTAATACGTGGCACGGGTTTTGAGCATCTGGTGGGCCAAGCCAAACACACGCACCAGCGTAGCGTTGGCCTGGGGGTCTTGCGCGTGCATGTCCTGCGCCAGCGCCATGTCGGCCAGGGCGCGGCCCAGGCGACCATTGCCGTCTTCAAACGGGTGGATGGACTCAAACCAAAGGTGCACCAGCGCCGCCCGCGCAATGCCATTCACTTTGGTCGCAGCACTGGCTCCGCCAGCAGGGTGGGTGCTCTCAAACCAGGTTAAAAAATTTGCCATCTCCACAGCCACCTGCGCCGATGGCGGTGCCTCGTAGTGCACCACCTCTCGCCCCAGCGCACCGCTGACGATCTGCATGGCATCGGCGTGGTCGCGCAAGCGTCCCACGGCAATACGTGTGATGCCTGACGTGCCCCCCGGAAACAGCGCCGATTGCCAGCGGCACAGCCGGTCCAAATCCAGCGAGGCGCTGTGGTTGGTCAGCGCGTCTTGCATCACCTGAACCAGACCCTCTACCGAGCGGTCAGAGCCTGGCGCATCCGCCAATTGCAACCGGTGCGCCACGGACGAGCGCAAGGATTCCAGATTGAGCTGTTCGCCTTCAATGGCGGCGGTGGCCAGCGCCTCTTGCACCCACAGATCGCGCTGAACCGCGTTGGCCTGCTCCAGCCCGATGGCGCCCAGCAGCCCCAACAAGCGGCCTTGCTCCAGCCGGGCTTGGTCCAGCGCAGGAGCCAGTGCCGCCGCATCAAAGCTGAGTTGCGGCCACGCGCGGTGCTGCCAGATGTAGCGAGGAGTTGTGGGCGGGTTGGGGATGGGCATGAGGCGTATTTTGAACTATACGACTCAAGAAGTGAGGTGTATTTTTGAAAATGCGGCTCTATGTCGGATGGAATGATGGCAAACCCGGAGCAAAACCGCCAAAGCTGCCGAAATCTGAACCATCCACGCCAGTCATACTCGCTCTATTTGCCCAGTAAAGAGGAGCTGCAGCAGAAATTGGCTAAATGGATGGTGGTTGACAGAGCGTTCGATACGAAATAGGCCTCCATCCCTTTATTTACATGGGCTTATAGCTATCAAATATCCAGCGAGTTGGTACATTCATTTGCTTCGACCGTTGCGTTTATTGCGAATAATGCTATTATTTCCACCTATTGCAACTGGCCTGACCCAAAGCCACCGCGCCAAGGAGAACCCCATGAAAGACCAGGAAGTGCTTGACCCCACCAACGACGCTGAAGCCGACATGGCCGCCATTGCCCTCCAGTGCCTAACGGCAGCGCTGGACCATTCCAAGGCGGACCACATCAACATCATTCTGGATGTGAGCGCAGAGGGCGAAGCCAAGCATGAGACCCCGGTGCTGAAACTGCCACCCCGTGCCCTGCGCTTTTTTGCCGACGTGTTGCGGCAAATGGCCAAACAAGAACCCATGCTGCTGATGCCGCAAAAGCACGAACTCAGCACACAAGAGGCGGCCAATTTTCTGAATGTGTCGCGGCCTTTTGTGATCAAGGAAATCGAGGCCAACCGCCTGGCATGCCGCAAGGTCAACCGCCACCGCCGCATCGAATTTGAAGAACTGCGCCGCTACCAGGCTGCGCAGCAACAACAGTCTGAACAGGCCCTGCAAGACCTGACCAAGTTGTCTGAAGAACTGGGGCTGGAGTTGTAAGTGGCTGGCTCGGCGCGTTACACGGCCATTCTGGATGCGAATGTCCTGTACCCGCAGCTGGTGCGCGACACCCTTCTAAGTCTGGCCGTTGAGCGGCTCTACCACGCACGCTGGACCACCACAATCCACGCCGAGTGGACGCGCAATCTGGCCAAAGACCGGCCCGACATTGCTGCCAGACTGCCCCAAATCGTTGAGCTGATGAACGCCAGCGTGCCCGACTGCCTGGTGACCAACTATGAAAAACTGATCACCAGCATCGACCTACCCGACCCGGATGACCGGCATGTTGTGGCTGCAGCCATTGCTGGGCACGCCGATGCCATCGTCACCTTCAACACCAAGGACTTTCCGGCAGATGTGTTGCAGCCCTATGGCATTGAAGTGCAACACCCCGACGAGTTCGTGATGAACCAATTGCAGTTGCAGAAGATACCGGCGCTGAGCGCCATCAAAAAAATGCGCGCCCGCTGGACCAACCCTGCACGCCCAGCGCAAGAGTTGATCACGGCGCTTGAAAAACGGGGCTTGCCTATGACGGCTGACTTGCTGCGTGAGGCTGTCACGCTTATTTAATGCCAAATTGGCCTCTAGACCAAGTAGATCGTGTGCAAGCAGCTATTAATTCAAGAGTATTTTGTGACGATTCACCGCTCTTTTCACCAGTGGCTGACAAGGCGGCGCAGAATGCTGATTTTTGAAAACCCCTTCTTACGCGACAGCGGAAGCTCGTGCACGTCCACCACGGTTTTCACCTGTGCGGCTTGCAGGCGGGCAATGAAGGCGCCAATAACAAGGCCTTCGTAGCCGAGGGTGAAAAGGGTGGGGGTATGGGTCGGAGGCCGATTTGATAGGGTGACCTGAGTTTTGAGCAAGTGGCGCTCGGGTTCGCACCGTTATGTTGGATTGCAAGACATGACCCCGGAGTCCTTTGTGACCCCGGAGTCCTTTGAATTGCAACTCGAACAACCCTGCTCAGCCCATGGGCGTGCACAGCGCCAGCAGAAATCCATTGATATCTGCCACATAGGCAATGTCTGCCCCCCGTGCATGACTTCGGCTGGGCGCGTGTGCATTGGCCGCCTGTGGTTTCAACTGCCTAAAGGTAGACTCGCACAAGACTCACCAATTACAAAGTCATAAATGCGAAACCCGCCTGCCCGCTATCTCCAGACTCTACAAGAGCATTTTGCTTCCGCACCAACTTGGTTCGCGTGTACTGAGGGAATGGATACTCACAATGCCCGGGCACCCGCGACGGGATCGGCACTGACGACCAACCAAGATGGGAAAGGCACAGCGTTTCAGCGCTGGTTTCATTTCAAAGAAGCCTTCTCGCCTTCCTTTGTGACCGCCGCAATTGATTCGCTGGGTTACCGACCTCAGCATATAGCTGATCCGTTTGGTGGGTCAGGAACGAGCGCCATCACCGCGCAATTGCTGTCTATCGATGCAACCACGGTTGAGGTCAATCCGTTCCTTGCTGACGTGATCAAGGCCAAAGTAAGTTCGTTGTCTGCAGAGAAATTGCGCCACGCAGCGGTCGACTTTCAGGCCAGTTTGGGCAGAACGTGCAGCAATGTATTGCGCTTGAGTCATTTGCCCCCCACTTTCGTCGAGGGACCAGAAAAACGAAGGTGGATTTTTCCGTTGTCGGTAGCGCTGCACCTGTCTCGATATCTCATGTGCATTGATCAAATTGCTGACCCTGATATTCAGCGATTTTTCAAAGTTGCTCTTGGTGCTGTGTTAGTGGATTGCAGTAATGTTTACGTGAACGGAAAAGGCCGAAGGTACCGTAGCGCATGGCAAGATAATCAACCAACGCCCGAAAAGCTTGACGAACTGTTTGCTATCCAATTCAATACTTCATTTGAAGATGTTCTTCGGTTCGAGGGACGACCGCAGTCGAGGATCAATGTAATTCACGGTGATTCACGAACAGCATTAGCCCAGGTATCTGAACCTATAGATTTAGTTGTCTTCTCACCACCCTACCCAAACACGTTTGACTACACAGATATTTATAACGTTGAGCTATGGGTTCTGGGTTACCTCGGATCGAGTGCAGATAACGCACAATTGAGAAAGGAAACCTTGCGGTCACATGTGCAAGTTAGCCGTCCATATGATGTTCCGTTACAGTCGTCTCAGCTTCTAGCACGGACGATTGAGGCATTGAATCAGCAGCAAGATCGACTATGGGACGCAAATATTCCAGCAATGGTGGGTGCGTATTTTCGCGACCTTGAAATCGTGCTTGAACAGTGTCAACGATTGCTGGCACCATCCGGCAAGGTGATGATGGTAGTTGGCGATTCACGATATGCGGACGTATCCATTGATGTTGCAAACGTAATCGGAGAAATCGCTAGTGCAATGGGCTTTGGTTCAGTTGCAGTACGCAAGGTACGGCAAATGCGATCAAGTGCGCAACAAGGCGGCAGACTGCTCTTGGCAGAAAGTATCGTAGAACTTAGGAGCTAAGTTACCGCATTGTCATTGGTTGCATTCAATGGATAAAAGAATTTTCGATACTCTTCGTTTGAAGCAGTTATCCAATACCGCCTAGGGGTTACGTTGTAAGTTTTTGCATGTGGGGCAACCGCATTCTCAACAGCTTTACCATTTTCAGCACAAAAGTCATACAAACAAAGAAAAGCGCCATCAGCCTTTTCACTATCTCTGTATGCTGCAGTTTGCTGCACTCCCGAGCACGCCCAGTCAATATTTTCCTTTAATGAAATCTTTGTGGGCTTGGCGTTTGCCTTTTTGATCGGAGTGTGTACGTCCCTCAAGGTTTTCAGTTCAAGGATGGCTTTTTGAGCTTGTGGATTATTAGTGGTCGGATAAATGGTCAAATCTCGTCGACCATTACCACTAACCTCTTCCTTTCTTACAAGCGCCACTTCTCTAAAGACGGTTGAAAGATATACCCACAAGTCGTTTTGTACGGTAGCTTCTGGATTTTCCACTGTGCACCGACGCTTACTTTCCCTCCACCAAGTGGTGTTTTGCCGCACGAATGAAACATCGAATCTTGAGAGCTCAGAATCGATCGTCGTTAAGGTGACTGGCATTGCATCATCACTTAGCGTTGCCTCAATGTGTTTGCCACTGTAGATGCCATCGGGCCATATGAGGAGCTTAGATTCGGACACGAGCGCAATGGTGGGCGCTGTTTGAAGCCCGCTAGATTGCAATTCGCATTCGAATGAACTCATGTCATGCAAGGTGGCAGGCAGCGTATAGCCTCCTATCGCAGCCGTACCGACACCCAGGACTCCAGAAAAATTGTCTATGTGTGACGCGCCCAACATTAGCCTGTGTGTCCAATCTGCATGAAGCTTTGCAAATTCCCCGACACTATCAACAAATACAAACACTGCTGGTGCTTGTAAGGTCCTACCCTCAATGCGAAGGTGCTTGGCATGTTCACTAAGCGTTCGGATCCAGCCAGCGACAAAGGACTCGCCAGTACAGGCATCGGCCACTGAAATACTTGTCGTTGCGGAATTGGCTACCTGCTCAAGCACCTTGCTGAGAGCTCCTCCGAAAGTTGTTTGGATCTGATTCATGGTGCTGTGGCTAAAGCTTTGTCAAGGTAGTCACAATAGAGGCGAACGCCGTCTCTATCTGAATGTGGCCGCATGGCTTTTAGCCTGGTTAATAGGTATTGAGCAACTTCCATGTTTTTGTTCTCGTCTGTCCATTCTGAAAAGTCCACGACCTCACCCTCCAGGATGAGATTACTTCCATAGTTCGCATCAATGGGGCCGATGGCCGAGTTCGCGGCCAGAAATTTTCCGAAGCATGCGGCGACTAATTCACGAAAAAGCCGTGCTACCCGAGAGGCATCTGGCGACCCATTCATGAGCATTCGATAAATTTCTGCACCTTTGGGACTTAGTCCAAGATGTGGTGTCATATGGCCCTTGCCCCCAAAATCAACACGTTCAATATTGAGCACACCACTGAATGCCAGCCGGTCGATTTCGTGCTGGACATCCGGATAGAAGGGGAACTCACCCCGTTTCAAAACACGACCACGTACCCGGTGAACATCAAATAGAGATGCCAGGGTATTGGCCAGATACAAGGTGACGTGCAATTGCACCGCTGATATTGGGGTAACCCCCATGCGGTGAGACTCTGCCACACAAATAAGAATCCATGCCTTCCAGATGCCTACGTCTTGCACTTGAGACTCGGAGTATTGCATCGGAGTCATGGGACTGCGACCGCAAAACGTTCTGGAAACAAGGCTCGGTCTCGTTCATCCTCGTATGGTCCTCTGAATCTTTCTAAGGCGCGTGTTGGCACTGCAATTTTTAGTAAGTCCAAGACGTGCTTCTCGCGATCATCTATCGGCACCGTTGGTGGGGAAGCCTGTGCCGTTTCGTCAACGACTTGACCATGAAATCGCTTGTCTGGATAGGCACCAAAGAGTGCAGGAATCATTTGTTCGCGGTTTACGTTTGAAGAAGCAATAAGACGTGTGCCATGTGACGCACCTTCTCGGGTGGCAAAGCGTCTCAGCAGGTCCGCCGCACGGGGGACAAATACAGAATCCAAGCTCGCCTCTGGGGTCTCAAGAATCAACATCGCTGGCGAATTTGGCGCGGCGATTTCAAGCAAGGCCATTCGAAAAGCCAAGTCGACAAACTCCTTCTGAGATTCTGAAACAGACTGTCCATGTTCACGTACTATTGCGCTCGTTCTATGAACACCAGAGGTAAGTGCAGGCACAAAATGAGGAAAAGCAAAGTTCTCTGTTGCAGAGCGTTGACCTATGCGGCTTTGGCGTGGCGAGTACTTAATTGAACAATTTTCGGCCAAGAAGCCACTTATGAATCTTGAAAAACTGTTCTCAATCTGAGCTGAAACTGCCTGCACTTCAGTATCGATAGCTGCCGCGAGACCACGGAACTCCTGCCCTAATCGACGGCTTTCAACTTCAAGCTGATTGAGTTCCGATTGAAATACTTCAAGACGCGATTGAATGCGGTCTCTGCGCTCGATAGCGTTGGGCAACGATCCGCCAAGCGCATCAAGTTGATGCTCAAGTTGAGACACGTCTGCAGTTGTACCAACTAGACGGGCTGCGGTGTGCACATATTCATTTTCTGTCTCCTCCAATGGTCTAACCATTGAGGCAAGTTGCCGTTCTAACTCAACGACTTCTATGCGGCGGCGTTCAATTTCCTCACCCGCGTATGGGTCATGCGCAGGTCGATCTGAGTGCTCGATAGGGCTTTCGCATACGGGGCAGGTGTTCATCACTAGTTTTGCTTGAACTCGAACGATTGCCTCCCCGGACGTGTTTCCACAGATCAGGCAACCGTTATTTGCTTCAAACTGAGATAGCAGATATCTCGCTGCGTCATTTGTCTGTGGGAAAAATGATTGGTAGAAGGTGTTTAGTTCCGACGCGACTGCGGCACGCTTGTCGTGGATATCTTGTTTTCTGTTTTCTAATTGCCCCCGTAAGGAATCTCGCTTGCGACCAAGTTCATCTTTTTTGCCAATCAACTCAGTAACGTCGACTCGTTTGGATTCAAGTTGCTTGATGAGCATTTCTAGTTGCCCACCCTCAACAGTGCCGATTTGTCTCGCAAACTCTTTTTTGCGCTTGTTCACCACGGCAAGCATGTTGCGATATTCACTGTCTTTACTAAGCAACTCGTTGTATAGCTCCACATAATGACGGCGGTCAGCGCTTTGCTCGCCAAACAGAATGCCGAGAATATCCCCCTGTGCTGATGCATCCCAAACGAGACTTCGACGATCTTCCAAGAAGAAGACTACATAACGAAGCAAAAAGACGAAGTCATCAAAGGACGATAAACCAGCGGCTAGAAAAATTTGTTGTTGGTATGCGGCCTCCAGTTCGGATGCGTGGTTAGCGGGCCATTGTTGCTGATCAATCGTGAGGCTGAGGATGTCCAAGTTTGCGAGTGAACGGGTGACTTCAAAAAAACGCTCACCAATATGAAACCAAACTGTAGCGGTTGCATCTACCGCGTCATCTTGCACTCTGCTGCGAAACCAAAGGCGATTTACTGGAACCAAACGTCGCTTCTTCTCCCCGAGTTCTTCACCAGAGGGAAGGTCAAAAGGCCCAGTGAGCGAGCGCAATAGAATGTTCAGCAATGTGGTCTTGCCGAGGCCATTTATGCCAACAATAATGTTGACACCCGGCATAAAGGAATGATCAAGCCCAGGCGAGTCTGGCGTACCGACATAAAGCCCGAAATTCCGCACGGATACGCGGTCAAGTACGGGGAAGTTAATCATTGGCAAACCTCCGGAAATTCGACACACCGCTCGTTTTATTGCAGCCAGGTGGTCGCCGTTGATACGTCAAATTAGAAGTCATGCACATCCTTTCGTAGCAAGTGGCCCAATTGCAGAACACCGCGACTGCAGATCGCGTCTGAAGGTATCAGAAGTATCGATGGTCAAATCTATCGTCATGCAATAAGTCAATAGTCAAACAGTTTTTGTAAAAACCTTTGCCCACCCCATCTTCCCCCATCTCCAAAACCAACCTCTGCGTCGCCCGCGTCACCGCCACATAAAACAGCCGCGCCTCGTCCTTCTCGGTCTCGCCGGGCGCTGGCATGTGGCCCACGTCGGGCAGGGCCGCCACCGGGAACGCCTGGCCTTTGCCGACCTTCATGGCGGACAGGGTTTCAATCATTGCTGTCCTCCCGCCTCAATTCCAACCGTGCTCGCGCTTCACCCATGGCCTTGTGCAGCTTGGCCTGCAACACCTCACGCGGCAGCAGTTGCAGCCAATATTCAGCGACGTGAGTCTGGTCTCTCTCCAAGTCCATTAGTTCCACCACCTCGGCATCTTTGTCGCTGCACAGGATGATGGCAATGGGTGACGACTCACCGGGCTGCTTCTCGTGTTTGGCCGGCCATTTCAAATACAGCTCCGCGAGGATGGCGTTTTCCAGGTCTTTCTCGGTTAAGCCATTGCTCAGATCCAGAAAGTCCAGCAAGTAGGGGGCTTTCAGGAACAGCGCCGGGCTGGCTTGGGCACCCGTCTTGGACTGTGTCAGCTCCCCGCCATGGCGCCAAGAGGCCCTCCGCGCACAGCTATCCCTCAGCTCACTCATCCCCGCCCCCTTCCAGCAACACCCCGCGCCGCGCCAGCCGCTCGCGCGCTTCCAGCAGGGATTGGTGCAGGTGGTGTTCCAATTCCGCCTTGGGCGGCAGCTCAGTCCAGAATTCGGCCACGGTGATGCCGTCTTTGTGCATTTGCAGCAGCTCCACTTGTTCGCGGCTGAATTCGGCGCAGAGGATGAGGCCGATGGGGGCCTTTTCGCCCGGCCCAGCTCCAGGATGAAGGCTTCGAGCTGGCGCAGGATGGCGCTCTCCAGGTCGGCCTCGTCATGGCCTTGGCGCAGGCCCAGGAAGTCGAGGAAGTAGGGGTCTTTGAAGACTTGTGCGGGGGTGGCGCTTTGGGCAACGACCGGCTCGTCCTGAACGGGGACTGCGGTTTGCAAAGCGGCAAGCTCGGTGCGCTCAAAGGCTTTGCGTTCGATCTGGTGGCGCAGTTCACGAACGCTCCACGTGTTGGTGGCGGCTTGGCTGGCGTAAAACTGGCGTGCCTGTTCGGTTTTAAGCGGCAACAGGTTCACAAAGTGGCTCCAGCTCAATTGTCGTGACAGTGTCGCGACAATCTCGGGCTGCGTAAAAGTCTGGGCAAACTGCACCATACGACGCAGGTTTTTGGCTTCAAACCCTCGGCCAAATTCTTGCGCCAGTTGCTCGCCCACGCGCTTGATCAGTTGGTCGCCGTATTTGGCGCGATCCGCACCGCCCAGCACCTTGGTGCGCAAGCGTTCACCCACGCTCCAGTACAGGCGGGTCAGCTCCGCATTCACCGCGCCAGCCAGACGCTGGCGGCTGCTGGCGATCAGCGTGCGCAGTTCGGCGTGCAGGCTGTTGGCAGATTCGGGGATGAGCAGGTTCATGGCTGCACCTTGCTGGTGTGCTGCACGCCAAGCTTGGTGCCGATGGAAGAAATGAGAGTCGCCATCCCTGAATCACCCCTGAGTGAACTTGTTTTTGGTAGGTCAATCATGCCGCAAAGTTGTCTCGCAGCCATGCGGGATTGCCCTTGTGATGCCATTCTATAGATAAAAAGTAGCTCTAATCCTTATGGAATGTGCGCAACAAGCTACTCAATTTATAGTGAATCCAAGTCAATTGTCCAGCGCCTCATTGCAGGCAGACTTTTTCATGAATATTGAAAATTTACGTATCTAGCCCTTATGCACTAAGCGCTGGCAGCTATCAAAAAAGAATGGATGCTGACCCATGATGCACAGTTGGCGAAATACTTGGCAAAATAGTTGGAAATATCTGAACTATTTGTATGTAAAACAACTATTTACAAAGCAAATAGACTTGGCAAAATAGCGCCATGTACAGCCAACTTCACCAGTTTGAACCCCTGCTCCCCAGTGAGGCCCGCATGGAGCCCCTGCTGGCCAAGGCGCATGACCTGTCCCGGGCCGCCACCCTGCTTGCGGGCACCCGTGTGCCGCCGCAATTGCGTGAGTTGCTGCGCAGCATGAATTCGTACTACACCAACCGCATCGAGGGCCAACACACCCGCCCTTGCGAGATTGAGCAGGCCCTGCGCAAAGACTTTTCTCAAGACGTGGTGCTGGCCGCCAAGCAGCGCCTGGCCGTGGCCCATATTGAGGCCGAACAAGCGCTGGAGCAACGCTATGGCGGGACTGACGGCGCACACGCGCTCTACGCGGTGGATGCCGTGCAAGACCTGCACCGCGAACTGTTTGGCCGCTTGACCGCAGCCGATCTGTTGACCTCGGACAAAGCCCTCATCGAGCCCGGTGCGCTGCGCCAGCAGGACGTGCAGGTCGGTCAGCACCTTGCACCAGCCAGCGCCAGCGTGCCGGAATTTCTGGGCCGCTGGGCGGCTTTTTACGGCGGCGTGCGCCGTGGTGAGGCTGCGCTGATTGCCCTGGCTTGCGCCCACCAGCGCCTGGGCTGGGTGCACCCGTTTGTGGACGGCAATGGTCGCGTCATGCGTCTGCACACGCACACATGGCTCACTGCCCTGGGCTACACCGGGGGCTTGTGGTCACCCCTGCGCGGTTTTGCCCGCAGCACCGAGCGCTACTACGCGCTGCTGGCCGATGCCGACAGCCTGCGTCGTGGCGACCTGGACGGGCGTGGCAATTTGAGCGAGCAGGCCCTGATCGCCTGGGCCGACTACGTGCTCGACACTTGCCTGGATCAGGTTCGCTTCATGAGCAGTATGCTGGACTTTGCGACGATCAAGGCGCGCATCGAAGCCTGTCTGGTGTTTGAGTCCACCGTGCTCAAACAGGGCGTGCGCTTGGAGGCGCTGCGCGCTCTGCACTACCTGTTTCTGAGCGGCGAAGACATGGCGCGTGGCGACTTCAAGTCCATGCTGGGCATGAGTGAACGCGGTGCTACCGACGCGCTGGGGGCGCTGGTCAAGCGCGGCTTGCTCAAGTCAGATTCGCCGCAAGGCAAGGTGCGTTTCGGCCTGCCGCAGCATGCGCTGCGCTTTCTGTTTCCGCAGCTCTGGCCTGAGGCAGAGGCCGATGCGGCTGGTTTGCAAGACAAATAGGCTTCTAGCCCTTATGAAATATGCGCAACAAGCTACTCAATTTATAGTGATTCCAAGTCAATTTCCCGACGCTGCATGGCAGGCAGCCTCTTCCATGAACATTGAAAAATTAACGCGACAAGTTAATTTTTCAATGATGAGAGGCCGCCAATCTAGGTTGAATGCCAACTGAATCGCGCCACTTAACGTGGCGCATAGGATGTTCAGGCCCCCAACCTGCGCCCAAACCCGCCCTCACCCCCCACCCCAATCAGCAACCGGTGCGTGGCCCTTGTCGCCGCCACATAAAACACCCGCGCCGCCTCCTTCTCATCCTCCCCCGGCGCTGGCATGTGGCCTACGCCCGGCAGGGCTACCACCGGGAACTCCAGGCCTTTGCTGACCTTCATGGTCATCACCTTGATCTTGTTGCTGCTGGGGTCAAAGTCGCCGGGGCTGACGCGGTTTTCTAGCGGCAGGCCACGCTGGTGCAGCACCTGGGCACACAGGTCGCGGGTTTTCCGGTCCGGGCACAGCACGGCCATGTCGCCCCAGGCGTGGCCTTCTTGGTGGGCGTTGGCCAATTGGTCGGCAATGGCCTGCGCCTCGTCGCGCAGGGTGGGCAGGCGGATGATCAGCGGGGGCTCGCCCTCTCGCCCGCAGCTGATGGGTTTCACCAGCGGGATGCCGTCATCGTCCTTGTCGTCGGCGGTCAGCAGGTCGGCGGCGACCAGGCTGGCGGTTTGCAAAATTTGCTGGGTGTTGCGGTAGTTGATTTTCAGAATGGTGGTGCGGCCCTGGGCCTGGATGCCCAGGCTTTTGAAGCTAAATTTCTTGCTGCGAGCGCGTTCGTAAATGCTTTGCGCGTCGTCAAACAGCACCAGCAGGCTGTTGGTGGCGGGGTCGACCATTTGCGTCACCAGCTTGAGCCATTCGGACGCAAAGTCGTGGCCTTCATCGATCAGCACCGCCTGGTATTGGCCGCCGGGGATTTGGTGGCGCTCCACACCACGAATGACGGCATCCACCAGATCATCAAAAAGTGAGCACCTTGCGCAGGCAGCGCTTGCCCAAACGCCCGAATTTGTTCATGACACCATTTGTGAAAGTGGCGCACGTGCACCTTGTCACTCAGGCCCTTGGCTTCCATGCTGCTGGCCAGCTTCACGCCCAGCGGTTCGTTAAAGCACAGGATCAGGATGGGTTTGCTGCTGGCGCTGCTGGCCCGGGCCAGATGTTCAGCGCGGTAGCCCAGGATCATGGTTTTGCCCGAGCCGGCCACGCCATGGATCACGCGGTGGCCGTCGCCCAAACTGCGGGCCAGTTGCTCCTGCTGCAAGTCCATCACGCGCATGATGCCGGGCAGTTCGGCATCCAGATCGCTGTCGTCAAACAGCGTGCCCTGGGCCGGTACGCGCACTTGCGGGAACATGATCCAGCGCACCCGGTCGATCATGGGCAGGCTGAGCACGCCGCGCATCAGGTAGGGAAACATGTCCCACAGGCGGCTTTGTATGTCTTCGGG
>VIKI01000019.1 GCA_008080595.1 Comamonadaceae bacterium
ACATCTTTGTGCACGATGCCTTTGGCACCGCCCACCGGGCTGAAGGCACCACCTACGGCATCGCCCAATACGCCCCAATAGCCTGTGCCGGCCCCTTGCTGGCAGCGGAAATTGATGCCATCAACCTGGCCCTGGCCAACCCGAAACGCCCACTGGTGGCGATTGTGGCGGGCAGCAAGGTGTCGACCAAACTGACCATCCTGCAAGCCCTGGCGAAAAACGTCGACGGCCTGATCGTCGGCGGTGGTATTGCCAACACCTTCATGCTGGCCGCCGGTTTGAACATCGGCAAAAGCCTGGCCGAACCCGACCTGCTGGGCGAAGCCACCGCCGTGATCGCCGCCATGAAAGCCCGTGGCGCGGACGTGCCGATTCCCACCGACGTGGTCTGCGCCAAAACCTTTGCCGCCGATGCCGAGGCCACCGTCAAAGCCGCCACCGAGGTGGCCGATGACGATTTGATTCTCGACATCGGCCCGCAAACCGCCGCCCGACTGGCCGAACAGCTCAAAGCCGCTGGCACGATTGTCTGGAATGGCCCGGTCGGTGTGTTCGAGTTTGCGGCATTCGAGAACGGCACCAAGGTGATTGCCCAGGCCATTGCCGAGTCCAGCGCCTTCAGCATCGCTGGCGGTGGCGACACCCTGGCGGCGATAGCCAAATACGGCATCGAGAAAGACATCGGCTACATCTCCACCGGCGGCGGCGCTTTCCTGGAAGTGCTGGAAGGCAAGACCCTGCCGGCGTTTGAGATTCTGCAAAAACGCGCTCAGCCTGTGGTGCTCAGCCCCAGTCTGGACGTGGTTCGTGGCATTGGCATGATGGGGTCTGATGCGGCTTTGCGCAGCATCCTGAAGACCGTACTCAACAGCATGGCCGGTGATTTACCCGCCATTTCTGCTGCCTTGGCCCAGGCAGATGTGCCCACCGCAAATCGGTTGCTGCATGCCATGAAGGGGTATTTGCCCATTTTTGCAGTGGATGTTCTGTCTGAAGAAGTGACAAACGTCGAGCATTTGAGTAAAACCGAGCCGATCGAAACGGTGGCCCCACTTTATGCTGCATTGGCTCCCAAGCTGGACGGTCTTCTGGAGGAGATCCGCAGCTACATCGCCGCAAATTAAAGTTAGGGCGGTGGTGCGTCGCTGCCCATGATTCTGCCCCGGCCAGATACTTTGAAAGCCAGAACCAAGCCTGCTCAAATTCACGAATTCTTCACCGAAACACACCATGAACCTTTTTGCACCTGGCATCGCGTTACTCAAGCCTCTTTCCGGGCGGGTACGTTTTTGGGTATTGCAGATACCTTTGGTGTTGGATCTGTCCGTGATTTTGCTAATGCACTTGTTGGCATCAGAAAAAGCCCCTTTGAATGGTGGCGTGGTAGCCGCTCTGGCTTTTGGTGGACTGGCGGTGTGGTTTTATGTGCAACTGGCCATGGATGAACTCACACGTGGCGAGCGAGACCAGACGGACGGTGTCATGCAGGCCGCAGCCAATGGAAACCTGACCAACAAGGTCAATGGGGGGGGCAAAACGCTGGGTAACTTCAGTCTGCACCTGGACAAAATGATCACCAACATGTCCAGCATGGTGGCCAATATCCGCACGGCGGCAGTGATGTTGGGCGATACCGGGAAAAGACTGGTGGATGACACACGGGCGCTGGCTGAACGCGCTGCCGCTCAGGGGGAGCATTTGCAGCAAACCTCGGTGCATGTCAAGCATGTGAGTGAAACCGTGGCCCAAAATGCGGCGGCAGCGAAACAGGTCAGCATGATGACGGCCAGTTTGCACCAAGAGGCCGATGGGGCCGGAAAAATGATGCATCAGGCGATGCAGAGCATGGGGCCGCTGGAGGTGACCTCCAAACGGATGTCCGAGATCATCGGGGTGATTGATGGTATTGCTTTCCAGACCAACTTGTTGGCGCTGAACGCTGCGGTTGAAGCGGCTCGCGCCGGTGAACAGGGGCGTGGTTTTGCGGTGGTGGCGGCAGAGGTGCGCAATCTGGCCAAACGCAGCCAGGGCGCTGCGGCAGAAATTCGGGGTCTGATTGCCGAGTCGTCGGTCCGTGTGGGTGAGACGGTGGGCAGCATCAAACAGATCAATGTCACCATGGAAAGCCTGATCTCCGGCATTGGTGAAATTGCCAGGAATGTCAACGTCATGGCCGAAGGCAGTGCCTCCCAAAGTATTGCGCTGGAAGAAGTGGTGCATGCGGTGGGTGATCTGGATGTGCTGACCCAGGAAAACACCGAATTGGTGAACCGCGCAAGTTTCAATTCAGATCGGATGATTGCCCAGGCTGCCACCCTGGAGACCTCGGTGGGTGACATTCGGTTGCGTCAAGGCACGGCCGATCAGGCGCGTCAACTGGTGTTCAATGCGCTGGAGCACCTTCGCCGGGCCGGTTACGAACAAGCGGTGCGCGATTTCCATAACCCCAAAGGGGCGTTCATTGACCGCGACATGTACATCTTCATTTTTGATCGTGCCGGGTATTACGTGGTACACGGTTCCATGCCCGAAAAAGATGGCACTGATTTGCGTGCCATTGCTGGCCTGAATGCACAAAAATTGGTCGATGATGCCTGGGCTGTCTGTGATGAAGACGAAGGTGGTTGGGTTAACTACACCATCACCAATCCGGTGACGCGGGAGGTGCAGGCCAAAACCTCTTATGTGATACCACTGGACGACAAGCGCCTGATGGGTTGTGGCTGTTATTTGAATTCCCAATGGCTGCACGTGTAGTCCGGGTCAATACTCTGAGGATCGCACCATGTTGTTGACGCAAGATCAGGAAATGATCCGTGACGCGGTACGCAATTTTGCGCAAGCTGAAATTTGGCCGAATGCTGCCCAATGGGATAAAGAACACACTTTCCCCAAAGTGGTTCACCAAGGCCTTGCGGCACTGGGTGCCTATGGCATTTGTGTGCCCGAGGAACTGGGTGGGGCCGGTCTGGATTACCTGACACTGGCCCTGGTGCTGGAAGAAATCGCTGCGGGCGACGGTGGCACCAGCACCGTGATCAGCGTCACCAACTGCCCGGTCAACGCCATTCTGATGAAGTATGGCAACCCTGCGCAGAAAAAGCAGTGGCTGGAGCCTTTGGCACAAGGACAGTTGCTGGGGGCTTTTTGCCTGACCGAGCCACATGTGGGCAGTGATGCGTCATCCCTCAAGACCACGGCAGTGAAAGACGGCGACGAGTACGTGATCAACGGGGTCAAACAGTTCATCACCAGCGGCAAAAATGGTGATGTGGCCATTGTCATCGCCGTCACCGACAAGGGCGCAGGCAAAAAAGGCATGAGTGCGTTTCTGGTGCCCACCTGCACACCTGGCTATGGGGTGGCACGGATCGAAGACAAACTGGGTCAACACAGCAGCGACACCGCGCAAATCAATTTTGATGCCTGCCGCATCCCGGCCGAGAACCTGATTGGCCAGGAAGGCCAGGGTTATGGCATTGCGCTGGGTGGTCTCGAGGGTGGGCGGATTGGTATTGCGGCGCAGAGTGTCGGCATGGCACGCAGCGCGTTTGAGGTGGCGCTGGCCTATGCCAAAGAGCGCCAGAGCTTTGGCACCGCCATCTTCAACCATCAGGCAGTAGGTTTCCGGCTGGCGGAATGTGCCACCAAGCTCGAAGCCGCCAGGCAGCTGATCTGGCATGCCGCATCACTCAGAGATGCCGGCCAGCCCTGCCTGAAAGAAGCCGCCATGGCCAAACTGTTTGCCAGTGAGATGGCCGAACAGGTCTGCAGCGCCGCCATCCAGACCCTGGGTGGTTATGGTGTGGTGAGCGATTTCCCGCTTGAGCGCATCTACCGCGACGTGCGGGTCTGCCAAATTTACGAAGGCACCAGCGACGTGCAGAAAATCATCATTCAGCGAGCCCTGAGTTGATGGGTGCTTGATGCGAAACTCGGCATCTTCGCGGGCTATTTGATTGCTATAAATTAAATAGCTGTTTGCGCACTATTTACGAGCAATAGAGCCCATTTTTGCATGTACACCCAGCACTTTGGTCTGAAACAAGACCCGTTTTCCATTGCCCCGGATCCGCGCTTCCTGTTCATGAGCGAGCGCCACCGCGAGGCCTTGGCGCACCTGTTGTATGGTGTGGCCGGGCAACATGGCACGGCCGGTGGCACCGGTGGCGGATTCGTCTTGCTCACCGGAGACATTGGCGCGGGCAAAACCACCATTTGCCGCTGCTTTCTGGAGCAAATCCCGACCGGCTGCCATGTGGCCTACATCTTTAACCCCAAGCTCACTGTGCTGGAACTGTTGCAGTCGATTTGCGAAGAATTCCACATCGCATTGTCACCCAGCGGTGCGGCGACTGCACCCAGCGCCAAAAGCTACATTGATGCGCTCAATGTCTTTTTGCTGCAAAGCCACGCCGCCGGAGAAAGTTGTGTGCTGATCATTGATGAGGCGCAAAACCTCAGCGGTGATGTGCTGGAGCAATTGCGCCTGCTCACCAATCTGGAAACCCATGAACGCAAGCTGCTGCAAATTGTGCTGATTGGCCAGCCCGAATTGCGCACCCTGCTGGCCAGCCCGGCATTGGAGCAACTGGCCCAGCGGGTGGTGGCGCGTTTTCATTTGGGAACGCTCAGCGCACAAGAAACCGCCCACTACATCGAACACCGGCTGGCCGTGGCGGGCCACACCGGGGCGCAACCGTTTCAGGCCAAAGCGTTGGCACGGATTCACCAACTCACGGGTGGCGTACCACGGCGCATCAACCTGCTGTGTGGCCGCGCCTTGCTGGGGGCCTGGACCACCGGGCAAACCAGCGTGAATGTCAAAGTGGTCAACAAAGCTGCCGCCGAGGTTTTTGGTGATGCCGAAAACAATGCGCCAAAACGCTCTGTAATGCCCGTCGCCATTGCGGTAGCAGCTCTTTTATTCATAGCTGCTTTGGGGCTCTTCTGGTGGCTTGAAGAGTTCAGCCCGAACCCCGTACTGGCCGCAGCAAGCACTCCCGGCGCAGTGCCAGCCCAAACACCAGCCAGCCTGGCCGTGGCGCAACAAGCACTGGCCTCTGCGCCTGCGTCGCCCCCCGCTTCAAGCCCGGCAGCCAGCCCGGTATCTGGCCCGCAGACTCCACCCGCGCCCTTGCATGACCTGAGTGCCTTGTGGCCAAGCTTGCCGCAAAACCTGCCCAGCGCCTGGCGCGAGCTGGCTAGCGTCTGGGCATTACCCGCCCTCAGTGGGGAGCCCTGTGAAGCCGTGGCACAACAGCAGCTGCTGTGCCACCAGGTCAGCAAACTCACGCTGGTTCAGCTGCGCCAACTGGGCCGCCCCGGCATTTTGACCTTGCAACAGGGTACAAACCCGCCGGTGTATGGGGTACTGCTAGGTCTGAGTGATGCCACTGCCACCTTGCGGGTGGACGGCAAACCGGTCACGCTCGGGCTGATGGCCTTGAGCCAGCTCTGGCAAGGTGACTTTGCCACCTACTGGAAACCCCCCAGCGGCTTTACCCCCATCCTGAAAAACGGCGCCAGCGGCCCGGTGATCCGGCAGTTGACCGATCAGTTGAACCAGGTTGAAGGCCGTCCCCTGTCAGATCTAGCCAGCTCTGATCCGGTGCTGGATGCCGCGCTGCGCCAGCGGGTGGCGGCTTTTCAACAAGTCAGCGGGTTGAAACCTGACGGCTTGCCGGGCGCATTAACCTTCATGCAACTTGAGCGTGTCCTTGGCCTGACCCAGCCGCGCCTGCAAACTGAAATCCGGTAAACCCATGTCCTACATTCTTGATGCCCTGCAACGCGCCGATGCACAACGTGCCCGTGGCACTGTGCCCGGCCTTAACGCCCAGCCCCTGCCCGGCGTCAACCCTATGGCCGCAGCGGCCGCACAGCGCCTGCGCCTCTGGTTCGTGGTGCTGGTGGTCGCCGTGTTGTTGAGCGCAGGTTTCGGATTCTGGGTCTGGCGCAGCATGAGTGGTGATGCGGCCCCGGCGGTTCGACCCGTGAGCGTCGTAGCAGCCAGTGCCCCAGCGCCGCAAAGCATGCCGCCAGTGGTGTTGCCACCTGCCGCCACGGCGGCGGTCAAATCACCACCGCCCCGGGCACTTGAGGTGCGCTCTGCCAACGGGGTGGCCCAGCCCGCAGTTCAACCCAAACCCGAAGCCCTTGCTTCAAGCCCGAAAGCGGCGGTGTCTTTACCCGCGCCGCCTGCCGCACCTTTGGCGGCAACCGAACCACAAGCCCTGCCGGTGACGAAGCTGGCCGACTTGCCCGCGCAGCTGCGCAGCCAGATTCCGGCCCTGGTGATCACCGGCAGCGTGTATTCAGACCAACCCAGCCAGCGCCTGTTGCTGGTCAACAACCAGGTGTTGCCACAAGGCAGCACGGTGGCGGCAGAGCTCACACTGGAAGAAATTCGCGTGCGCAACGCGGTGTTTGTTTTTCGCGGCACACGCTTTCAGGTGGCTTATTGATGCTATGTTATTTATAGCTGCTTGCGCTTTATTGATAAGCCTTTGAGACTAGTTTTATGCTTGAAATGCGGCCTTCAACCCCCGAAAAAGCTTAGCCAAGGCTGATCACGCTCAATACCGCCTGCCCATACATAAGCCTCCAGCTTGCGTGCGCCAATGCCGCTGATGCCTTGCAAATCTTCCAATGACTGAGGGGCAGACTGCGCAATCGCCGCCAGTGTGGCATCGTGAAAAATCACATAGGCGGGCAGGTTGTGCTCTTTGGCCACCTCGGTGCGCCAGGCTTTCAGGGCCGTAAAACGGTGTTGACCGGCAGAGTCAAGCGCCAAAGGTGCTTTGGCGGCCACTTTCACGGCCGTGCGGCGCGATTTGCGCTCAGCAGGTGCTGCCAGGGACACACGCAAGCGCACCGGCACCTCCCCCTTGAGCACCGCGCGTGAGGCCTCGGTGAGCTTCAGGGTATTGAACGCTTGTGCATCGACCGCCACGGCACCGATGGCCGCACCAATCCCAAAGGTGCTGACGCTGGTGTGGCCGTACTGGGTGATTTTGTCGGTGGTTTTGCCGCGCAGGATGTCCATCACATGCCCGGTGCCAAACCCGAAACCACTCATTTGCTGCACCCGGTAGATGGTGGAAAGCAGCTTGCGCGCCGCATCGGTGGCATCCCAGACCTCGGGCGGGTGCAGGCAGTTGTCACAATTTCCACAGGGTTGACTGTCTTCGTCAAAGTAGCGCAGCAGCCGCACCCGGCGGCAATCGGTGGCCTCGGCCAGGCCCAGCAGGGCTTCCAGTTTGCCGCGCAGGCCTTGCTTGAATTCCTCGCCAGCGGGGCTTTCGTCAATCATGCGGCGCTGGTTCACCACGTCTTGCAGGCCGTAACACATCCAGGCATCGGCGGCCTGGCCATCACGCCCGGCGCGGCCGGTTTCCTGGTAGTAGCCCTCAATGTTTTTCGGCATGTCCAGGTGCGCCACAAAACGCACATCGGGCTTGTCAATGCCCATGCCAAAGGCGATGGTGGCGACCATCACCACCCCCTCGGTGCGCAAAAACTGATCCTGGTTGGCCTGGCGCAACCGTGTATCCAGCCCGGCGTGGTAGGGCAGGGCGGCAATACCTTCATCACACAACAGGCTGGCAATTTCCTCGACCCGTTTGCGCGACTGGCAATACACCACTCCCGCATCACCCAGGTGCTCGTGGCGGATAAAGCGCAGCAACTGCTGCGTGGCATCGCGCTTTTCCACAATGGTGTAACGGATGTTGGGGCGGTCAAAGCTGCTGATGAACAGGCGTGCTTCCTGCAACTGCAAGCGCTCAATGATGTCGGCTCGGGTCAGCGCATCGGCGGTGGCGGTGAGCGCAATACGCGGCACTTGGGGGTAGCGCTCGTGTAACACCGTCAAGGCGCGGTATTCGGGTCGGAAATCATGCCCCCACTGGCTCACGCAATGGGCCTCGTCAATGGCAAACAGGCTCAATTGGCCACGCTCGTACAAGGAGTCAAGTTGGGCCAGAAAGCGTGGTGTGTTGATGCGCTCAGGCGCGGCGTACATCAAGGTGGTGTGGCCTTGCACCAGTTGCCGCTCGGTGGCGGCGGCTTCCTGCATGGACAGTGAGGAATTCAAAAACGCGGCACTGACCCCGGCCTCATGCAGAGCCCCCACCTGGTCATGCATCAGCGCAATCAGCGGTGAGATCACCAGCGTCACGCCCTGTCCTGCCTGCTGGCGGGCGATGGCCGGAATCTGGTAACACAGGCTTTTGCCGCCACCCGTGGGCATCAGCACCAGCGCATCACCACCCGATGTGACGTGTTCAATGATGTCGTGCTGCGGCCCCCGAAAACTGGCGTAACCGAAAACCGTTTGAAGAATGGATTGAATAGACAAATTAGCTCACTGCATTTTTGATAGCTTTTGGCGCTTGCTGCACCTTGGCTACACAGCCATTTTACTTAAGGGGATGGCTTGCTTGATCCGCATCAGTCCGGTGCTTTGTAGACCATGACCTTGAGGGCGCGCTCGGCCGATACATCGGCAAACACTGCCGGGTTGGGCACGCGCTCGACAAACTCCAGCTCGGGTGCCAGGGCCTGCATGCTGTCTTGCAAGAAGGCAGTGTCTAACTCTGGTGCATTCAGGCACAGCAGGGCGTAGCCGCCCAAATCCAGCAATTCCGGCAGCCGCCGCAGCAGGCGGGCGTAATCCTTGGTCGCCACAAAGCTACCCTTCTGGTAGCTGGGCGGGTCCAGAATGATCAGGTCATAGGGGCCGCTGCGGGTGATCTTGCCCCAGCTGGTAAACACATCATGGCCCATGAAACTGGCCCCGGAGACCAGCGTATTGAGCTGATGGTTCTGTTGCCCAATGCCGAGTGCACCGTGGCTCATGTCCAGGTTGATCACCTGTTTGGCCCCCGCCTGCAAGGCAACCACCGAGAACGCGCAGGTGTAGGCAAACAGGTTGAGAATTTTGAGTTTGGGTCGGGTTGACACGTGCTCGCGCACCCATTGCCGGCCCTGCGCCATGTCAAGAAACAAGCCATGGTTTTGCCCCTTGAGCACATGTACCCGGTAACGCGCCCCGTTTTCAGTGACCACATGTGGCTCTGGGACCGTGCCAGACATCAGCCGGGTGTCTGAGCGGCCTTCATGGCGGTATTGGAAAACCCAGTTGAGCATCTGACCCGGGGCCAGTTGTTGCCAGCGGTCTGACAGTGCGGCGTGGAGGGTTTGCAGTTCATCGTCTGCCACAGGCAGAAAACTGGTCAGCACCCATACCGGCGGGTAGGCATCCAAAACCCAGTGTTCGCAGCCGGGGTACAGGCCGCCCCTGCCGTGGAACACACGTTGGGCATCGTGAGGCATGTCCATCGTGGCGATGGCGTTGAGCAAAGCTTGCATGAGGTGGGGAGTGGTTGAATGGGAAAGGGCAGCGCCATTGTGGCTGACGGATGGAGGGGCTTGTGACGCTCTGACTCCATCGCTGTGTGCAGCGTCGATAATTTTGGCATCAACCCCGTTTCAAGGATCACACATTGGCCTTCTCTGACAAGCTCAAACAACTCCCGTCCATCAGCCATCTGGCTGAGTTACAACTGCTCGATGCCGCAGGCCAACTGGTGGCAAGTATTGAGAACAAGCCAGGCAAGGCGGGCTCACTGGCGGTTTATGCGGCACTGTTTGCCAAACACGGCTGCATCAATGTGACAGCAGCCCAGGAAGGGCTGGAACTTTTTGACGAGCACACGGCGGCGGCTCGCGCCCATCCAGGTTCACACCCGAATATTGACCGTTTGCTGGCGGTCATCACCTCGGGGGAGGCTTTATCCGTCAAACTCGTCACGGCCTGATGGAACTGAAAATGGGCCTGCGCGAAGCTGGGTTCGGGAGCCAACTGGTTTGAGCCCATCCCCTGCCCGCGCTGCCACCACCGTGATCCTGGCCGGGATGGTGGCCGCTTTGCACATTGGCAAAATTCCCTCAGCCATTCCGGTGCTGCGCGAGGCCCTGGGGGTGACGCTGGTCGAGGCTGGTTTCCTGCTCTCCATGGTGCAACTGGCTGGCATGCTGAGCGGGGTGCTGGTCGGTGTGGCTTGCGACGGCCTGGGCCTGCGCCGCAGCATGTTGACCGGGCAGTTCATTCTGTTTGCCGCCAGCCTGGCTGGCATGTGGGCGCGCCAGCCTTCTGACCTGCTGGTGTTGCGGGCGCTGGAGGGCTTAGGCTTCCTGTTGGTGGTACTGCCTGCACCCAGCCTGATCCGCAAATTGGTGAGCAGCCGACAGCTATCGCTCTATCTGGGGCTGTGGGGCGGCTACATGCCCACCGGCGCAGCACTGGCCTTGTTGTGTGGGCCGCTGGTCATGACGGCCCTGGGCTGGCAGGCTTGGTGGGGGCTGCTCGGTGGGTTGTCGGCGGTCATGGCGGTCTGGATGGCGGTGAATGTGGCTCCCGATGCCCAGCGGCGGCAGATCACGGGCAAGCATGCGCCGGCCATCAGCCCAAACATCGGCTCATGGACACACCGCCTGCACCTCACACTCACAAGTTCTGGCCCGTGGCTGGTGGCCTTGGCTTTTGCCATGTATTCCAGCCAGTGGCTGGCAGTGATCGGGTTTTTGCCCTCGGTCTACGCCCAGTCTGGCATCAGCGGGCCGGTGGCTGGCGCGTTGACCGCGCTGGTGTGTGCGGTCAACGTGATTGGCAATGTGGGGGCAGGCAAGCTGCTGCACCGGGGCTGGAGTGCCAGGCGCTTGTTGACTCTGGGCTTTGGCAGTATGGCGTTCACCACCTTCCTGGCCTTCAGCACCCTGACGGAGGGGCTTCCCCTGCTGCGGTATGTGGCGGTGCTGCTGTTCTCCGCCATTGGCGGCTTGGTGCCGGGAACGCTGTTTTCATTGGCCGTGCGTGTGGCCCCCAACGAACACACGGTTTCGACCACGGTAGGCTGGGTTCAACAATGCTCGGCCACCGGCCAGTTTTTCGGCCCCCCACTGGTGGCTTGGATCGCGACCCAGGTGGGTGGCTGGCACGCCACCTGGGTGGTGACGGGCATGGCCTCGCTGGTGGGTTTGTGGCTGGTCAGCCGGATCAGGATCGGTGGCCCCTGACATCTGTCGCATGATCACGCACCTGAGTGAAGCTGGCTCGAAGCCCGTCTCATACCATGCCACTCTCTCCAAAACCACAGGAAAGCATCACCATGAAACACACCGCCTTCACGCTGACCGTTGCCGTCGCCGCCTTGCTGATCAGCGGTTGCACCCGCATTGAAACCGGCGAGGTGGGGCTGCGCATCAACTTTGACAAAACCACCGACCCCACGGAGCGGCTACCCGGCTCCTTCAACCAGACCTTGATTGGCGACATCCTCACCTTCAAGGTTCAGGATGTCGCCGTGGCGGTGGACAACATGACACCGCTGGCCTCGGACAACTCCACGGTCAAGGACTTTGACATGACGGTGGTCTACAACATCAATCCGGCGGCGGTGTCCGAGTTGTGGACCACCAAAAACAAGACTTTTCACGGGGTGTCTGACAAAGGCGGCGACATTTTGCTGATGCAAAACTACGTGGCCTTGAGTGCCCGCAATGCGGCGTACAAAGTGGCGCGCGAGTACGAATCCCTGAAGATGGCCGACAACCGCCAACTGATTGAGCAGAAGATTCGCGACAGCATCATCAAAACCCTGACCGAGGAAAAGCTGGCCGAGAAAATCACCGTTTCACAGGTGCAGGTGCGTGCCATCACCCCGGCCGACGTGATTGTGGCCAGTGCCAACGAGCTGGTACGGGCCCAAAACGAGCTCAAGACCAAAGAGGTGGAAGTGCAGACCGCCAAGAAAGAGGCCGAACGCATCGCCGCCCTGAACGCCAATGCCGGAGCCATCGGCTACATGAACGCCATGGCCAACCTGAAAATTGCCGAAGGCGTGGCCAACGGCAAGGTGCAAACCATCGTGGTGCCGTATGACTTCAAGGGCATCGTCAACGCCAAGTGAAGTGCCCTTGGGTGCCTCTTACTCTGTTGGCACGCTCGCCGCGACATAAAAATCCATCTGGAATCATGTCGCTGAACTTCTCTCAATCCAGTCAACGACACCATGAAGCTGCTGAAATTCATCCATCGAGCGCGATGGAATATGGGGGTAGCGCTCGCGCCACATTCGCCCCAACGCAGAACCGGCACCAATTTCCAGTACACAGGAAACCTGTCGCTCGGCCACGGCATCCAAACAGTCCGACCACTGCACCGTACTGGCAATCTGCTGGCTCAAGGCTGAGCGCAACTCCATGGGTTTTCGACTTAGCACACCAAGCGCATTGAGTGCGATCGGACAAGTCGGAGTGGCAAATGGGACTTTATCCAGGCAATCAGAAAAAGCCAGTTCCGCCGGACGCATCCAGGAGGAATGAGAGGCCACTTGTACCTCCAGACGCTTGCAAACAGCGCCGAATTCAATGAGCAGTTGAGCGGCTTGCTTCAGGGCATCGTCCGTGCCAGCAAATAGGCCTTGACTTGCATGGATCCGAATTGCGCATTCGAGGTGAAGGCCGTTGCAGGCCTCCAAGACCGCCGCCTGCGAGAGCCCTGCTACCGACAACAAACCGGTCTTCAGGCCCATCACAGACCGATCCATCAAGGCTGCACGTTGTGCCGCCAACGTGAGCGCCTGCGTGGGCAAGAAGACCCCGGCACAGGCAAAGGCAGGCAACTCGCCGACGCTATAGCCAGCGACGACAGCAGGCCGCTCGGATAATTGACCTTGGAGCGCGGCCCACGCAGCCAGCGCGGTGCCCGTGATCAAAACCTGCGCGAAAGCGTTGTCACTGCGGCGATCCGCATTGCGCAGTTGGGAGCGCCAATCAAGTCCCAGGCGGTCGCTCATGAGGCGCAAAATTTCAACGGCGGCAGGCTCGGTTTCAAGCCATGGCAGCATGGTCGGATGCTGGCTGGCCTGACCCGAAAACAACAGGGCGTAACTCATATTGGCAGCAGCATGGCAGCATCATGAGAGTTGGCTTTCGCCGCAGCGCTGAGTTCGGCTAACCAGCAAGCGCTGGCTAGCACATCTGCAGCGCCGCCAGGCGACAAGCTGCGTTGCACAAAGTCCGCATGCATGGAGCGCACCTGAATCAGCCAATCGGCTTGCCGGATGCCGCCCATGTCAAGAAAGCGACGAGCGCTTGACTGTACAAAGCGCAAGCCTTCAAGGCCGCCTCTGTGAACCACGTTGGTGTCGTCGAGCACCGCCATGGTGGCCAACAGCGCTTGCACACGAGCGGCACGCGCACTGGCACCCGAGGCCAATGCGGCTTGCAAGGCGGGCAGCGTGGTATCAAACAAGGTCGGAAATGCTTGCGCCGCCTCGTCGCCCGCACTGCGCAGGCCGTAACGTTGGGTGACCCGCTGACCATTGGAAATGGGCATCGCCAGCCGCGTTGCCTTGGCACGCTCGGCCAGCGCATCACCCCAGGTTGAGAGCAGTACCGCTCGCACAGTCATGGGGGTCAGGGGCAAGCCTTGGGCCTGCAATTGCCCGGCACTGGCACACAGCAAACCCAAGCCAAACACCGCCCCCCGGTGGGTGTTGACACCCCCCGTGGCGGCCAGCATGCGCACCTCGGCGGCTTTTCCAAGGGACTGCAAAACAGCAAAGGAAGCGCCTTGGGCACCGGCTTGGGCAATCCGGGGAAAGTACCCGCGCAAGGCAAACAGGCTGCGCAAAAACGTGCTGCCATCCATGTCAACATGACTGCCACAGTCTCTGAACGACACCAGACCCGGTTTGGGCTCCAGTGAGATTTCGGCATACAGTGCCCGCACCGCAGCGCGCCCGAGTTGCTGCGAGTGCATCACAGCCCCGCCATGAGGCGCACCTCTTCCAAAGCTGCCAGCCGGAGAGTGTGCCGACCTTTCAAGAGCACTTGCGACGTTTGTCCAAGCAGCAACTGCTGCAACTCGCGCCAGGCGATGGCCTGACCTTTGGGGAACACAATTTCGCCGTCGATGCGGCAGTGCAGTGCGGTGCTGGCAAGCTGCTTGATGACCTCCGTTGCCTGCGCCAATGAATGTACAAGCACGCTCAAATCAAGGTCAGATGCATCATGCACATAAGCCCGCCCCGTCAGCCATTGCCAGCCGTGTGAGCCATAGACATGGGCCTGCACGCCCAGGGCGGCAAGTGACTCGGACAATTCAAGTGCTGCCGCCCCCCACTGGTTTGCCTGCACCACTTGCAACAGCGCAGGAAAATTGTCACGCGCCGTGAGGTGATCCAGACGCACGGTCAAAGCCAGCCGCCGACGCGACCATTGTTGCGGTGCAGGCAAACCCACGCACAGTAGCTCGGGCGGGGTCTCTGGGCATTGTCGACAGACCACCAGGGGCAGACGCTGAGTGCGCCAAAGCGCCAAAATTTCCTTGGCCTGCTCATCCCAGTGGTGCGCTTCCATCTGCACCCATGCCGCTGGGTCAAGCCATACCAATTGGTTGCGCGTCAAGCTGTCCATGTTGATCAACAAAAACAGGGTTCAGGCCTTGACCACCCGTTCGGCCACGGTCTGCGCCAACTTGCGTCCACCGCGTGCAGCGCCATCAAACGCACGCTCGTCCTGGGTCGATGAGTCGGCCAATGCGCAGAGTAATTGCGCTTGCAGGTCACCGCGCCAAAGCGCCCGAATGCCGCCCATGGCGACAAAATTCTCCACCCCTGGCGCGAACACCGGGTTGGTTTTTGACAACGCTGTCAGCCGCACCTCATCGATTTTGGTCACGCGCGCCATGGCCGGCAAGCGCATGACGCGAATCTCGGCTTCAGGCAAGGCGTAGCAGGCATCGGCAATCAGCCCGGAGGTGATGAAACCGCCCGACAGCGCCTGGTCGTAAACCAGGCCAATCACGCGGTGCTGGTGTCGGCGCGCCAACTCAATGCAACAACCCAGATGTGCCATGTAGTGATTGATGCCCAACAGTTCGTCACGGTGGCGCAGCCGCTGACCCTGAGTGTCTACCAGCAAAATAATAGGCCGTTTTGGATGCTCGCGCACCACAGCAAGTACCGCAGCCGCTTGGGCCAATGCCAGTTCGACTCCAATGGCGGCATGGTTCGTGGTTCCCACTACCGCAACCGTGCGGCCATTGACTTCGGCGCTACCACTGAGCAGATCGCCGGTGCAGGTGACACGGTGATTCGGGTCAAAAAGAGCATCGAGTAAAGCTTCCCAATTCATGCCAGCTCTCCCGTGGTCAGTGACTTCAGGACGTGCATCCCGGAGGCTTCCAGGTCTGCCACGTGCAATGGTTCAGGCACCCCGGCCAGTCGCCAGACATCCAGCGCATCGCTGCAGCCGCCGAATCGCGTCAAGCGCTCAGTCAGCAGCGCGTGTTCAGCCTCCATTGCGGCCAGGTTCAAGGGCACAGATTGACCCAGCAAGCCGATAGCCGCCTCGCGGAAAGCCGCTACATCGTCTTCGACCAATTGATCGCAGTCACCGATCAGGTAGCGGTGTTTACCTCCGGTGGTGCGCCATACCAGTGCGCGGTCACGCGAGTCATATTCTTCGACCCCATGCGAGGATTCGATCACCTCAGGGCCGGACATGGCAAGGCGTCCCATGTCGCTCATCACCACATGGTCGGCGCAACGGGCGATCAGGCCCATGCCGCCAAAACAACCGTTGGCACCACCAATCAGCATGATCACCGCAATACCTTGGGCGCGAGCATCCAGCAAGGCGCGCATGACTTCGGAGACCGCAATCAAGCCGGCATTGGCTTCGTGCAAGCGCACTCCGCCCGACTCGGCCAGCACGATCACCGCCGCCGGTTTGTCACGCAACGCACGCTTGAAAAGCCCGACCAACTTGGCCCCGTGCACCTCGCCGACCCCGCCTCCCATGAACGCGCCCTCTTGCGCGGCGATGAGCACCGGTTGGCCAGCCAGGGTGCCGCGGCCAACCACCACACCGTCGTCAAACGAAGACGGCACACCCAGCAGTGCCAGATGCGGGCTGACGATCCGCTCACTTGGGCCCAAAATCTCATGAAACGACTGCGCATCGAGTAGATGGGCTACCCGCGCACGGGCGCTTGACTCCGCAAAGCTGATGTTCATGGGGTCGCCTTTGTCGTGGAAGGGAGTTCTGCAGCGGCCTGGTCAAGACGCAAGCTCACCACCGCAGGCGTGGCACCCATGTCATTGATGGAAATGGCAATCCCGGCCAGCCCGTGACGCTCCTGAAAATCCTGCATCACAGCGGCCCAGATCGGAGCAAAACCCTGCGCCGAGGTGATGATGTCGACACGGCACTGAGAGCCATCAGCCAGCGGCTCAATCATCACTTCGAGGTTGCCAGAGCCCACCACGCCCACCAGGATCGGGGTGAATGTGGTCGGCTTTTGATGGCCGGTGAATTGAAATTGAAGTTTTTCCATTTTTTACCAATTACGGAAACGTTTGGGTGGGTTGTACAAACCACCGGAGGCACGCACCAGATCGCGCATGGTGCGGGCGGCCAGCAGGCTGCGCGTGGCATCGCGCTTGTCAATGCCGATGTCTTCGGCGCGCTGAACCACACCCCGATCACGCAGGTTTTCAACCATGCGTTTATCGCGTGCCAGCCCCACAGGCGTGTAGCCCGCCACGCCACGAATGGCCTGTTCGCGCTCTTCGTCGCCACGGCACAGCAACAAGTTGGCAATGCCTTCTTCGGTCAGAATGTGGGTGACATCGTCACCGTAAATCATCACCGGCGGGATCTCCATCCTGGCCTGTTCGGCCAATTCCCAGGCATCGAGCTTTTCAACAAAAGCGGGCTGCATGTGCTCACGAAACGTTTCCACAATTTGCACCACCAGCTTTTGCCCGCGTGGCATGGTGTGAACCCCGGTGCGCCCCTCGCGTGCCTGTGCTCCCGCCTTCAACCAGGCAGGTGTGGCATGACGACGCCCGCGCGCATCGGCCCCCATATTGGGTGCGCCGCCAAAGCCCGCAATGCGGCCAAGCGTGGCCGTCGAACTGTGGCCATTGAGGTCAATTTGCAGCGTCGAGCCAATGAATATGTCGCAGGCATAGTGCCCCGCTGCTTGGCACATGGCGCGGTTGCTGCGCATGCTGCCGTCAGCGCCGGTAAAGAACACGTCGGAGCGTTCCTTGATGTAGTTTTCCATGCCCAACTCTGAGCCAAAAGAATGCACCGACTCGACCCACCCGGCCTCAATTGCCGGGATCAATGCCGGGTGCGGATTCAGCGCCCAGTGCTTGCAAATCTTGCCTTTTAATCCCAATGATTCGGCGTAGGTCGGCAGCAGCAGTTCTATGGCGGCGGTATCGAATCCAATGCCGTGGTTCAAGCGCTGCACACCGTATTCGGCATAAATACCCTTGATGGCCATCATCGCCATCAGCACCTGAATTTCGGATATTTGCGCCGGGTCGCGGGTGAACAGCGGCTCAATCAAATTGGGCTTGGGCGCGAGGATGACAAAGTCCACCCAGTCGCCCGGAATGTCCACACGCGGCACTGCATCGAGCAGTTCGTTGACTTGAACTATCACGATGCCGCTCTTGAAGGCGGTGGCTTCCACGATCACCGGGGTGTCTTCGGTATTGGCCCCGGTATAGAGGTTGCCCTGCGCATCAGCCGCCTGGGCGCAGACCAGCGACACCTTGGGGGTCAAGTCCACAAAGTAGCGGGCAAAAAGTTCAAGGTAGGTGTGAATGGCCCCAATCTGAATTTGCCCGGCTGCAACCATTTTGGCCAACCGTGCGCTCTGCGGTCCCGAGAATGAAAAGTCGAGCTTGGCGGCAATGCCGTTCTCGAACAAATCCAGATGCTCGGGCAAGGCCAATACCGACTGCACCATATGCAGGTCATGCACTTGCGCCGGGTCTAACTGGGTCAAGGCGCGTGCCAGAAAGTCAGCTTGTTTCTGGTTGTTGCCTTCCAGGCAAACCCGGTCGCCGGGTTCCAGAATGGCGGCAAGCAACTTTGTCGTGTCGGCGGTGGCCACTTGCTTGCCGCGCAAGCCATGGCCTAGCGCAGTCGCCGCGCGGGCCAGGCGACGTGCGCGGCTTTGCACTTGCTGGTTCCAAGGTGCGTCAGGTTCACTCATGCTATTTCACTCCCATGACCAGATTGGGCAACCCAGTCGCAATACCTGGGAAAAGGCATAGCAAAAATACGGCGACAAACATCAAACCGAGAAAAGGCATCACCCCCCAGATCACCTCCTTCAAGGGAATATCAGGGGCCACATTCTTGATGACGAAAATATTCAAGCCTACGGGGGGGTGAATCAAGCCCATTTCCATCACGATGGTCATGACCACGCCAAACCAGATCAGATCAAAGCCAGCCGCCTTGAGTGGCGGCAGGATGATGGGTGCGGTCATCAAAATGATGGAAACCGGAGGCAAGAAGAATCCCAGCACGATGACCATCAGCAAGATGACGCACAGCAATATCCACTTGGACAAGGCCATACCGACAATCCATTGCGCGGCCCCCTGGCTGATGTGAAGGTGGCTCATCACGTAGCTGTACAGGAGAGACATTCCGATGATCAGCATCAGCATGGTGGACTCCTTCAGCGTGGACGTCAGGATCGGTGCCACATCTTTCGGATGCCACAGGCCATACACCACCGCCACCAGGCCCAGCGCCATCAAGCCGCCCAATCCGGCGGTCTCCGACGGTGTGGCGAAGCCGCCATACAGCGCGACCATCACACCAATCAGCAGCACCACGAAGGGCAGCACGCGCGGCAGCATTTCTACTTTTTTGGCCAGCGTAAAGTGTTCTTTTTCCAGGTAAGCCGATTTGATGCCGCCCTTTTCATAAATCTCCAGCGCCAGAGCGTATTCCTTGCGTGCGCGCACCACGGCATAGCCGGCAAACAGTCCCACCAACAACAAGCCCGGGCCAATACCCGCCAGGAACAAACGACCCAGCGATTGCTCTGCCGCCACCGCATACAAGATCATCACGATCGAAGGCGGGAGCAAGATGCCCAAGGTACCGCCAGCGGCAATAATGCCGGCCGCAAAGCCCGGTGAATACCCCCGTTTACGCATCTCAGGGATACCGGCCGAACCAATGGCCGAGCAGGTCGCGGGCGATGACCCGGCCATCGCCGCGAACAAGGCGCAGGCAAACACATTGGCAATGCCCAAACCGCCGGGCACCTTGTGCAACCAGGCGTGGATCGCCGAGTAAAGGTCTTGCCCGGCCCGTGATTTACCAATCGCGGCCCCTTTCATGATGAACAGTGGAATGGACAACAAGGTAATGGAGGCCATCTCTTCGTAGACGTTTTGAGTCACGGTATCCAGCGACGAGGCGGGCATGAAGAAATACATGAACGTCACCGCAACGGATCCGAGCGCGAACGCAATGGGCATGCCGGAAAACATCACCAGCAAGGTTGCCCCACCATAGAGCAGGCCAATAGCCAATTCACTCATTTGTTGCCTCCTTTGACGGCACCGCCGGAGAGCCCGATGGCGGATTGCAAAAATAGCTGCATGCTCAGCATGCTCATGCCCACCGCCATCATTCCGTAAGGTATCCACAAGGGCGGCGCAAAGCTGCTGGAGGTGGTTTGCCCCTCAGACCAGGCCTCATGAAACAGCGTCCATGACTTCCAGGCAAAGAAACTGCAAAACAGCGTGGAGGCAATGTCCACCGCAATCAATCTCACATGATTGACGCGGGCCGGAAGAATCGAGGCCAACGCTTCAATTCCCACATGGCCGCGCAAGGATTGAACGTAGGCGGTGCACATGAAGGTGGCTCCTACCAGCATGAACACGGCGGCTTCGTCCTGCCAGTCGGTTGCCACTTTGAGAAAGTAGCGCGTCACCACCGAATAGGTGAGTACGCACGATGTCAGCACCAACGCCAGCATGGACAAGGCCAACACGATCTGGTTAACCCAGTTCAGCAGCCGCGCCAGTACCGCGAGCGCCGAATTTTTGGGCATCAGTGTGCCCGCAGCGGCAGTAGGTTCGAACTCGAACCCGTGGCTCACAGCGTCTTCTCCGCCAAGGCCAACAATTTGGCACAACCCGCATTTTTGGAACCATAGTCTTTCCAAGCTGTATTGCGGGCGATGTCTTGCCATTTCTTGATGGTCGTGGGTGACAAATCGACGACTTTGGCACCGGCCTTTTGGTAGATTGCTGCAACATCAACGTCATCTTTCTTGGCAGCCTCCATGGCAAACTTTTCCATTTCAGCGCCGACCGCCATGATGATGTCGCGCTGATCCTTGGGTAGCTTGTCAAATATCGATTTGCTCATCATCAGCGGCTCGAACATGAACCAGTAAGCACCGGTACGTCCGGTGGTCAGGGACTTGGCAACCTCTTCCAGACGGAATGAAATAAACGATGTCGACGAGGTCATGGCCGCATCCATCGCCCCTGTCTGCATGGCGGCGTAGATTTCATTCGACGGCAACGTCACAACGGCAGCTCCCGCCTCCTTGAGAATCATGTCGACCTCACGCGAACCACCCCGAATTTTCAAACCTTTGGCATCTTCAGGCTCTACCACCGGCTTGCCACGCGAGGCGACTCCACCGGCCTGCCAGATCCAACTGATCAGTACGATGCCTTTGTCCAGCAGCAGACGGTTCAGTTCCTCACCAACCGGCTTGTTTTTCCATCCATAGGCTTGCTCGTAGGACACCACCAGACCCGGCATCAGGCCAATGTTGACCTCGGGGATTTCGCCCCCAGCGTAGGACAAGGGAATCAGCGCCATGTCGAGCGCACCCTTGCGCATGGATGAGAACTGGGCATTGGTCTTCATCAGTGATGACCCGGGATAGACCTCGAACTTCAAGGCACCTTTGGTGCGCTTTTCAACTTCAACGGCAAAGTTGCGAACCAGGCGGTCACGAAAATCGCCTTCTTTAAGCGTGCCTCCAGGAAATTGGTGCGAAATTTTGAGGCTTGCGCTCTGTGCCCATACCGAATTGAATGACAGGGATGCCAGAGGCAGTCCACCAAGGGCCTGAATGAGATGTCGTCTTTTCATGGTGAGTCTCCTGAAACGGTGGTTTAAAGAAGGATTCATACATTGAAATCATCAACGTATACATTAATGTAGTTCTTGGATATGTTTGCTGCATCAGTAAATACCCTAACTGCATTTACAGGATTAGTTAAACCGAGCCGTGCGAAAATAAGCGTATGAAAATTTCTGAACAACTGTGCGAAAAGATTGAAGAAAAAATCGCAACTGGCGAGCTTTCACCGGGCAGCGCACTGGACGAAGCTACGCTCAGTGAGCAGTACGGCGTATCCCGCACACCGGTGCGTGAGGCAATGATTCAACTGGCGGCACAAGGGCTGATTGAAATCCGGCCACGACATGGAGCCGTTGTCACCAGCATTGGCCCGGCGCGGCTCATTGAGATGTTTGAGGTGATGGGTGAGCTTGAATCTCTCTGTGGTCGTCTGGCCGCCAGGCGCATGAAAGACAGCGAGCGTGCTGAGTTGGTGGCAGCCCATGAAGCCTGCGAAAAAGCGCGTGCCGAGCAAGACTCGGACACGTATTTTTACTGCAACGAGCGCTTTCATGCAGCCATTTATACAGGCAGTCACAACATCTTTTTAAGTGAACAAGCCTTGCAACTGCACCGCCGCTTGCGCCCCTACCGACGTTTGCAGTTGCGTGTGCGAAACCGCATGGGTACCTCTTTCAAGGAGCACCAAGTCATTGTGGACACCATCCTGGCAGGCGACGCTGAAGCCACCGCGCTGGCTCTGCGCGAGCATGTGGTGGTGCAAGGTGAACGCTTTGGCGACCTACTTGCTTCCTTGGCCGATCTGAACCAGACAGCCGAAGCATGAAAAGCGACGAGGATGTGTGCAAAGTCACTATCATTTCAATAGTTGCTATCGCATATTCCACAAGCGCTACAGCCCTAAAACCCATATAAAACTACTCAGAAGACTGCTGCAATGCCCACATCTGCGCATAACGGCCATTGGCGGCCAGCAGTTCGGCGTGCGAGCCGCGCTCCAGGATGCGGCCCGGCTCCATCACCAAAATCTCATGCGCATCCACCACCGTGGACAAGCGGTGGGTGATGACCAGGGTGGTTTTGTTTTGCGCCACGCTTTGTAATTCGGCCTGAATGGCGCGTTCATTGGCACTGTCCAGCGCACTGGTGGCTTCGTCAAAAATCAGAATCGGCGGGTTTTTCAGCAGGGTGCGGACAAAGTGCTTCAGAATGAGATTTATGAATGCCTGCGTGAAGGAGTCATCGCGCTGGCACCGGAAGAAGACATCAAAACCGGGCATTTGATCTGCCGCATGGAGCGTTACGTGTGCGGTCGCAATCTTGCGGTTTGTGTTGCACTGGATGATGACGATCCTGACTTGATTGTTGTCACTGTATTCGTCGTAATGAACAAGGGGAAAT
This sequence comes from Comamonadaceae bacterium, assembly GCA_008080595.1. GTDB lineage: Bacteria > Pseudomonadota > Gammaproteobacteria > Burkholderiales > Burkholderiaceae_C > Rhodoferax. The sequence goes on from VIKI01000019.1 coordinate 22,415, forward strand.
GATGTACCACTACACAGAATGTGGGCTGGACAATGTCTGGCTCTCCAATGGATATACCGAAAAAATGACGGCGTATGGCAAGGCCGTGTCCATCTCCAATGCAGATGAACTACACAAAATTTTGGCTGAAGATTTGATCAAAAAATCGGGGCGACTGACAGGCAAGGAATTTCGTTTTCTGCGGGTGCAACTCGGGCTGTCACAGTCCGCAACGGCCAAAGCGCAAGGCGTATCGGAACAGAACGTCAGTTTGTGGGAACGGCATGGCAAAGTGCCCAAGGCCAATGACCATCTGATGCGCGTCATGTACATGCTGCATGAATCCAAAAGTCAGCTCCTTGAAGATGCGTTTGATCGCATCATGACGGTTGAACGCCTGGTGCACCAACGCATCGTGGCGAAAGCCAGCGCAACAGGTTGGGTGCCAACGCTTGAGCACCTTTTGGACAATGACGAACACTTTGCGCTTGCGGCTTGAGGGATTGCGCAATGTAGCTGAGCAAGCGGGGATCAGCCGGGAGGCGATTTTCCGCTCACTGTCACCCAAGGGCAACCCGACTTTGAAAACGCTGCTGGCGGTACTGAAATTGGTCGGGATGCGGCTATCGGTGGAGCCAGGAAATCACGCACATGCGGGGAGCCAGTTATGAGCGTTTTAGCCTCGTTGGAGGCAGTCAACGTTTGGCTGTCATCGGCAAGCTACGACCCATGCCGGTCGTTCACTCGGTACATTTGTAAGTCAGGTAAGCAGCGGGAAGAGCCATTGGGATCTCGGACGGGAATGACTCTGAAAGGGCTGTTAAGAGACATTCCTTGCGCTCAAAAGCGGTCATACAGCATTCCAGTTAGCAGTAATTCAAACGGGGTTAAAAAGCCCACTGCTGACCCGCTCGGTGAGTGGTGTGGGGGGTGACGGTTAGAAGCCGTTGCCTACCCGTTTGGGCATTGCGACTCAGTCTTCGCTCAGGTACTTAGTAATTCTCGTGGAAATCGCGCGAGCCCACGCCAATTCAGCGGTCGACAATGTCGCCGCCTTTTGCGCGAGCTCCTTCGCAACCGCTGTCTTCGCAGCATCTTCAACGGTCGCCCAGTCTAAGGACTGGCTATTGGCTATCGATAACATAACCTTCGACCACTTCGCAAATTTCGAGCCTTTGCCCCCCGTCTTCTTTTGAAAAGAGGAAAACTCTTCTGTCGAAATCGTCATACCTGTCACTTCGCACACTGCTTGCAAATAGACTGATGGATTGAAGATGTCTTCGAATTCTGATTCAGCACAACCATCCCTCTCGGGTACTCGAAAGACGTCGGCGGGTTGAAGCAACCCGGAATTGCGAACTTTGTCGGCAGCTGTTGTCCCTTCAGTATCCGAGTCAACGAACACTAGGCAAGTGGCTGCGTCCCTCGCAAGGGCGCGTACTACCGACGGTATGTTTGATGCGCCACCAGCAGATAAAACTCTTGCTCGGCCAGACGAAAAAGCATTAGCCAAGCTTGAATTCATTATTCCCAGAATTGACGGGAGAGCAGTTTCCTCGCTAGCACCTTCTACCACTAGGACGACTTCAGCGGTCGTCATATTTTCGTGAGCGCGGATACCAAGTGATTTGCGAATTTCCGTAAGGTTTTGTGCAGAGCGTGTCTTAGAAGAAAACTCCGAGCCATCGACGCTCTCAACAATGACGTTTGCAGGAATGTCATCGCGTTGAATCAAAATCGGCGAGTGCGTAGTGATGATTACTTGAAATGAACTGGACAAGCTCCGTAGCGTGGACTTGATTTCGTAGATTGCCGAAGAGTGCAAATGTGCTTCTGGCTCCTCAATCCCGAATACCAGATTCTTCCCATACCTTTGCTTGGAGATGTACTGCAATAGTGAGATGGCGAAGAGACTTTTAAATCCATCCCCCTTCTGTTGGAGAAGTGTGTTTGCGCCATCATCTATTTCTACGTTTCCCACCGAGACCAAGCGCTCAAGGCTCCAATCCTCAATTGCGAAATGCATTCCCTTCACAGACGGAAGATACTGTTTTAACTCTTCTACGAGCTCTGACTCAACAGCTGCAATTTCAGATTTGACATCGTCAAACAGCCTTTCAATGGCTTGAAGCCTCTGTTTGCTTCGGCTTACCCTGCTTAACGCGCCAGAAATAAGTTCTGAAAATGCACCGCGACCAAAGTCCTGCATGTTTCGTGTCGCAGGTATGTAGACATAGCGAACCTCGTTTTTGAGCCAATCCTTGATAGCGGTAACGACTTTATCGGAAGAGACGTCTTCGACTTCAATCGTGGGCCGAAATGCATTCAGACGCTCATTCCATTTGAATGCCACTTTTACGCAAAAGACGCTGGGGGGTGCTTCTGTGGCGGCTGCCGCAATTGACTCAATTTCGCCGGCATCGAGTTCAAAGGTAACAAGGATTTCCGTAGGCCACCTTCTGCCAGATTTCCCCTCGTATCGTTTTGGATAATCTTTCTCGAACGCATAAAGGGTGTTCCGTGCCATTCTTTTTTCTGGTCTCGGAGACACGACCGAAAAGAATATCTCAAGGGCACTTAGGACTGTTGACTTCCCGAGGTTGTTGGGGCCGGTAACAACGGTCATTCCGGCAATCGGGATCGAGGTCTTCTTATCGAACGCACGGTATCGCTGAATTTGGACGCCTGTGATCTTCATTTATAGCCTTCCGTGTGCGTAAGGAGTTGCTTGTGGAGATGCCCAACGTCCGAGGTAACCGATGCACGGCAAGCGCCGCGCAGCGGAAACTTGTTGCTGTGTGTCCGTGTGGGTCGAAGTGTTAAACATTTGCACGCACCATAGCGAGTCCAACCAGGTCAGGTTTTTTCAGGGGGCAATCTAATGGGCATTTACGCGATTGTCATACGAATTACAGGGTTGGGAAATCACCCATTCGGGTGAACCTCCGACTATGTCTGCTTCCGCGGCTGACCTGACTTACGACTGAGTTGCGTGAACACCCGCAAACAGCCTTCTGGAGTCGTTCACAGCCAAAATCTCTATGACTGCAACTCGCCCAAAGCGGGTGCTCCCGATTTCCCGGTAACCGAATCAAACGCTGCCAACCAGCCCCTTAAACCGATGCAAAGGGCATTGGAATGGCATTCCCTCCAGCATGAAACCCACTATCATTTAAATATCTACTCCCGCATACTCCACAAGCGCTACAGCCCTAAAACACATATAAAAACTACTCCGAACTCTGCTGCAATGCCCACATCTGCGCATAACGCCCATTGGCCGCCAGCAGTTCGGCGTGTGAGCCACGCTCCAGAATGTGGCCGGCCTCCATCACCAGAATCTCATGCGCATCCACCACGGTGGACAAGCGGTGGGCAATCACCAGGGTGGTTTTGTTTTGCGCCACGCTTTGTAATTCGGCCTGGATGGCACGCTCATTGGCACTGTCCAGAGCACTGGTGGCTTCATCAAAAATCAGGATCGGCGGGTTTTTCAGCAGGGTGCGGGCAATCGCCACGCGCTGTTTTTCGCCGCCCGAGAGTTTCAGGCCGCGCTCACCGACCATGGTGTCATAGCCTTTGGGCGTGGCGGTAATGAAGTTGTGAATGTGGGCCGACTGGGCCGCCTCCACCACCTGTTCGCGCGTGGCCCCGGGCTTGCCATAGGCAATGTTGTATTCCACCGTGTCGTTGAACAGCACCGTGTCTTGCGGCACGATGCCAATACAGGCGCGCACGCTGGCCTGCGTGACCTGTTTGATGTCTTGCCCGGCAATCAGAATCTGGCCGCTTTGCACGTCGTAAAAGCGAAACAGCAGCCGCGCCAGGGTCGACTTGCCCGAGCCGGATGGCCCGACCACCGCCACGGTTTTGCCCGCCGGAATGTCAAAGCTGATGTCATGCAGGATCGGGCGCGCCGGGTCATAGGCAAACTGGACGTTTCTGAAGCTCACGCTGGCTTGGTCTTGCAGCACCAGCGGCAGCGCACCGGGCAGGTCGGCAATCTCGCGCTCACGCTCCATCAGGGTGAACATTTTTTCCAGGTCGGTCAGGCCCTGCTTGATCTCACGGTACAACACGCCCAGAAAACCCAGCGGAATGTAGAGCTGAATCATGAAGGCGTTGACCATCACCAGGTCGCCCAGGGTCATGCGGCCCTCGACCACGCCCTGGGTGGCGCGCCACAGCATCAGCACCAGGCCAGCGGCGATGATGAGCTGCTGCCCGGTGTTGAGAATACTCAAGGTGGTCTGGCTTTTCAGCGCCGCTTTGCGGTAGCGCTCCAGGTTGTCGTCATAACGCCGGGCTTCAAACTCTTCGTTGTTGAAGTATTTGACGGTTTCGTAATTCAGCAGCGAGTCAATGGCCCGGCTGTGGGCGGTGCTGTCCAGATCGTTCATCTGCTTTCTGAACTGGGTGCGCCATTCGGTGACGGTGATGGTGAAGATGATGTAGAGCACCAGCGCGGCAATGGTGATCCAGGCAAACCAGGCATCAAACTTGACCGCCAGCACACTCAGCACCAGAGTCACTTCAATCAGCGTCGGGAAGATGCTGTACAAGGAATAGCTGATGAGTGAATGCACCGCCCGTGTGCCACGCTCAATGTCGCGTGTCATGCCACCGGTCTGGCGCTCCAGGTGAAAGCGCAGGCTCAAGGCATGCAGATGGCGAAACACCTGCAGGCTGATGGAGCGCGAGGCCCCCTCGGTGGCCTTGGCAAAAATCAGCTCACGCAATTCGGCAAACACCGTGGTGGACAAACGCAGCAGGCCGTAGGCCAGCAGCAAACCCAGCGGCACCACCAGCAAGGCTTGCAGGCCCAGCTCAGGCTTGGGGTTCATGGTGTCGATCAAATCCTTG
>VIKI01000257.1 GCA_008080595.1 Comamonadaceae bacterium
CTCATCATCGGTGCGGGCCCGGCTGGCATGGCGGCTGCGCTGACTGCCGCTTCGCTGGGTTTGAAGACGGTGCTGCTGGACGAGCAGCCTCGTGCGGGCGGCCAGATTTACCGCAATGTCACGGTGGCCGACCCCGCCATTGCGGCACTGCTGGGGCCGGACTACACCCATGGCCGAGCGCTGGCCGAGCGCCTATCCAGCTCGGACATCGACCTGCGACACGGTGCGCTGGTGTGGGATGTGGCCCGCGACCTCACCGTCACCACACTGCGGCAAGGCCAGACCGAGCAACTGCGTGCGCCGCAGTTGATTGCCGCAACCGGTGCCATGGAGCGCCCATCCCCACTGCCCGGCTGGACTTTGCCTGGTGTGATGAACGCCGGTGCGGCCCAGATCGCGCTGAAAACGGCGGGCTCGGTGCCCAGCGGCCCGGTGGTGTTGGCTGGTGGCGGCCCGCTGTTGCTGCTGGTGGCCTGCCAGCTGCTGGAGGCAGGGGCCACGCTGGCCGGTATCGTTGAAACCTCACCCGCTGCCAATCGCTGGGCGGCACTGCCCCAGCTGCCTGTGGCCCTGGGCGCTCCAGCCCTGCTGATCAAAGGCTTGCGCATGGTGCAACGCTTGCGTGCCGCCGGTGTGCCGTGGTTCACCGGTGCAACCCAGCTTGCGGTGCAAGGGCAGGAGCGGGCCGAGGTGCTGTGTTTTAGCGCCGGTGGGCGCATGCATCGCCTGGAGGCCAGCGTGGTGCTGCTGCACCACGGCGTGGTGCCCAACACCCAGCTGCCGCGCCTGCTGCGGGTGGAGCACGACTGGAACGATGCACAACTCACCTGGCAGCCACGTGTGGATGACTGGGGCCAGACCTCGCTGGCAGGTTTGCGCATGGCCGGTGATGGTGCATCGATTGGAGGAGCCTTGGCGGCAGAAGCACGTGGCACGCTGGCCGCGCTGGGCGCAGCCCAAGCCCTGGGGCGCTTGTCGGCCAGCGAATGCAGCCAGCTTGCGCGGCCTGCGCAAAAAGCGCTGCGCCAGCAACTGCGTATTCGCCCCTTTCTGGATGCGCTGTACCGCCCACCCGAGTGGATCAACACGCCTGCCGACGACACAGTGGTGTGCCGTTGCGAGGAGGTCACAGCGGGCCGCGTGCGTGACATGGCACGGCAAGGTTGCCAAGGGCCGAATCAGACCAAGTTTTTCAGCCGCTGTGGCATGGGGCCATGCCAAGGCCGCATGTGTGGCTTGACGGTGAGCCAGATTCTGGCCAGCGAGCTCGGCAAGCCGGTGGCCGAGGTAGGTGCGTACCACATTCGTTCACCGCTCAAACCCGTGCCACTGGCCTCGCTGGCGGCTCTGTGCTCCGACACCAACCCGCAGGACATCCATCCATGACCCAACCCATCCAACGCCACCACAGCAACGCCCGTATGAGCAAAATCGTGCAACACGGCGGGCTGATCTTTTTGTGTGGTCAGACCTCCAGTGGCACAACGCTGGCCAGCATCCACGATCAAACCGCCGAGGTGCTGCGGCGCATTGACAGCTTGTTGGCTGAAGTCGGCAGCGACCGCAGCCACCTGCTGTCAGCCACGGTCTATCTGAAACACATCGAGGACTTTGCCGCCATGAACGCGGTGTGGGAAGCCTGGCTACCCCCTGATGCCGCCCCGGCACGCACCACGGTGCAGGCGCAACTGGCATCCCCCGACCTGTTGGTGGAAATCACGGTGGTGGCGGCTTGCGCTTGAGTGAGCTTGCGAACCAAGTTGAGGCAAACAAACCCAGGACTCAAATTTGCTGCAAAATTTATAGCTGTTTACGCATGTGAATGAAGGGCTAGAGGCCAAAATTGCTTCAATGAATTCTGACTACGCCTAGCACTGCATCCCTTAGCGTGTCAACGCCCACGGCAACTGCGCGGGGGGGATCACATCGACGCTGTACGCCTGATCTGATTTCAGGGGCCAGCCCTGCGGTACGGGGGCCACCACATAAGCATGGTCAAGTTGGATGTCTTGGCAGGCCTGCCAAAAACCACGGGTCACCTTGGGCGCGCTGGAAAACTTGATCTCAAAGCCAAGTTTTTTGTTGCCCAGTTCTACCACCACATCCAGCTCGGCACCGGCGGCGGTGCGGTAAAAGCCCACATCAGCTCCTTTGGGCAACAGGGCGCAGATTTGCTCAACAATGAAACCCTCCCACGAAGGGCCGGCCATCGGGTGGCCGATCAGGGCATCGACATTGGGCACATTGAGCAGTGCGTGCAGCAGCCCGCTGTCGCGCACATACACCTTGGGTGACTTCACCAGGCGTTTGCCAATGTTCACAAAATGCGGCTCCAGGCGGCGCAGCATCATGGTGTCCACCAGCGAATCCAGGTAACGCGCTACCGTGGTATGTGAGATGCCACCCAGCGACGCGGCCAGGTTGGAGGCGTTGAAGAGTGAGCCATGCAAATGTGCTGCCATGCGCCAAAACCTGTGCAAGGTTTGTGCTGGCACGTTGACACCCAGTTCGCGGATGTCACGGTTCAAAAACGTGGCAATGAAGTCGGTGCGCCAGGAAAAAGACAACGCATCAGAGGGGGCCGTGTAGCTCACCGGAAAGCCACCGCGCAGCCAGAGCTTTTGCAGCGTGGTGGCATCAGGGGCCACATGCGTATCGGTGGTCAAGACTTCACTCACCTGCAAAGGCGTGAGTTCCAGGTAGCTGGCGCGTCCGGCCAGTGATTCGGAGCTTTGCTGCAGCAAGCGCCCAGAGGCCGAGCCCAACAGCAAAAAACGACCCGGTGTGCGCTGGGCATCAATCTCAGGGCGCAGCTGCGCAAACACTTCAGGCACGTACTGCACTTCGTCGAGTACCAGCAACTTGTTGCGGTGCGCTTGTAAAAAACCACTGCCCTCGGTGAGCTTCTCGCGGTCGCCAGCCAACTGCAAATCCAGACTGAGTGTGTTGGGATGCCTCGCTGAAATTTGCCGCGCCAGGGTGGTTTTGCCCACTTGCCGTGGGCCTAGCAGCACCACAGCTGGTGAAAAAGCCAGCTGTTCGGTGGCTGACTTGAGCAGGGCTCGGGGGTATTCCTGAACTTGAACGTGGTTAAAACTGTTTTCAATCATCCTTGCATTTTGCCTATGATGTGGGCAATATACAAGGTTAAAAGATCATATGGATGACCTGAAAACCTGGTTTCAGGCAAAGTGGTCAAACGATGGGCACCTGCATCCAACCCGGTTCCTGCGGATGTCTGGGTAAGATGGCGGTTTATTTTGGAGCCCCCCGTGGAGCGAGCAGATTTCATTCATTTGGTGCGGCTCAGTGAGCAAGCCAGCGCCGAGGACAGCCGGGCTTACCGGCGCAATGTGGCGATTTTTTCCGCACTGGGCTATATGTGGGTGCTGGGTTGTTTGGTGGTTGCCATCACCTTGCTGGTGGTCATCGGCAGCGCCATGCTGCAAGGCAAATTCAAAGTCTTTTATGTGGGGCTGCTGCTGGCCGCCGCTGGCTTGTTCTGGAGCAGCTTGCGCTCACTTTGGTGTCGGCTGGAGCCCCCCGAAGGCGAGACCCTGACTGCTGCGGATGCCCCTGTGCTGTTTGAGGCGCTGGAGCGCATTCGCAAAAAAATCAGGGGGCCACCGATTCACCATGTG
>VIKI01000258.1 GCA_008080595.1 Comamonadaceae bacterium
CAATGCACGGGTTTGACAGACTGGGTTGCGCCAGGTTTCCAGGGGGCTGGCTGCATGGGCTGCGCCGCCAGCCAGGAAGATACCCAGTGACAGCAGCACCCATTCAAGCACCAGCAAGAGGCGATTACGTCGCAAAGTGAGGCAACGGGGCTGTCTGATGGCCTGGTAAGGCGACGGATTCATGGGCCGCATGTCACTTGATGTGCTTCAGAAACGGGCCGTGATACCTAAGCTGAGCTGCAGGTCGTTGATCCAGCTGCTTTGGGGGCGTGTTTCCACGCCGTAGTAGGAGCTGCGAACGGTTCTGAGCAAGTTGGTACCGGCGATCACCACGGACACTTTGTCGCTGACTCGATAACTCATCGAGGCATCCAGCCAACCATAGGCTTGGGTGTAAATGGGCAGGGATCCAACACCCACAACATTGGTAACCCCACTGAGAAACTTGCTGCGCCAGTTGTAGGCGACGCGGGCGGAGAGTCTGCCTTTTTCATACATGCCAATGAGGTTGTAGCTGTTTTGGGAGAAGTTTTGCAAGGGTATTTCGATGCCCAGGGTGCGGTCAAAGGTGGCGCTGTCCACATAGGTGTAGTTGGCCTGCAGACCCAGGCCATTCATCCAGCCTGGCAAGAAGTCGTAAAACTGCTGGTAGCCCAGTTCCAGCCCCTTGATGTCAGCGGCCGAGCTGTTGCGTGGTCGGCTGACTTGGTAGCTCACGCCGTCAATCACCTCGAGGCTGCTCAGTGTGGTGACAAAACCATCCACTTTTTTAAGGAAGCCGGTGGCGTGAATCGATGTGGTTTTGTTGATGTATTTTTCCAGCGACAGATCCAGGTTATTGGAGCGCACCGGCTGGAGCTGCGGGTTGCCTGCGTTGCCCTGGTTCAGGCTGGGGTTGATGGTGTTTTGCAGCAATGTCATGGAGGGTGACAACTGGTCAAAATTGGGGCGTGTCAGCGTTTGGGAAGCTGATGCCCGCACCCACAGCGCTGGGCTGACTTGGTAGCGCAGGTTCACACTGGGCAGCACATCGGTGTAGCTGCTGTCAATGTTGAGCGGAGCCACTGCACCGGTGGCAGGCACAGATTGGGAGCCTGCCACCCGCTCGTGGGTATGGATCACGCGCAGACCAAAGTTGCCATCCAGCGCACCATGGAACGGCTCCCCCTCGGCAGTAAAACGGGCCATCAGGTAAGCGGCCCGGGTTTCCTCCTGAATGTTCCACAAGCTCAAGGGGCTGGCTGTGGCGGGAATGGCTGCGGTGATGCCCATGGCGCGGCGCAGGCCTGCGGCATCCCGCGCTGCATCCGGGTTGCCCACCAGGGTGCTGCCAATGCTGTTGCTGCCGGGGAAAAATGCGTAGGGGTTGACTTGGGTGTATTGCGGCATAGCTGCAGCGGAAATTCCAGTGACTGCAGCATCAGCAGAAATCAGGCCGGCTGCATTATTGGCACTGCGGTTGGCAAAACGCACACCGGCCAGCAAGGTGTTGAGCCACCCGCCAGACAGTTCGTATTCACCATCAAGCCGTGCGGTGACTTGGTCACCGTCAAAACGGCGCAAACGGTAAGCTGCACTGCTGTAGTTGAAATTGAATGGATCCAGTAGATTGGTCCCTCGGATGCTGGTGCCGGGAATGTCGCTTGTCAGGTCTTGCGCGAAATTGGCCGCAGTACCACTCAAGGTCAGACCAGAGAAAAACAAGGTGTTGCTGCTTTTGGTGTAGCTCAGGTCTGACTTGAGTGTGAGTGCTTTGCGACTCCAAAGGCCACCCAGCGTGAATTGTTGTGTTTCATCGGTGGTGTCGCGGGCGAAGCTCAGGATGGAGACTGGGGCGTTGCGCCAGGTGACAGCGCTCACGTCATTTGTACCGGGGAAGAGACTGGTGCTGCCCGCTAACGCAGTGGCAGAGGCCAGGGCGTTGACTTGGTAGGAGTTCTGGCGCGTTTCAAACCGGGTGCTTGAGCCTTGTGCATACAGCTCAAGGTTGGCATTGGGCCGCCATTGCAAAGCAACATTGGCTGCAGTGCGTTGGCGTTGGCCGATGCTGGTGGTTTCAGATATTCCGTTGGGGGCGATCACGGTTTGACCCGCCACGAGATCGGTGCGGGCCAGGGAGTTTCCGGTGCTCTTTTGGTCTTCGCGAAAGGCTCGATCCTGGTGAGCCAAACCCAGCAGAGCGCCAAACTCTCCAGCACCGTCGGTTTTCCAGCGGTTGCTGATCAAGGCTGAGAACTGGGTGGCCTGCTGTGCAGCCAAATCGCTGTGAACCCATCGGCTGGATGCTACGGCTTCACGGCCTTTGAAATCAAAGGGGAGGCGGGTGCGCAAGTTAATCATGCCGCCGATGCCGCCTTCAATGTGATCGGCTGAAGAAGTCTTGTAGACATCAATCCCGGCCACCATTTCGGAGGCCATGTCGGCAAAGTCAAAGTTGCGACCCGTACCCGCGGTGAAGATTTCCTGCCCATTGAGGGTGGTCAGCATTTGGGTGAGGCCGCGAATGGTGATGCCCGTGCCATCGCCACGGTCACGGGCCATTTGCAGGCCGGTAACGCGCTGCAGAGCATCGGTCACGCTGAAGTCGGGCAGTTTGGTGATGTCATCGGCTACGATGGCATCGACGATCTCCAACTTGTCACGCTTGATGTCCTGCGCAGAGGCCAGACTGGCACGCACACCGACCACCACCACTTCACTGAGGCTGGGAGGGGGCAGGGGGCTCGTGGCACTGGCCTGCGCCACGTGGGTGGCGAGCAGTACACACATGCTTCTTTCCAGGAATCGGTTCGAAATCATTGACTGGGGTTTGAGGATGGGATCAATGTCTGGTATGGCTTGTGTTTGCGAGCCATGGCGGGCACTGATCTCCGCAGTGTGAGCAAGTTTCCAACGACTTTGCATTTTGACTGCAAAAGCATCAGAAAACCCAAGGCTATTCTTAAAAATGAATTCTATAGGTTGTAGTTCCATAGTGTTCATTCCGTTCTGATATGGCTTTTCATATTGAACGAAATGGAGATGATGGATGGAGATGAGACATGCGTTTGCCAAAGCCTTGCGGACAGCCAGAAAAGCCAATGGACTCACTCAGGAGGATTTTTCCGAGGTGTCAAGCAGGACTTATTTGAGTACTCTGGAGCGGGGACAAAAGAGTCCGACTCTTGACAAAGTGCATGTGCTGGCCCAGACCATTGGCATCCACATGCTGAGCCTGATGACCCTGACCTACCTGTATTCCCATAAGAATGATTTGGACATTGAGCGCCTGTTTGAAAGGATCAGGGCCGACATTGCAGACATCAGCTAGGAGGACCGCCAGCCATCTTGAGCACAATCAGGGTGCGATACTTGGAGCGCCGTTGGCAGAAGGGCGACCCTATATCTGAATTCAAGGTGAAACGTGGACTATCCAGTTTTCAATCGCAGACGAACACCGCTGCAAAATCTGTCATGGGTGCGTTGTGTGGCAGCGTTCTGTGCATGTGTGCCCCTGTTGCTGGTGTGTCTGGCAGGCCGGGCACAGGCCGGTACGGCATTGGAGCAATGGCGTGCTGATGTTGTTCGGGTCAGAAATCTGGCAGAAAACGATGCGCCTCGCGCAGACCGGGAAGCACGCATCTTGCAGGAC
>VIKI01000259.1 GCA_008080595.1 Comamonadaceae bacterium
GGCGAATAAAGCGCGGCAGGCTGCGCGGCACTTGGACAATGGCAATTTCGTTCTCACGCCCAAACGCATCGTGGCCGGACAAACGCACAATGAAATTCAGCGACTTGTTGGCCACCTGCGGAAACGGATGCGCTGGGTCTAAGCCCACCGGCAGCAAGAGCGGGCGAACCTCGCGCTCAAAGAACGACTTGACCCAGCGATGCTGGGCCTGGGTGCGCTCACTGTGTGACACCAGGCGAATACCCTCTTTGGCAAATGCCGGCAGCAGCACGTCGTTGTACAGCGTGTACTGGGTAGCCACCAGGCTGTGCGCCACCTGGCTGAGTGACTCTTGTGCTTGGGCATCAATCACACTCAAATCAGCCTTGGGCTTGGCCAGACTGGTGTAAAGCGCCGCACGCACCTCAAAAAACTCATCCAGATTGGACGACACGATACACAGGTAACGCAGCCGCTCCAGCAAGGGCACATCGGGCTTTTGCGCCCAGTGCAGCACGCGGGCGTTGAACGCCAGCAAACTCATGTCGCGATCCAGCCAGCGGGTGTCAACTGGCGCAGCGGAAACGGGAGAAGGTGAAACGGCCATCGTGCAAGTCAGGGTTGGTCAAACCTGTCAATTGTGATGGGTTTTCGTGTCAGTGCCGTGACAAATACGTGTCAATTCAAACGCACCACCGGCTGGCGAGTCAGGCCCGCACGCGGCATCCAGCCGAACACCGAATCCACCGTCACGGTCTCAATGCGGTCGCTGAAGCGCTTTTCATTGGGGTGGTCATCAAACGCCACGTTGGCTGCTGTCATGCGCCCACCCAGGCGCGTGAGGGCACCAATTTTCAGCACACTGGGCTGGTAGCCCGTGAGCCGCATCCAGGCCTGCGCACGCTCACGCGTGGGCTGCCCCACGCCCAACTCAGGGGCCATGGCCAGCGACAGGGTTTCAACCGCCCACTGGTTGGACTGCTGGTATTTTTGCCCCCACACATAGCTGACCATGCTGTACGGTTTGTGGTGCAGTGACACGGCCCGGGGCTGATCCCGCAGCAGCGTCAGCAGCTTGCTTTGCACCTCGGGCGTGGGCACCACCCAGGCGGCCTCAAAACGCCACAAATCGTCCATGAAAAACTCACCCAGGCCCTGGCGGTAAATGTCAGACACCGCCGTGCCACACCGATTGAGCTTGTGCAGCACCCGCCACTGGGTGCGACCCTGTGCATCGGGCTGCTGGTAAGCAAAACCCAGGTGCGAATAGTGCACGCCATAGCGCGTCAGGTCTTGCCCGGCCCGCGCCAGCACCACCACCTGTGCACCGCTGGTCTGCAACGCGGTGAAAGTGCGCTCGGCCAGCGCCAGCGCCTGGGTTACGGTCTGCAGTTTGGGCGGCTGCGGTGTGTCACAAGGCCGCCCGGCGTGGGCCACTTGAAAACTCCCCAACACCCCAACCAAGACACTGACCCATGTCAGCCCAAGACGGTGACGGCGTAAAGGCTGCGCACTCATCGCGTCACCCGTTCGTTGTGCAACAAGGCTTTGCCCAATTCATTGGGAATGAAGGCAATCACCTCCCCCGCCACCGACAACAACACCCCGGCCCCCACCACACTCACCGTGGCCAGCGTGCCCACACCCACCGACACAGCAGCGACACCCCGACTGATGATCTCCACACTGACCTGTACGCCATCCGAGGCACGCTCCAGCAAGACCACCGTGCCACGCGCCGAGACTTCCACCGCCTTGACCACCAGCACCGCGCCGGCCACAGACAGTGCCGCCGGAATAAGCACCACCGCACCCGCCGCTGCGCTAGCCCCCACCACGACCGATGCCACCGGCATGGCAGACACCGCGCTCAAGGCCGACACCTCGCTTTGAGCTTGTGCATGAAGTGAGGCTGTAGCGCTTATGGATAGTGCACAAACAGCTATTAAATATCTAGCAAATGAATGTTTCATGATGATCTCCAACACATTGTTTCAAACCGTTTCGTTTGGCTTGCCACGAAGCAAACGCGCATCCATCAGATCAGCCTCATGGCGGTCGCGCAGGGTCTTGGCCAAGGTGAAAGTGCAGGTGATCAGGTAAAGCCAGCTCACTCCCAGAAAGGCCTTGTAGGCTTCATTCACTTCCATACGCAACAAGCCCCAGCCAGTCAGCGTCATGGCCAGAAAGAAACCGCCCCAGACCACCAACTTGAACAGCGGGGTGTCAGCGACGCGGCCCTCAGCCTGGGCGGCCTCGTTGTCACGCACAAACTTGGCCAGCACAAACGCGGCCGACAGGCAGAAGAAATACCCCATCACCATGAACGCCCGATCCAGATCCTTGCCCGGCAACCAGGCCAGCCCAACACCACACAAAAACACCGCCAGACCAAACGACACCCACACCTGCAAAGACCAGGCTTTAGAGTCACGGTGAATCAGCACTTGAGTGGAGGTTTGCATACGCTTCCTTGAAGAGTTGTTGAAGATGGGCGCAAGTGTGGGCTGAGTCCGGCTCCATAGTCTCGAAATTTATTCAAAGACTGATGAATTGCAATAAAGGGTATCGCTATTTGATACTTTTTTGATGATGAGCAAGATAAATACCGACGAAAACAACTTTTCTCTATGGTACAAGATTGCTGCATATTTAATAGCTGTACACGCTTACCCTGTAAGCGCAAGAAGCCAAAATGACAGATAAATCAATTCCACAGCACACCCGACGCTTGCGCTGCCAAATCCCCCGTTTGGGGGATATTCAAGACAGGGGGCAAGGGTGAGAATCTGAACATATCTCCAACTTCTCCGCCTCCAAAACGACCGCCACGTTTGCGACTGTTTTCGCAGTTCAGGAGGCATTCTTGTGATGAAAAAATCAGAAATCAAAGCCAAGGTCAATGAACTTCTATCGTCGGGCACGGTAAAAGCCAGGGTATTTGCACAGCTCTCCAATCAAGGCATCAAAGATCATCAGCTCGCCCACTTTATTGCCTCTTACCCTGATCCCAAACGCTGTAAAGAACATGACCAGAAAGTCAATATCCTCATTACCATGATGCTGGCTCAGACCGCGATTGCCTTTTGGCTGGGTTTTGATATCGGAGCCAGGATCGGGCCAAACGCCAAGTGGATAGCAGGCATTCTGTTGGCCTCTATCCCACTTCTGTTTGCCTGGGGATTTCACGCCAATCGCGTGGGTGCTTACAACGCCTACATTCTGTTGTCGATATGTCAGCTGCCGAAATCATTGGAAGATTTCTCATCAAGCCCGATGGCCACTTCCATCGGCATTGCCTTTGGCATCGGCATCATCGCTTTTGTCTGGTATGTCCGGGAAAACATATTCCCGGACTTTGCTTTTATCACCCCAAAAAAATTCAAAGGGCAGTACGTTTTTGCGGGGTAAGCCCCAGCAAGCTTGCCACCCGCTGCGACTCATTCGCGGCCAACGTTAGGTTTCCCCAATGAATACATCCACGAAGCGAGAAGCGGCGCTGAAACTGCTGAGTACCACCGGGATTTGGAAGTCAAATTACGCCCCGCCGGGAGTTAAGCTTCTCTGGCGCTTGGGTATCGATTGCCCGCCACCGCACCTTGCACGGTTCTGGTCGGTGTTTTTCGTCTGCGGGCTTTTTGCGGGGCTGAGCTTTGGCTTCTTGATGGCCACCTACTACGCCATTGGGCGCAAGAAACATCGGTTGCCGTTATGGAAAGATATCCGTGCAAGCGGCGAAACCTGACATGCCGCGCAGCGTCTCAAACCTTGAACATCAACCACACATTCAACAAACCCAACCCATGCACATTCGACACACACTATGGCCCATTTTTCTCTTGGTCACCTTGTCAAACGCCATCGCCAAAGAGTCGTGCGGTATTCACGCTGCGGGTCTTCTGGCTAGCGGCAAGACAAAAGAATTGGCCGCCTTGTTCGCCAACCCGTCGGAGGTGGCTGAGCCCTTGCAGCGCCTGGCCGCAAGCCTCGGCAAAGTGACAGGTATCCAAGAAGCGACGACAGCACGCTTTGCTCAGCACAAAAGAATCTCCATTCAATCAAAGGATTTGCCAGCGTCCTACGCCTACCAGGGTTACTGGATCAATGCCGACTCAGAGTCCATCGGCCCGTTGCAATTTCATATCGCCAACACCCCAGATTCAGACTGCAGGCTGTCAGCGCTACACGTGGACACTGCAAAGTGAATTCAATGCGGTGCAAGGGGCAATGAACAACAACGACCTGGTGCTGCTGGTGCGGGCCTGCCTGCAAAACCCTGGCAAGCTGTCCGCCAACCGCACCCAACAACTGATCGCCAAAGGCCACCCTGCTGAGCTGATTGAAGAGGCGCAACGGGTGGTCACCGCAGCGCTTGAGGCGTTGGACGATGGGGGTTGAGGCAGCAAGCTGTGCAGGTGAGTGAGCGTGCTGGATGGTCTGTCATTCAGGGCTCCCAAATACTACACTTTTAATAGCTGCTTGCGCATACTGTACAAGCGACAGAGACCTAAAACACTTAGAACATTTGAGATACAGATGAGTCAACGGCAGGCACCTCTAAATCACCCGTTTAGGGAATGTCCAAGGCATTGCGCCGAGGGCACAATCAGGCCATGAGTATTTCAAATCCATTTTCAGAAACTGCCGGGGTTGATGCTATTTTTATTGCAGTTGACGATGCAATTACTGCAAGCGAAGAGGCCTGTTTTGATGCGGAGAAGGTCACATCCATTTGCTGCACCTTGCGGTCTAAATCACGTTGAACTTTGAGCATGCGCGCTTTACTAATAGCTTTTGCTGTAATTGCCATCCTTCTTACCGGTTGCAGGAGTGCACCCTACTCGAACCCCAATTGGCGTGAGGAATTAGACGCTCACAATAAAAAGCTCAGGCTAATTGTTCAGGTCTGTCTCGCTACCAACACGGGAATTGTTGGGTTCTCCACCTTGAGTGGTGGATCAATTAAATCAATGGACTCTACAGGTGCCAAGAAGTCAGGAGAAACGTCCATCGGCCAAGCCGTTTTCGAAACGTACTCTGCATTCCCAGAAGAGTTGATTGCGAACATAGTTGAGATCAAAGGCGAAAAAATGCAGTATGTATTCTCCACTGCGACAACGACAGCCACCACTGAATGGTCTGATTGGGTAAAGCCTCTCTTCACAACAGATGATCGGAACTTTGCTTGGCAAGTTCTCCATGCAAAGTCTTATGCGAAGACACCTTCTATGGAGATCGGGCCAAAAGTTCGGTACATATTGATGTCATTCAACGACTACTTACATAGAGTGACGCTCAGACGAGATGGCAAACTATCCGAGTCGATACCTCCTTGTTGAAGGGCCTAACCCGGCGCTCAATCCTGTTCCTTTCAGTCGCTGGACGCTGCGCGATAAAGCCGAGCAGCGCCGATTAGCTCTACGTTAACCCAACATGCCCCCCACCCGCCTTACCCCTCAGCACGCCCCCGAATACCGGGCACTCATGCTTGAAGCCTATGCCCAGCATCCAGACGCTTTCACATCCAGCGCTGCTGAACGCGCCCAATTGCCCGTCGCCTGGTGGGAGGATCGCCTGGCCGCGGGCGAGATGCCCCAAGAGATCGTCTTTGGCTGCTTCACCGACGGTGTGCTTTCTGGCGTGGCAGGCTTGGCTTTTGAGACACGCGAAAAAGTCAAACACAAGGCCACACTCTTTGGCATGTATGTGCCAACCCGGCACCGCAATCTGGGTCTCGGTTCAAAGCTGCTCGCCACGGCACTGACCTACGCCAGGACAAGGCCCGGCGTGTTGCTGGTTCAACTCACGGTCACTGATGGCAATACGGCCGCTCAGTCGCTGTATGAACGGCACGGCTTCTTGCCGTTTGGTTTGGAGCCCTTTGCGGTGGCCGTTGGCTCCGGGTATGTGTCCAAGTCACACCTGTGGTGTGCTCTTGAAAGCTTGCCGGAATACTCCTTTTAACGTAGCTGCTTGCGCTTACTGGATAAGCGCTAGAGGCCTAAAACAGGCTATGTATGAATTAACGTAAACCTCCGGTGCCCACCACCCTTGCCCTGTGGAGGCAATTGGTTTATTGACCCGG
>VIKI01000260.1 GCA_008080595.1 Comamonadaceae bacterium
CAGCCGGGCCACCACCGACCACGACCACGTCGTAGTCCATGGATTCACGTGGGCCGTATGGGGTCAGAATGTCTTGCGGGGTCATGAAAACTCGAAATTTATGTATAAAAAGTGCCTCTAGCGCTTTATGAATATGCGCAAGCAGCTACAAAAATGATAGTGAATCAAACACGCTCCAGAATCAAGGCAATCCCTTGCCCGACACCAATACACATGGTGCACAGCGCATAGCGGCCACCGGTGGCGTGTAAGCGGTTGACCGCCGTGGTGGCCAGCCGTGCGCCCGATGCCCCCAGCGGATGCCCCAGCGCAATAGCACCACCCCAGGCGTTGACCCGTTCGTCGTCATCGGGCAAGCCCAGCAGGCGCAGCACCGCCAGCCCTTGGGCCGCAAAGGCTTCGTTGAGCTCAATCACATCCATCTGCTCCAGGCTCAGGCCGGTCTGGGCCAGCAGCTTTTGGGTGGCTGGTGCCGGGCCAATGCCCATGATGCGCGGGGCCACGCCCGCCGTGGCCATGCCGACCACGCGGGCCCTGGGTGTCAGTCCGTTTTTGGCGGCGCTGACTTCATCGGCCAGAAGCAGGGCGCAAGCACCGTCGTTCACGCCACTGGCATTACCAGCGGTCACGCTGCCCTCCGGGTGCACCACGCCTTTGAGCTTGGCCAGGGCTTCCAGCGAGGTTTCACGCGGGTGCTCGTCCTTGTCCACCATCAGCGCTTCGCCTTTTTTCTGCGCAATGCTGACCCCGGTGATCTCCCGTGCCAGGTGGCCAGCGTGTTGCGCCGCCACCGCACGCTGCTGGCTGGCCAGCGCCATGTGGTCTTGTGCTTTGCGTTCAATGCCAAATTCAAGCGCCACGTTTTCAGCGGTTTCGGGCATGCTGTCCACGCCATAACGCTCTTTCATCAGCTTGTTGACAAAGCGCCAGCCAATGGTGGAGTCGTACACCGCGTTGTTGCGGCCAAAGGCCGTCTCTGCCTTGGGCATGACAAACGGTGCCCGGCTCATGCTCTCAACCCCACCAGCGATCATTAAAGTAGCTTCTCCGGCTTTGATGGCGCGGGCTGCCGTGCCCACCGCATCCAGACCAGAGCCACACAGACGGTTGAGGGTGGCCCCCGGCACCTCCACCGGCAAGCCCGCCAGCAAACTCACCATACGGGCCACATTACGGTTGTCTTCACCGGCCTGGTTGGCGCAGCCGTAGAGCACATCGGTGACTGCTGCCCAATCCACCTGTGGGTTGCGGGCCATCAGGGCTTTCAGGGGAATCGCCCCCAGGTCGTCGGTGCGCACACTGCTCAAAGCGCCGCCGTAGCGGCCAATGGGGGTGCGAATGGCATCACAGATAAAAGCGTGGTTCATGGAGCTTGTCTTTCAAAAGAAGTGTTCAGTCAAGCAGCACAGACAGATCGGCCACCTTGAAGCCGTGCCCCGACTGGGCGGCCATGGTGTGCAGGTCTTGTTCCAATGCGGCGCGGTTTTGCTGGCGGGCCCAGAACACCGGGCCACCTTCCCAGCGCGGAAAACCGTAGCCCTGGGCCAGCACCACGTCGATGTCACTGGCACGGCTGGCCACAGCTTCGGCCAGCAGCAGCGCCGCTTCATTCACCATGGCCAGCAAGGCGCGGCGCTGGATGTTGGCGGCCGTAAGGGTGTGCCGGGTGATGCCGCGCTGCGTGGAGGCCTGGGTAATGATGTCGCGCACCACGGCATCGGTGGTTTTGACCTGTCTGCCATCGGCGTAGGTGTAATAGCCCGTGCCGGTTTTGCGTCCCAGCCGACCCTGCTCACACAGCTGGTCAAGGATGGCTACGTAGCGCTCGCGCGGGTCACGGCTGGCGGCCTGTGCCTTGCGCATGCGCCAGGCAATGTCCAGCCCGGACAGGTCGGCCACGGCAAACGGCCCCATGGCCAAGCCAAAGGCTTGTAACGCGCTGTCCACCTCTTCGGGCCAGGCCCCGTCTTCCAGCATAAATTCACACTGCTTGCGGTAAGCGTTGTAGATGCGGTTGCCAATAAAACCAAACGCATTGCCGGTGAGTACCGGCAGCTTTTTGAGGGTTTTACCCAAGGCCATGCCGGTGGCCAGCACGTCTGCCGCCGTGTGTGTGCCACGCACCACCTCCAGCAGTTTCATGACATTGGCCGGGCTGAAAAAGTGCAGCCCCAGCACATCGGCCGGGCGCTGGGTCACGTTGGCAATGGCATCCACATCCAGGTACGAGGTGTTGGTGGCCAGCACCGCACCGGGGCGGGCGTGGGCATCGATTTTTTTGAACACCTCTTGTTTGACGGCCAGGTCTTCAAACACCGCCTCGATCACCAGATCCGCCTGGGCCAGTTGCGCCCAATCGGTGCTGGGGAGCAGGCGGGCTTCTGCGGCGGCGGCCATGGCAGCCTTCATTTTTCCGGCCTGGACCCGGCTTTGGTAATGCTCGGTCACACGCTGCTGGCCGCGCTGCAAGGCGGCATCGTCCTGCTCCAGCAAGATCACCCGCAAACCGGCATCCAGCGCACAAATGGCAATACCCGCGCCCATGGTGCCTGCGCCAATGATGGCCACGGTGTGAACGGTGCGCGGCTCCGCCTGCCAGGCCACGGGTAACTTGCCAGCTTCACGTTCGGCAAAAAACTGGTACCGCAGTGCTTGGGACTGGCTGCTGGACTGCAACTGCAAAAACAGTTCACGTTCGCGGCGCAAACCCTCTGGCCAGTCCGCTGCGGCGGCGCTCAAGGCATCCAGCTGAGCGGTGTAGGCGCTTTGCAGGCGCTGGCGCGGTGTCAGCTTGTCTTGTTGTTCACTGACAAATTTTTGCACCAGCGCCGGATCAAGCGAACGCTTACGTGCTTGGGGAAAAGGTGCGCCCAGACGGGCCAGTTCAGCGGCCCGCTGCAAGGCAGCCGGTAACAGATCTTCCGCCACCACCTGGTCCAGCAAGCCAGACTCGGCCAGTTGTTTGCCGGTCTGTGGTACGCCGCTTTGAATCATGGCCAGCGCGGTGTTGAGGCCTGCCAAGCGTGGCAAACGCTGTGTGCCGCCTGCGCCGGGGATCAACCCCAGGTTGATTTCCGGCAGGCCCAGTCTGGCCGTCTCCAGCGCCACACGGCCATGGCAGGCCAGGGCCAGCTCCAGCCCACCCCCCAGCGCCACCCCACTGAGGGCGGCCACCACCGGTTTTTGGCAGGCTTCGATGTGCGCCAACAACTGGCCAATCATCGGCTCAGCCAATTGCATGGGGGTACCAAATTCAGTGACATCGGCCCCGGCAGAAAACGCTTTGGCATGGCCGATCAGCACCAGGCCTGTCACCGTTGGGTCTAATTCGGCTTGCTGCACGGCGGTGCCAATGTGTTGGCGCAAGGCCGCACTCAGGCTGTTTACGGGTGGGTTGTTCAGCGTGATGACGGCAATCGTGCCGTGAAGTTCATACATGGTGGGTATTCCAGAGAAGCCGCCTTTGACTGGCGGCCAGCATCAAAAAATCGGCTTGGGACGGGTGTTGGAAAGTTAAAGGGCGGTCACCAGTTCAGGCACAGCCACAAACAGATCCGCCTCCAGCCCATAGTCAGCCACGCTGA